>CANFOZ010000042.1 GCA_947448795.1 Bacteroidota bacterium
ATTTAGGTGTTCGTGATGGGAAAATCTATTATGGCGCCGATGACGATGGCTCGGGCACCACTGCGCTGTTGATTTTAGCAAACGCTTTTTCAAAGGCCTACAAAGACGGGAAAGGTCCTGAACGCAGCGTGGTTTTTTTGGCGAATGCAGGCGAGGAAAAAGGCTTAAAGGGATCTGACTATTATGTGAATCATCCCGTATTTCCGCTCCAATCGGTAGTTGCAGATCTTAATATTGACATGATTGGCCGCATCGATGAAAAACACAGCATCGACACCAACTATGTATATGTGATTGGCTCGGCGATGCTTAGCAGCGGACTCAAAGAGGTGAGCGAGAAGGCCAATAACACCTATATTGGACTTGCTTTGGATTACACCTTCGACGATCCGAACGATGCGAATCGGTTTTACTACCGTTCGGACCATTACAACTTCGCAAAAAACAACGTGCCGGTGATTTTTTATTTCAACGGCGTGCACGAAGATTATCATAAGCCAAGCGACACGCCAGATAAAATACACTATGCCTTGATGGCGAAGCGAGCGCAGCTGGTGTTTTATACCGCTTGGGAGTTAGCCAACCGCAAAGAACGCGTTGTTGTTGATAAAGAGACGCAACAAAAGGAGCGCAAGACGGATAATTAAAGCAGATGTCAAATCAAGAGAACCTGTTTTTGGACAAGGCGGACGAGCTTGCTTTTGATTTGACGCATCGCAAGAAAATCCTTTTTAATCTTAAGCAATACGACACGAAAGTGGAGCAAGGCAAGGAGCAGTATGCCAACTTGGAATTAGCCAAGGAGCGTGCTGCTTTTATAAAGTGGAAGACAATTGAGAATTTGGATAAATACCTGTTGGAATTTGAGGCCAACTTCACCAAGCGCGGCGGAAAGGTTATCTGGGCTTTAGATGCAGAAGAAGCGGTTAGCGAGGTGCTTGGTATTTTGGAGCGCGCTAATGCGAAGTCGGTGGTGAAGTCGAAGTCGATGATCACCGAAGAGATCCACCTCAACAAACACCTGGAAGCACACGGCATAGAGCCCGTCGAAACGGACCTTGGAGAGTTTATCGTGCAGCTACGCGACGAGCCCCCGTATCACATCGTGACGCCCGCCATGCATCTTTCAAAAGAAGATGTGGCTAAGACTTTTCATGAAGTGTATAAGTTGCCGTTGGACAGCACGCCCTCGGATATCACGGCGTATGTTCGCAAAATGCTGCGCCAGAAATACCAGCAAGCCGAGGCCGGGATTACCGGAGCGAACTTTATTATTGCCGACACAGGCGCCATTGCCATCACAGAAAACGAAGGCAATGCCATGATGTCGATGGCTTTTCCTAAAATACAAATCACGATTGCGGGCATTGAAAAGATGCTGCCATCCATGGCCGACCTCGACCTCTTTTGGCCGCTTTTAGCAACACATGGCACCGGACAAAACCTTACGGTATACAACAGCATTCTCAGCGGACCTCGCCAAGAGGGCGAGTTTGATGGGCCCGAGGAGATGTATGTTGTATTGCTTGATAATAACCGCACTAACTTGTTGGCGCAGCACGATCAGCGGCAGGCGCTATCCTGCATTCGTTGTGGTGCTTGCCTCAATGCCTGTCCGGTTTATAAAAATGTGGGAGGCCATACCTATGGAACGGTTTACAGCGGGCCTATTGGTTCTGTTATTTCTCCGCATTTAAGCGGCATGCGCGAGTTCAAGCACCTCAGCTATGCCTCCTCTTTGTGTGGCAAATGCACCGAGGTGTGCCCGGTGAAAATAGAGTTGCATAAACTGCTTTTATATAATCGGCGCGATTCGGTGGAGGCAGATTTGAGTTCGAAGTCTGAGAAATGGATCTATGTGTTTTGGAAAAAAGCCATGCTGAAACGCGAAACCATGAACAAAGGCGGCGCATCGACGAAGAATTTTATGCTTCAGAATTTTTTTCGCAAATCGTGGGGCGATCGCCGCGACCTACCCAAGGTGGCTGCCAAA
Source organism: Bacteroidota bacterium (assembly GCA_947448795.1). Taxonomy (GTDB): domain Bacteria; phylum Bacteroidota; class Bacteroidia; order AKYH767-A; family JAHEYN01; genus CANFOZ01. The sequence goes on from CANFOZ010000042.1 coordinate 1,994, forward strand.
TCTTTCAACGAAATCATGCGCGAGCGTATGGGGATGCGGTAGTAGGATGCCCTTAGCTTTGTGAGGATGTTTTGTTAACGATATATTGGGTTTGGTTGAGTTTGCCGCTTGCCCGAAACAAATGCATGGCCAGTCCTTTCTTCAGGTCTCTGCTGGCGGTTGCCGAGGAGATGTCTTTGAAGGTGTTCATGTACTCTTTTCGTGTGAACACGTTGACGCCGGTCTTTAAGAAATAATCTAAGCGGTCGATATCCTTCAAAACTCGATTGTTGTAGTTCAATAACTCAGCCAGTGATTTATCAATGACGTCCAGCATATATTCAATGAAAATCGTTGACTTACCCGCTTTGTCGCTTAAAGCCAAGGCTTTGTAATACGCCTGCTGCGAACTGCTGATGAGGGTTTCGAAGGGCAAAAATTCAAAAACCGGATACGCATCCATCAAAATCAAGGTTTGCCAAAGGCGCGCCATCCGACCATTTCCATCCAAAAAAGGATGAATAAAAACCATTTCGTAATGAAAAACGCAACTTTTGATCAAAGCGAGCTCATCCTTGCTTTTTAAGTAATCAAATAAAGCCTGCATCAAAAAAGGTACGTTTGCGTGCGGCGGAGCAACGTGCTGAATAGCAGTTCCTTTCACGATACCCACGCCGCTTTTTCTGTATTTTCCGGGGCTTTTAATCAGTCCTTTCAACAACATACCATGTGCTTTCAAAAAACTGGCGCCGGACGTTTTTTTAAAGGTTTTCAACCGATCGTACACCTTGATTGCGTTAAGCACTTCCAACACGTCTTTTGCAGGCCCCAGCACCCTTGTGTTTTCGATGATGGCGGTGATTTGCGCCTCGCTCAACGTGTTCCCTTCGATTTGCAGGGAGGAGTGTATGGTTTTGATGCGGTTCTGTTTTCGCAGCTGAGGCGTTGGCCGGCTGAGGAAAAGGGCGTTCACCGCACCGATTTTTTCCGAAACGGATTGGATGCGTGTTATAATTTTAGGTGTAATATCATACGGCGGCTTCATTGATAGTATCATTTGATATTATCAAAGGTAGTTTTTTATTTGAAAAGCGATGAACTAAAGTTTCTCCGGCACCGATACCGGCGGTAAATTTTTTAGCGAAAAGGACAATTTCCCTTGCTTTTAGGGATAGTAATAGCAAATACTGCAATCCACAATTAAACAGTATCTATCATCCGGGATACAGACAAGCGATCCGATCCAAGATACGGAAATCGTACTTTGCAAAATAGCCGAAATGCGTGAAAAAAATAGCGCAATTGTAAGTTGCTAACAATCCGTTTTTTGCTTATATTTGGCGGATAGCGGATACGGCTATGAATATGTTAGCTTCAAGTACAACAATCAAAAAAAATTACAATATGAATGAGAATCAAATAATTAGAAATGTTTTAATAACAAAGTTTCGAGAAACTGAACGTGAATTTAATGATGTCATTCATCATCTTATTTATGATTCTAGAAAATGGGTCGAGGAATCATTGTTGTTCAAGCTACCATATGAAGTGCGCAGAAGAAATATTAATGATTGGAACCCCGAACTGAATCACGATTGGGATTCATTGATTAGTAGTAATTACAACCTCAACCCTGATACACTCAAAGCCTTACTAGAAATCCAACCGATTGACTTTTGGGTATTCTATCTAAGAATGCCAATATACGAAAAATCCATAACGGACCTATCTTCATTCACCGATTTTGAAAGGTTTTTGAGCAAATTTTCTAATCATCACTTCCCTGTTTCAGAATTGTCGATACTTCAGAAATACTCGCAAGAAATATTCTCAAAAGTGAAAGCAGAGAATGTTGTTAATCAACTTAAAGAAAAGAACATAAAATTGCTTTTAATTGAAAAGATTGGCTCAGGAAGAATGCAAGTTAACATGATGAATATTCTTTTGTTTTCAATGCTGCATAATCGCAATCATCGAGAAATAACGATACTTTGTATATTTATCTGCTACCTTATGATTTATATGGAAGTAGGCAAGGATTCAGATAAGGAATCCTCCGAACCTTCGACAATCGCGAATTGGAATAACAATGGAAACTGGGGGAAAATTATTAATTACTACCTGTTCCTTGCAATTAAAGAAAATTCAAATCTAAATATCAATAATAGTTTGGAGGAGTGTCTTAAATTCTTGATATCGGAGGACAGAATTCGCCTTTACCCATTTGAATTCTCAGTCGATAATGTACAAGAGTTGAAGAGGTTTAAGAATGAAAAGATGAGGGAGCAGATTAATCAATTAAGAAAAAAGGAAAATTCAAAAGAGTTAATCTCAATTAGTACCAGCAGCTAACAGCACCAGCAAGAAATTGGCGGTTCAATGCTCCGCAGGCACATTTGTGGTTATTCAAACATTCGTTCTCTGCATCAACATTTGTGGTGAAAATCGCCAACTTCTTGTTGCTGCAAAACGTTAGCTGCAATAACCTTTAAAATAATATTTAATCCAATGAAAAAGATAACAATCTCCTGTTTAATTATTGTTTTTATAACAACATTTATCGAATGTAATAATTCAAAAAAAGAAGTCGTCACAAGCTTGATTAATAGATTTAGCAGGGCCAATCAAGAAGAAGATAAAAACGAAATCGCTGAATTATTTCCAGGAATAGCCGTGTTCCATCGTTATCCCAAAGCCGATAAAATTATTATTAATGAAATCAATATAGAAAACGAGCATATCGCAGCTAGCTGTTCTCTTTATTATGAAACCCCTTTAGGAAAAAATATCGAGAAGGAGGTTATGTATTATGTAAATACAAAAGATACTACCATCGAAGATGTTCTCGGATATTTAACCTTAGACGAAAGGAAAGAAATCCAAAACAGATGGTATTTGGAATTATTTAATGATTTGAAGCCTAGCTCAAATGATTTTGACTGCGCATTAGTCAAAAAAGATCAAGTTGGCCTCAAGAGAATTACCAGCTATGAATATCATGCTATGAAAGCAATAGGTGATTTATCCAAAGCTGAAGTACTGATAACAAATTCAACCTTAAATATTAAAATAACCAACAATTCATCTTTCGTTTGTGAGTACGAATATAAGGATGACAATAACACCTATACATACTCATTCTCGAACTTGACTGAATTTAAAAAAGACAAAATAATGGGTGTAGAAGGACGCTTTAAACTTAAAGCAGGTGAGACTATAATTCTTAACACAAATGCACAAACAATTTTTCATGAACCCTTAAAAAAAGATAGAATTAGTATTAAACCATCTTTCGATGCTTTAGATTTCCAAAAAAACAAGCAGATATGCGAAAAGTATTACAGTTCTGACAAAATTGAAGAAATGAATAAGGGTGAAAGGGATTATATTTTAGATTGCGTAGAATATCAAATAGCACTTTGATTAATTTATTTCAATGGCCAGGTAGAAAAAATGCAGCTAACAGCAGCTTTGCTACACCCCGAATGTCCCGCTGCGCAGGAGTTCATATCCGCTGCGCAGGAGTTCCTCCGCCAGCTGGCTATTTATTCACGACTAAACTAATAAACCCCAAAGACTAATATGACGGCAAAAGAAAGAATAACTACTGGTAACAGCACAACCCGCTGCGCAGGATTTCCTCCGCCTACCGGCGTACCTGTCCGCCCACCGGCGGATGCGCTTTATCGTTGCGGATTTGTAATCCGCGATTTGTCGCGCATTAAAATTTATTCGGGAGTATGAACTCCCGAAAGACTAGCGCAGGAAAACCTGCGCGGCTTTTTGAAGAGGCTAAACACTTAGCAGTCGCTGCGCAGGAGTTCATACCCCGCTGCGCAGGAGTTCCTCCGCCTACCGGCGTACCTGTCCGCCCACCGGCGGATGCGCTTTATCAATGCGGATTTTAAATCCGCGATTTATCGCACATTAAAATTTATTCGGGAGTATGAAACCCGAAAGACTAGCGCAGGAGTTCCTACTCCTGCGCTTTATCCTTGCGGATTTGTAATCCGCCTCAAACACCATTTAGAACCGGTGGTATGCAATGCACTTCCAGAAGGCCTTCCATTCCCATATAATTCCTTGCAGAACTAAACAGATATTCTTCGGCGCGCCCCACGATCATTTCTTTAACGGGGTTTTGGTGTATATAATTGATTTTCTGCAGAGTTACACGATGGCTATATACTTCAATGGCATGATTTCCGTCTTGCCGAAATTTATAACGAGTTATCTTAGTATTGAACTTACCTGAAAACTCAAACCGTTTCAACAACCATTCTCTTCGGCTTTCCGGTTCAGTGTCAATCTGTTTAAGGATTTTTTTCGCTGTATACTGCTTAAAATCGCGCATCACATCGGCTAAGTTGTTATTCAAAGAGCAATTAGCGATAAGATGCAAGTGGCTTGGCATGAGGCACCATGCAAAAAGGTTCAATCCTTTATTATTCACGCAGTATTTAAGTGAGTCGACGATGGCTAGCTTATGATTTTTTCTTGTGAAAACATCAATCCAATCCACCACTGTGCAGGTTAGAAAATAAGCTTTCTCCTCACCGTTCTTTATACTATAATGATTGCCATTCATGCGGCTAAAGTAAATGTATGTACTATTCGAAATAGTGTGATTAGGAATTCGGTTTTTTATTCTGGGAGTAAGAAACCCGAATGATTGGCGCAGGAGTAGGAAACCTGCGCGGCTTTTTGAAGAGGCTAAACACTTAGCAGTCGCTGCGCAGGAGTTCCTCCGCCCACCGGCGTACCTGTCCGCCCACCGGCGGATGCGCTTTATCGTTGCGGATTTTAAATCCGCGATTTATCGCACATTAAAATTTATTCGGGAGTATGAAACCCGAAAGACTAGCGCAGGAGTAGGAAACCTGCGCGGCTTTTTGCAGAGGCTAAAAACTTAGCAGTCGCTGCGCAGGAGTTCTTAATCCTGCGCTTTATCCTTGCGGATTTCTAATCCGCGATTTGCAGAATTGGCAATGTTATTTGTGGTAGGGAGCCTATTAACAGCAAGTACAGCCAAACCGGCTCGTAAAATTTAGCGAAAAAGCGCCTATTTCTCGTAAAAATGCATTTCCCGCATGTAATCGTATACTTTGGCGGGAAGCATGTAGCGCACGTCTTTTTTGCTGCGCACGGCATCGCGTATGAAGCTGGAGGAAATTTCCATCAGCGGCGCATCAATAAAACGCACCCGAGGATGGTGTTCAAACTCGCCTGCATACGGCGTTTGGCGCGGATACACATACAGGTCGTGTCGTTCCAGTATGAGTTCGTATTTCTTCCATTTTTTTAAACCGGCGAGGTTGTCGCCACCCATAATTAGCGCGAATTCGCGGTCGGGATGGCGCTCCTCGAGATGAACCAAGGTATTGATGGTGTAGGAGGGCGATGGGAGTCCGAATTCGATGTCCGATACTTTGAGGTGCGGCGAATCTTCCACGGCTAGGCGCAGCATAGCTAGGCGGTGGTGATCTTTAAGTAGCGATGATTTTTCTTTGAGCGGATTGTGGGGCGAAACAACAAACCATACCTCTTCGAGGTCGGTGAACTCGGCCATATAGCCAGCGATGACTTGATGTCCGATGTGCACCGGATTAAAAGATCCAAAGAAAAGGCCGGTTTTCATGTGATTTTAACCCTCTGCTGCTATTGATTATGCTCGCGAAGGAGAAATGCCCCAACAACGCTTTCTGCCTCGGCTAAGGCATCTTTTAGAGCCGCGTTCACCAAGATTTTATCAAACAAGATGGCGAGTTTCATCTCTTCTTCGGCTTTACCGAGTCGTCGTTCCAACGATTCGTCGCTTTCTGTTTGGCGGTTTTTAAGTCGTTCTTCTAAGGCCACGAGGCTTGGAGGCACGACGATAATGGCTAGGGAGTGCGCCGGGAATTGCTTTTTCAAATTGAGCGCGCCCACCACATCCACATCGAATACGACCGCTTTATCTGCCGCCCATAGCCGGGTGATTTCTTGTTTTAGGGTGCCGTAAAAAAGCCCGTGGTACACTTCTTCATGTTCAATAAAAGCATCTTCTTTTACCAGTTTACGAAAGGCGTCTGCGGTAATGAAATGATAGTCTTTGCCGTTTGTTTCGCCTTCGCGTTTTTGACGCGTAGTGGCGGAAACGGAGAAGGAGAGCGAGGGGAATGTAGCCAGCAGATGCTTGACGATCGTGGTTTTGCCGCTGCCCGAAGGACCACAGAGTATGAGGAGTTTGCCTGACATGGTGTGGTTGTGCTTTAAAGCACGTTCATCAGTTGTTCTTTGATTTTTTCCAGTTCGTCTTTCATCTGCACCACCAGCTTCTGAATTGGTGCGTCGTTCGCCTTGGAGCCGATGGTGTTGATTTCGCGACCGATCTCTTGCGAGATGAAGCCCAGCTTACGTCCGCAAGCATCTTCACGCGAGGTGGCGATGAAGTAGTCGCAGTGCGTTTTCAGTCGCAGAAGTTCTTCGGAGATGTCGAGTTTTTCAAAGTAATAAATCAATTCTTGTTCAAAGCGGTTGCCATCGACTTTCTCTTTGCCTACTAGCTCGTCAAGCGATTTTTTTATTTTGGTGCGTACTGCGGTGAAGCGTTTTTTATCGAGCAGCTCCACTTGTTTTTGGAGCGCTGCGATGGTTTTTATGCGGCTTTTCAGCTCCTCGTCCAGCACCTTGCCTTCTTTTTTACGAAAGGCATCAAAGGCATCCAGGGCTTTGTCTAGGGTGGTATAAACGCTTTTCCACTCGGCCGCGTTAAAGGCGATTTGCTCTCGGCTGCTGCGAAGCACCTCGGGCATTTTTAGCACCTGTGCGAAAATATCGTCGTCGTTTAGTTTGAGTTCTTTGGCCAAGGATTTTAACTCTTTGGCATAGCTGCTTGCCAGCTTTTTATTGATGATGTTGTTGTTGGATTCGCCGCTTTCTTCAACGAATACAGCAAGCTCCACCTTGCCTCGTTCGGCTATAGTGGAGGTTCGTGAGCGAAAGACGGGCTCGTTTTCTTTTAAGCAGGAGGCCAGTTTTAGGTTCAGGTCGAGCTGCTTGCTGTTCAGCGAACGCAGTTCGGCGGTGATCTTTTTATCACCTATTAAGAGGGTCGCTCTTCCGAAGCCGGTCATCGATTTTATCATACGCTAAGTATTGAATGAAAAACAAAAATACGCTATTCGTTACGAATGCTCGGTGTTTAGCGCCTTGTTCTTGGAAGGCGCGATGCTTACTAAGTAAACGCCAGTGAAGACAAGGGCTGCAGAGAAAAGGTGAACCGCGGTTAGCTTGTCTTTGCCCAACATCATTGCAATGGAGCTAGCCACGAGCGGCTGCACATAGATGTAGGTGCTCACCACCGACGGACTCAGCGTGTTTAGCGCCACCGTGTTGAGCAGGTAAGCGAAAAAGGTAACGCCGATGACGACATATAAAACACCCATCCAGACTACCGGTGTGAAGCTTGCCCAATCGATGGCGGTGAACTCACTCCATCCGAAAGGGGTTACCAGCACGATGCCAAAAAGAAAGCAGTAGCGGATAACGGTAAGGGGTTTGTATTTCTTGAGCAGCGGCTTCGACAGCACCATGAAGATACCAAAGAAGATGGCGTTGAGTAAAATAAGAATGTCGCCGAGGAAGGTGTCGGAATGGAACGAGAGTTCTTTACCAACGGTAAGCAAGGCCACGGCGCCAGAAGCACCAAGCAGCACGCCCAGGGCTTTTTGCCAAGTGATTTTTTCGCGGATAAGAATAGCCGCGATGATCACCACAAGAATAGGGCTGGTTGTCATGATGATGGCGCCGTTGATCGGGAAGGTGAGCGACAAGCCTTTGAAGAAAAACATCTGGTTGAGCGCAACGCCGAAGAGTCCGCACAAAGCCAGACGCGGCAGATCTTTGCGGTCTACAGGATCTTTTTTTAAACCCAGCGCGATGAGTGAAAACAAAACAAGCGTTACCGCCACGCGCAGCACAATAAAACCCAAGGGTTTGATATAGGCCGGCATCACGGTTTTAGCGATGGCGAAATTGGCGCCGTAAAGAATGTTTACGATAGTGACGGCGATGTGTGCGCGGCGCGTTTTACTCATTTCAACAAGGCCATTGCTGCGGCTACATTTTTAGGCGCGTTGCCAATGAAAATGTGTTTAGCGCCCGCTTTCTCAACGATGATAACGGGTCTTTTTAGGAAGGTATATTCTTCGAGAATAAGAGCACGGTAATCGGCCTCGGTGAGCTTTTTATCGCCAAGCCCCATGGCTCTGTATTTCCGAGCGATCTTGCTGAAAAGCGCCTCGTAAGAGCCGCTAAGCGCTTTCATGCCATCGATTTGCTCTTCGGATATGGCTTCGGTTTTGATGTCTTGGAGTCGAAAGTTTTTTTCTGTGATGCCCAGCTCATTCATGATGCGATGACAAGTGCTGCAGGCGGAGAGATACCAGATTGTGTTCATTTCTTTTTGCCTCAAAATTAGCGAATAAACCAACAAGGGTTGATTATCCTCATCGATAATTCACGCTGTCCACATTATTTTTCGTTTCTTTAATCCAAAATAAGCATCGCTTCTGTGGAACAAAATCCTGGCAACGTACTAAAAACCTTTAATACCCGGCGCATTGTTTGGCCGGTTCTTATTGGTGTGCTTGCCGCGGCCTTGTTGCTTTTTAAAAATTTCGACAGCCACTCCTTTTCGCAGATCACCTGGACCACCTATTCCACTTTTTGGATTTTGCTTGCTTTTGCGATGGTGGGTGTGCGCGACTTGGCCTACATGTACCGCATACGTGTGTTATCAGAGAGCAAGCTCGACTGGCGAAGTTGTTTTAATGTCGTGTTTTTGTGGGAATTTGCTTCGGCCTTATTGCCTCCTGTACTTGGCGGTGGCTTTGCCTTTGCAATTTTTATTTTAAATGGCGAGAAGGTTAAAATGGGTAAGAGTATCTCCATCGTGATGTTCACCTCTTTTCAAGATGGTCTTTTCTTCGCCATCATGGCACCTTTGGTGTTTTTTCTTGCAGGTAAAACGGCGCTTTTTTCGGGCATCGATCTCGATCCGAATCAAATCATCAAGTTTGTGCATGGGCGCGAGTTGTATATCGTTTTCTGGATCATCTATTTTGTGATTTTGTTTTACAAGCTGCTTGTGGCGTATGCGTTATTTGTGAATGCCCGATCTGTGAAATGGCTCTTGCTAAAAATTTTCTCTTTGCCTTTTCTTAAGCGCTGGATCAACACCGCGCGTGAAACGGGCAACGAAATGATCATCGCCTCCCGCGAGCTGCAGCATCAGCCCGTTTCGTATTGGTTGAAATCGCTAACGGCAACCTTTGTTTCTTGGACCGCCCGTTTCGTGCTCATCAACTGTATCATCATGGCCTTTCATACCGGCGCAATCGATCATTTTTTACTCTATTCGCGACAAGTGGTGATGGGCATTTTAAATATTGGAAGTCCGACGCCGGGCGGCAGTGGAGTTGCAGAGGCCGCCTTTGTGAAATTCCTCGGACAGTTCATTCCGTATGGCCTTTCGCCTGCCTTGGCCTTGTTGTGGAGACTGATCAGTTATTATCCGTACTTGTTCATTGGCGCAATCCTCCTTCCGCGCTGGGTAAAAAAGACCTATCTCAACAAAGTATAAAAAGAGCAACGGGAACACGTTTGGTAACAAAAACAGAAGTACCTTTGCCGCATGGCTAAATCGATTGAAAACATGAAGTTCGCCACTAAGGCGATACACGCCGGACAAGAGCCGGATCCAACTACAGGGGCTATCATGACCCCTATTTATCAAACATCAACCTTCGTGCAGGCAAGTCCTGGCAACAACAAAGGCTATGCATATGCAAGGGGCAAGAACCCCACGCGTACGGCCTTGGAGAAGAACATTGCAGCACTCGAGAATGCGAAGCACACGCTTTGTTTTTCGAGCGGAATGGGTGCTATTGATGCGGTGATAAAAACGCTGCGTCCGGGTGACGAGGTGGTAACCGGCGATGATCTTTACGGTGGAACATACCGCATGTATACCAAGGTTTTCGAGGGCTTCGGCATTCGTTTTCACTTTGTCAATCTGTCGGATGCCAATAACATTCGCAAGTACATCAATGAAAAAACGCGTTTGATTTGGGTTGAGACACCAACCAACCCGATGATGAACATCGTTGATATAGCTGCATGTGCAGCCATCGCGAAAGAACACAAGGTGACCTTGGCGGTCGACAACACCTTTGCCTCGCCCTACTTGCAGAATCCGCTCGACCTTGGCGCCGACCTCGTAATGCACTCTGTAACCAAGTACCTTGGCGGGCACTCCGACGTGATTATGGGTGCGCTCTGCACCAACGACGACGCCCTTCACGAAAAGCTCGCTTTCATCCACAACTCCTGCGGCGCCACACCAGGGCCGATGGACAGTTTCTTGGTGATGCGCGGCATTAAAACATTGCATCTTCGTATGGAGCGTCACTGCAGCAATGGCAAGGCGGTGGCTCATTTTCTGAAAGGACATCCACGTGTTGATAAAGTATACTGGCCGGGCTTTCCCGAGCATCCGAACCACGACATTGCTAAAAAGCAAATGAAGGATTTCGGAGGGATGATTTCATTCACCTTGAAAGGCAACAAGCTCGAAGATGCTTTTCGTTTAGCCTCTTCCACTAAACTATTTTCTTTAGCCGAATCGCTTGGTGGAGTGGAGTCGTTAATCGGCCACCCAGCAACGATGACGCATGCTTCTATCCCGAAGGCTGAGCGCGAGCATGCTGGTGTAGTAGACTCACTCCTTCGACTAAGTGTGGGTGTTGAAGACGAGCAGGATTTGATAGACGATCTAAAGCAAGCATTGAACGCATAAAACAAGCATCATGACTGAAAGTAAATTCGCCGTAATTGGCTTGGGAAGATTTGGAATGGCTATCGCGCAAACCCTGTCGCAGCGAGGTGCTCAGGTGCTCGCTATTGACAACCGCGAGGAGAAAGTAGAGGAGATCAAGGATGAAGTGGCCTATGCCGTTTGTCTTGACTCTACCGACGCCAAAGCCCTGAAAGCGCAGAACATCAAAGACATGGATGCCGTAGTGGTTGCCATCGGCGAGAATTTTGAAGCCCTGTTGCTTACCACCGTCTTATTAAAAGAGCTCGAAGTAAAACGCATCGTTGTTCGCGCAAGCGGTAAGCACCAAGTACAGATATTAGAGAAGCTTGGCATCGAGGAAATTCTTTCACCTGAGAACCGTGTTGGTATTGCTATCGCAGAGCAGCTCCTCAATCCAAGCATTGTAACTTCTTTGCAGTTGCCCGACAACTACGAGATCGTGGAGATCAAGACGCCGAAAGAGCTTACTAATAGAACCCTTACAGAGATAGGCTTACGAGCTAAATACAACCTTAACCTAATTACCTTGAAGCGCGAGTTTCAGATTAAAAAAAACGGGGTGATGGACACCGAGACACACATCTTGGGCGTTCCTTCCTCCGAAACCGTTCTTTACGATTCCGATACGATTATCGTGTTTGGTAAATCCAAAGACATCGAACGCTTCATCGAAATCAATCAATAAATAACAGAAGACGCTTTTTTAAACAAAAGCCTTCGGTTTTTTATTCAACATCAAGATCTTACTTTTACTCCCCAAAATAGCAACCCTTCTTTATGAAAAACAATATTTGCGCCGCCCTCTTAGCATTGATTGGATTAAGCACGATGCAACTGAAGGCACAGTCATCCTCTGGATTTTCTTGTGGTACCGATCAGATGTATCATAAAATGATTGCCGAACACCCTGAATATTTGGCTATAGAACAGCAGCTGGAGCAGGAGACCGCGCAGTTTGCCATGCAAAACCAAGCGATGGCCACGGTGTATGTGATTCCTGTGGTATTTCATATTATTCATAATTACGGACCAGAAAACATTTCTGATGCGCAGGTACAGGATGCTGTCCGCATCATGAACGAAGATTATCGCAAGCTCAATGCAGATATTAGTCTTGCCGTTGCTCCTTTTTCAGGCATCGCAGCCGATTGCGAGATTGAGTTTCGCTTAGCAACCAAAGACCCGAGTGGCAATTGCACCAACGGCATTGACCGCGTTGTTTCATCAGAGACATGCAATGGAGGCGAGAATGCAAAGCTGAACATCTGGGACCGCTCAAAGTATTTAAACATCTGGTCGATCAACACCTTTGGTTCAGCAAGCGCTGGCGCAGCAGCATATTCTCAATTCCCAGGAAGCTCATCAGCAACGGGCGATGGTATCATCTGCCTTTACAACTATGTGGGTTCAATTGGCACCAGCATCCCATCGCATGCACATGTGCTAAGCCATGAAACAGGTCACTACTTAAACCTCGCCCATACCTGGGGGAATACGAACGCACCCGGCGTGGCTTGTGGCAACGACAACGTAACCGATACACCATTGACTAAAGGTTGGGATCACTGTCCATCAAGCCTTACCACGGGTACAGATATCTGTACAGCGGGAACGCAAGAGAATGTGCAAAATTTCATGGAGTACTCGTATTGCGACGTAATGTTTACCGAAGGGCAAAAAACACGCATGCGCGCTGCATTAACAAGCTCTACCGCTTCGCGAAACAATCTGTGGACCACCGCGAACCTTGCAGCCACAGGCACCTCCACCCTTGCCACGACTGTTTGTAAGCCCGTTGCAGATTTCAAAGCCGCTTCACCGCAAACCTGTGTGAATGGAACGGTTGCCTATACCGATCTGAGTTACATCGGTCACCCGACCAGCTGGAGCTGGTCATTTCCAGGCGGAACGCCAGTAACATCAACCGACTCGATGCCTACCGTTACCTATGCAGCATCAGGAAGTTATAATGTGTCTTTGACTACAAGCAACGCTGCAGGCGCAAGCAGTTTGGTAACAAAAAGCAATTATGTATCGGTGTTAAATCCAACCTTAGCTATTCCAACACCGTCGCTGCAGGGTTTTGAAGATGCCGTTTATCCGAATGCAAATTGGCTCATTATTAATCCGGACAACCTTACTCCTTGGAAGAAAACGACCACCGCGAAATACACCGGTAGCGGTTCCTTGATGGTTGCTAATTACAACAATTCAAAACGTTGTGCGGTAGAAACATTTATCACTCCGATATTTGATTTTTCTACAAGCTCTTCCGATAAACTGACTTTTCGTTTGGCCCATGCATTAAAGAGCTCTACAAGCGACGATCGTTTGATGGTGTATGTTTCTACTAACTGTGGCGAGAGCTGGGCTGTGCGCTATAACAAAGGCGGAGCCTCGTTGGCAACAACAACCACTCAATTCACTAGTTCCTTTGTGCCAACAGCTACACAATGGCGCTTGGAGACGCTTAATCTTGCTTCCACCTACATTAATAACCCAAACATTCGTTTAAAGTTTGAGTTTATTTCTAGTGGAGATGGCAACAACATCTACATCGATGATATCATGTTTGACGGAACCGTTGGAAGCCTTGAGCTACCAACACCGGCATTTGATGTGAATGTTGCTCCGAACCCATTCAATGAATCATCTGTATTGACTATTTCTTTAGCGCGCAACGAACACATCGGTTACCGCGTAACGGATCTGCTTGGCCGCACTGTTCTTGAGGCGCCCGCTACGTTACTTGCAGCTGGCGACCACGCCATTCCGTTTCTAATCAATGCACCTGCAGGACTCTATTTCCTTGAGGTTCGCTCCGGATCAAGTGTTCAAACGAAGAAGCTAATTAAGAATTAAGCGTCTTATTAGATGCTAGAAAACCCCGCATTTGCGGGGTTTTCTGTTTTTAGGTGTTTACAAGAACTTGCGCGAAAGACGAGTTTATAGTCTTCAGCGAGCTTGTTAGCGAGTGTGATATGTATCATATTCTGTGGGTGTCTAGCGCCGTTCCTTTGCAGTGAATTTTAATCCAAACCCAATGACCATATTCCCTGAGAACATAAGCACTTATGGGCAGGAGATCGATCGTTTGTTTTACACCATCAGCGCTCTTGTAGCTGTTGCATTCGTAATCAGTCTCTTTGTCTTGCTTTACCCTTTGTTTAACAACTCGGCCAAGCGTGTTAAAAAGGCCACCTACTTCACGGGCGCCAAACGAAAGCATTTCCGTTGGATCACCTTTGCTCTTGTCGCATTGGCTCTTAGCGATTTTTACTTTCTCTACGCCGAACATGGTGCTTGGGTAACTATCGAGCAAACGCAGGTAAAGCCGGATTTCCATGTGTCTATAACCGGGCGTCAGTGGAACTGGGCCTTCACCTATCCCGGTCTGGACGGCAAGCTATATACACCGGATGATATCGTGATAAACGAAATGAACAGCGAGCTTCATGTACCTATAAATAAAAACATCGTAGTCGATTTATGGGCTAAGGATGTGCTGCATAGTTTTTTTGTTCCCAACATTCGGCTTAAGCAAGACTGTGTGCCGGGTCGTATGATTCAGCGGTGGTTCAAATTGACTAAAACAGGAACATACGACATCGCATGTGCTGAGCTTTGTGGTTTATTGCATGGCAAAATGCGCAACTTCCTCGTGGTTGAATCGCAAGAGAAATTTAACGGCTATATCGATTCGTTATACAAAAAGAACGCACCTGCCCTAACCATGACTAACCCAAGCAACTAATATGGAAACCCCCCATTCAACAACCCACGCCCCGCAGGGCTTTTGGACGAAGTATTTGTTCTCCACCGACCATAAAACCATTGGTATTCAATACATGATAACAGGGCTTTTTATGGCCGCTGTTGGCGGTTTTCTGGCCTATGTTTTTCGGTATAATCTAGCCTTTCCTGGCGAGTCTATTCCTTTGTTCGGACAATTAGATGCTATGCACTACAACGCCTTTGTTACTAACCACGGGATGATCATGGTGCTCTTTGTGGGCATGCCCTTTTTAGTATCAGGCCTTGGCAATCTCTTGATTCCCTTAATGATTGGCACAGACGACATGGCTTTTCCAACATTGAATATGATGTCGTTTTGGATCTTTCTAGTGAGTTGTTTGGTGATGGTAGCTGCGTTCTTCGTTCCTGGCGGTGCTTTTGGTGGTGGTTGGACGCTCTATCCCCCGCTTTCTGCCAGTGGTTATGTAAATAGAAACCCGGCTTTTTGGTCCACCTTTTTTTCGGCTACACCGATGTTCATCTTGGGCGTAGCGCTTGAGTTTGTGTCTATGCTTATGGGTGGAATTAATTTTTTGGTTACTACTATCAACAAGCGCGCAGAAGGCATGACGCCATTTAAAATTCCGCTGATCGTTTGGTTCCTCAACATTGCTACCTTGGATTTTATGGTATCGGTTGGCCCACTCGTGGCGGGCGCGGTGATGCTCTTGCTGGACAATGTGGTTGGCACCGGGTTTTACGATCCAGCACGCGGTGGCGATCCAGTCTTGTTTCAGCACTTGTTCTGGTTCTTCGGACATCCAGAAGTATATGTTTTACTATTGCCTGCTCTTGGTGTGATGGGCGAAATCATTCCTGTGTTCTCTCGAAAGCCACTCTTTGCGTATCGAACTATTATATATCTGAGTCTTATCGCAGCTGTTCTTTCGGTTGTTGTATGGGCTCACCATCAATTCATCGCTGGTATCGATCCGCGCATGGCCACCTTCTTTAGTATCGGAACAATCATTATTTCCATCCCTTTTGCGGGCGTCTTCCTTTCCTTTATGGCCACCTTGTGGGGCGGATCTATTCGCTTTACAATGCCGATGATTTGGGCTTTGGGTTTCATAGGTCTTTTCTTGATCGGAGGATTAACAGGTCTTTATCTAGGCTCTAGCACCTTTGATATTTATGCGCACGACACGTATTTTGTTGTCGCGCACTTTCACTATACCATGTTTCCAGTCGTGTTCTTTGGCTTCTTCTCAGCGGTCTATTTTTGGTTCCCTAAATTCACAGGGAAACACCTCAATCACACCTTGGGGATGATTCACTTCTGGCTCACTTTTATTCCCTTCAACGTTACTTTCTTTGTGCTGTTTTTCAATGGACTAGCCGGCCAGCACCGTCGAGTAAACGAATACAGCTCCTTCAGCAACATCATGAAAGAGCCGTATATAACCTTCGAAAAAATCTCTACTATCGGCGCAATTGTGCTTATGGTATCACAGTTCATTTTCTTATATAATTTGTTTATCAGTTTGCGCAAAGGCCGTAAGGCGGAAAAAAATCCGTGGGATTCGAACACCCTCGAATGGCAGGCCGATTCACCACCTGTACACGGCAATTTCAATCCTTACCCTGTTGTATACCACGGCCCTTACGAATACAGTCACCCATCGTCTGAACAGGATTTTGTGCCGCAGGACAATCCGATCGTTTTAAAAACTAATTAATAAAGAACTCATGGCTGAACAGACACTTTCCGTATCGCTCAAACAGGTTCCGCAAGGTCGCTTGGGAGTTTGGTTACTCATCGTCGGCGAACTGATTATTTTCGGTAGCCTGGTGGTTTGCTACCTCCTTTATCGCCTTCGTTTTCCAAGCTGGGTGGAGCAAACACAGCACACCTCAACGTTTTATGGTGGGCTCAACACTTTTGTACTGCTCACAAGCAGTTACACCATTGTGAAGGCCAATGATGCGGCCCTAAAGAAAGACCTCGCCAAGATGTCTAGATACATGCTGACCACTATTTTTTGCGGCTTGATTTTCTTGGCTGTAAAAAGTACGGAATATGCACACGAAATAGGCGCTGGCTTCACATTGACTAGCCCTGGTTTGCAAGCCACCAATCCTGTAGGCGCCACCTTTTGGTCCTTTTACTACATCATGACAGGCTTGCACGCTACGCACGTGTTGGCGGGCATGGTTACCTTGTTTGTTGTTTGGCTCGATGCGCGAAAAGGCCGAAACATACACCGCGTTGAGCTGGGTGGACTATATTGGCACATGGTTGACCTGATCTGGATCTTCTTGTTCCCTCTTCTTTACATCGCCAAATAAACGTATACCGTATGGAAAATCCAATAACCGTTGTCGTTCCTGATAAGGACCATGATTATCACGGACACCCGAATTACACCAAAATATATTTCTGGCTTCTGGGCTTGTTTGCTATAAGCTTGGTTGTTAGTCTTTTGTTCTCGCCTGTTTTGGCGGTGAGTATCATCTTTTTAACCGCGGTTATAAAAACGGCCTTGGTAATTAACAACTTCATGCACGCTAAATACGAACCCTTTATGGTCGTCGTATTTATCATGTTGGTCGTATTTATTTTGGGTGCGCTTTTGTTTGGCATGATGCCCGACATCACCTATTCCCGCTTGCAGTTAGCTCCTTAATTCGTTTTATCCCGTTATTTATGAATACAGCCATTCTCCCAGCGCAACGCAAACTAATTCCGGATGCAGTTTTAGGCATGCTTTTCTTGGTTTCGGCCGAGATTATGTTCTTTAGCGGCTTGATAAGCGCCTACATCATCAATCGCAGCGGTGTCGTCGATTGGCCACCATTAAATCAGCCACGACTTCCTATCCTTATGACGGGCATAAATACCTTTGTTCTGGCGCTCAGCGGCGTGTTTATGGCCTTGGCTGTCAAAAAGAGTGCAGGCGCGCCTAGAAGCGCTGAAAACTGGCTAAAAGCAAGCGCGCTGCTTGGCTTAACCTTTTTGCTTGTACAAGGAACGGAATGGTCGAACATGCTTGCTGCTGGCATGCATACCAACAGTTCTGTTTTTGGAGCCTTCTTTTATACCATCATCGGTGCGCATGGGGTGCATGTGGTGGCAGGGCTTTTAATGCTTATTTATGCCTTGATTAAAAACCGCATGGAGCCCGTAGGGCAAAATCCTAACCGGCTTGTTGCGATAAGCGTCTACTGGTATTTTGTGGTGGCCGTTTGGCCGGTTTTGTATGTGTTGGTATATTTTAATTAAATGAAAAAAAACACCTCTAAGAAGCTGCTTGTTTTCATGCTGACAAGCTTGCTGCCATTAGCGTCAATGGCTTGTAGCATGTGTGGCGGCGCTGTTACTCCAGAGAAGAAGTCGGCGTACCAAGGAACCACTTTGTTTTTAGCGATCATGCCGCTTTTGGTCATCGGTTTGGTATTTAGTTTTGTGATCAAGAAATACCGTTCTCAAGCTTAAAACGCTTCCGTTTTTTTGCTTGAAGCCAGGTTTTGTGGGATATTTTCTATTTATACCATAAAAAGTAGTATTTTTATGGGACGATATAATGGAAAAAGCCCCAAATACTACTCATTGTGCACATTGCGAAACGCGAATAAAATCGGTGTTTTGCAAGGCCAATGCGCCCGACCTCGAAGCGATTGATGAACATAAAAACGTTGTCGTTTTCAAAAAAGGGGAGGAGATTTTTAATCAAGATGCGAAGCCGCATGGCTTGTATTGCGTGAGCAAAGGCAAGGTGAAGGTGCATCAGCTGGGTAGCGAGGGTAAAGATCAGATTGTGCGTATGGCCAAAGAAGGCGATATTATTGGCTATCGCTCTTTACTTTCCGGCGATCGCTATGCATGTTCGGCTACAGCCCTTGATAATACCACGGTTTGCTTCATCCCCAAAGAAACTTTTTTTAATGTGATGGAGGCCAATTCATCCATTACTTTTTCGGTGATGAACCTGCTTTCCAACGACCTTGGAAAGGCAGAGCATAAGCTCACCGACATTAATCTGAAACCAGTGAAAGAGCGTTTGGCCGAGGCGCTTTTGTTTTTAAAGGAGACCTACGGTTTTGAAGCCGATAACCAAACGCTGAACATCGTCATGTCGCGCGAAGACATTGCCAGCTTGGTTGGTACCGCACGCGAAACAGCCATTCGTGTTCTGTCTGATTTGAAAGACGAACAAGTGCTTGTGCTTGAAGGCAAAAAAATAAAAATCATCAATTTGTTGGAACTGGTGCGTATCGCCAATGTGTTCGACTAATTTATTCGATTGCATCAACAGGTTTTTCTTGGACTTATCACAAAAAAAAACTCCTCATCAAAATAGATGAGGAGAAAGGACTCGAACCCATTATACGAATCCTTTTTGTCAAGACCGTGCTAGCTTTTAGCGATTTCTTTTAGTTGTTTTATTTCGGCGTTTGCCTTGTCGAGTGCGAGTAGCAATTTACGAATGGCGACTCCAACACCCCAGAACATGGAGAGGAGAAGGAAGCCTACAATGCCTACCCCGAGATACCAAAAAATCGTTGTGGGGTCGGTGTTCGGATTATCGAATGCAGCCGGAGGAATGACGGGCTGTGCTGCGGCAACGGGTGCTGCGGCAACAGGCGCTTCACTCTCTGATTTAAGATAGGCAATAAGGGATGTCAATTCAGCATCGTTAAGATCCTGATTTGGCATAGGAATTTTGTTGAATTTATTAAAGACAGCAATTGCCTTCTCATCGCCTTCTTTCACCTTCGTTTGTGAGTGACTGATCCAGGATTTGAGCCACGCCTCATCGTATTTTTTATTTACACCCTTTAAATCCGGGCCTACCACTGTGCCTTTACCAATGGAGTGACAGGTGGTGCATTTCGATTTGAAGATAGCAGCGCCATCTTCGGCATGTGCAGCACTGGCGAATAGAAGGCCGATGACGAAATATAAAATGGAGAGGGTCTTTTTCATGTGGGTTCGTAGAATCGAAAGCAAAAGTAAGCCCCTCTTGAACAGCAGAATATGACCTGAATCACATAATAAAAAAACATGCGAATGCGGATTCGGTGTGCTTTGAATTCGCAATGGCCTTGGCGTTCCAAATAAAATCCATTTCTTTGCTTCCGATTAAAAGGGCTGTTAGCTCAGTTGGTTCAGAGCACTACCTCGACAAGGTAGGGGTCACTGGTTCGAGCCCAGTACAGCCCACTAATACAGTGTGAGTGTGTAGTTTGGAGTGTGTAACAGCCGATTTTAGGCACTCGCACCCACACTGCTTTCTCTAGGCACTCACACTCTCCCGAGACTTCGGGATCCAAACTGTTTTTAGACTTGCTTGTATGGTCTCGACGTGATGGTCGCATAAGCCGATCATCGCATCGGTTGCTAGCCAGTTTTTCTTGTGTTCAGGCGGAAGACCATGCAAGGACTTGTCGTCATCGATGATCACATAGGACTGCTCCGGATCGTTCAAATTCAACCAGGGCATCAACTCCTCCAATCGCGTTCCGGCGGTGATTACAGCCAAGATCTTGAGTTGCGGGACAGAGAGCCCGCGAGCATGAAAAATAGCTTTCCATTCCTCGACGGAAAAACGGTTTTTGTGCGAGGTGGTAAGGATCACCGTGGTGTCCGGTGTGATGCATTGCGCCAGGGCACTGACAGCCATTGCGCTAAAAGCAGGCATGCCATCACTGAGCAAAGGCGGACTTTCCCAACTTTTGGCAGGTACCATGACGCCGTCTATGTCTAGTAAAATAAACATACCTGCAAAGA
>CANFOZ010000043.1 GCA_947448795.1 Bacteroidota bacterium
AAAATTGTTGATAATTCAAATTATTTGTTTAACTTTGCACAAAATTCGGATTCGGCTTTTATTCTGCCAGTATGAATCTTCTCCACTGCCCAGCAGTATAATCTCATCTTTTCTGAATTTTACATGACGAGCACCACCCTAAGTATAGGGGCTATGGGTGCTTTGCATTCATTTTAACTTTTTTTTAATGAACACATTTGAAACATTACAATTAGCCCAGCCTATTTTGCAGGCGCTGAAGACGAAAGGCTACACTCATCCAACTCCAGTTCAAGCGAAAGCCATACCGGCAATCCTTGACGGACATGATCTCTTCGGCAGTGCAGAAACCGGTACCGGTAAAACGGCAGCCTTTGCTTTGCCACTTTTAGAATTAATGCACCGTCGCCCGTCGACGCACCGTGGCATCCGCACCTTAGTATTAGCACCTACTCGTGAGTTGGCGATGCAAATCGCTGATAGTTTTCGCGATTACGGCAGAAATCTAGGTGTAAAATATTGCGTTATTTATGGAGGTGTTTCCCAGCACACACAAACATCTGCTTTGCGCAGAGGTTGTGACATCGTGGTAGCAACCCCAGGTCGTCTTTTAGATCTTATGAATCAGGGTTTCGTGAAGCTTAACAACGTCGAGTTTTTGGTGTTGGACGAGGCTGATCGCATGCTTGACATGGGCTTTATAACAGACATCAACAAGATTGTTGCACAGATCCCGTCTACTCGCCAGACTTTATTCTTTTCTGCCACCGTGCCGATGGAGATTAAAAAGCTTGCGAATTCGATGTTGACTAAGCCAGTTACTGTTGAAGTAAAGGCAGATACCGCATCGAAAGCGGCTATCGAGCAGGCCATCTATTTTGTCGATAAGAGTTACAAGCGCGACTTGCTTTGTAAACTCATTGAGACGAAGGAGATTAATCAAGCGTTAATTTTTACGCGTACAAAACGCGGCGCTGATAAGTTGGTGAAAGCACTTGTTACTTTGAACATACGTGCGACAGCAATCCACGGAGACAAGTCACAAAGCAATCGTCAGAAGGCGCTTGCCGACTTTAAAAACAAGCGTGTAGCCTTTTTGGTTGCAACGGATGTTGCTTCACGCGGAATCGATGTGAAAGAGCTTCCTTATGTAATCAATTACGATTTGCCTGAGCAGGCGGAAACGTATACGCACCGTATCGGTCGTACAGCACGTGCTGGCGCAACTGGTGTAGCGTTGGCTTTCTGTAGCAGCGATGAGCGTCCGTATTGGAAAGACATCCAAAAGTATTTGGGTAAAACTATGTTTGGTACTCCGCACGAGTTCGAGAAATTGGCCCCAAAGCCACGCGAACCAAGAGAGCCAGGTGATTACAGTTCCGGCGGTGGTCGTCGTGAGTCAGGTCAGTTTGATCGTCCTTCGCGTTCAAGCGGAAGTTCTGATCGTGGTGGTTCTGATCGTGGTGGTTCTGATCGCGGCAGCAGCCAACAAGGTCGCAGCAAGCATCCACAGCGCAGCAGTTCGGCACCACGCACTGAACGTTCAGATCGTCAAGTATCTTCAGCTCCAAGGCCTCAGCAACATGGCACGCGCACACAGGCGGCACCACGTCCTGAGCGCAGAGAGCAGCCACGTAAACGTACTGAGCATCAGCAACCTGCAAACGAAAAGCAGGACGAAACTCCAAAGCTTAAAACCAGTTTCGATTGGAAAGAGCTGATGGGATTCGAAGCGTAGTCTATTCAGTTTGAAAAGAAAGCCTCGGTGTTTATACATCGGGGCTTTTTTTATTCTTTCAAAGGATTTAACAAGTCCAATCGATTAGCTAACTTTGTGAGTGATTATGAAAAAGGAAATCCCAAAGACCTACAATCCACGAGAAACGGAGGATAAATGGTATGCCTATTGGCTTGACAAGAAATTCTTCCGCTCGGTTCCCGATGCGCGTGAACCGTATACAATTGTTATTCCACCACCCAATGTGACTGGTGTTTTACACATGGGGCACATGTTGAATAACACGATACAAGATGTTATGATTCGGCGTGCTCGTATGTTGGGTAAGAATGCCTGCTGGGTTCCAGGAACCGATCATGCCAGCATCGCTACAGAAGCGAAGGTGGTAGCTTTGTTGAAAGAGCAGGGCATCAAAAAATCGGATCTCACACGAGAAGCGTTTTTGAAACATGCATGGACTTGGAAAGAGAAGTACGGCGGCATTATTTTAGAGCAGTTGAAGAAGCTTGGAGCTTCCTGCGATTGGGATCGCACGCGATTCACGATGGAAGATGATTTGAGTGAAGCCGTCATTGAGGTGTTCATTGATCTCTATACGAAAGGCCATATTTACAGAGGTGTTCGTATGGTTAATTGGGATCCACAGGGCTTGACTGCAGTGAGCGACGAGGAGGTGATTCACAAAGAAGTAAATTCGAAATTGTACCAAGTTCGTTATGCCATTGAAGGCACTCCAGATGCTTTTATTACGGTTGCAACTACCCGGCCTGAGACGATCTTAGGCGATACGGCAGTGTGTGTGCATCCGGATGATTCGCGTTACAGTCATTTGAAAGGCAAGCGATGCATCATCCCTATGGTGAATCGCAGCGTGCCAATAATATTCGATGATTACATCGATATGGAATTTGGTACAGGTGCCTTGAAAGTTACTCCAGCCCACGATATCAATGATTACAACCTGGGTGTGAAGCACAAGTTAGAGGTGATTGACACCTTGACACCCGAAGGTAAAATGAGCGCTGCTGCTGGGTTTTATATTGGCGAGGACCGCTTTGTTGTTCGTAAAAAGATTGTGAAGGATTTAGAGGCGCTTGGGATGCTCGTTAAGTCGGAAGATATACGCAATAAGGTTGGCTATTCAGAGCGCACCGATGCGGTGATAGAGCCCAAGTTGTCGATGCAGTGGTTTTTGAAGATGGATGCTATCTCGAAGCCCGCTTTGGATCATGTATTGAATGGCGATATAACGCTTATTCCTGATAAGTTTATCAATACCTACAAGCATTGGATGGAGAATGTACACGATTGGTGTATCTCGCGTCAATTGTGGTGGGGGCAGCGCATTCCGGCTTGGTATGATAACACGGGTAATGTGGTGGTAGCCAAAACGGCTGCAGAAGCATTGTCCAAGATGAAGGCAAGCAATCCTTTATGCACCGATGCCGATTTACGACAGGACGAGGATGTTTTGGATACGTGGTTTAGCTCCTGGTTATGGCCTATCAGTGTGTTTGATGGATTTAAAAATCCGGACAATGCCGACATCAACTATTATTATCCAACGAATGACTTGGTTACAGCACCGGAGATTCTTTTTTTCTGGGTAGCTCGCATGATCATAGCTGGTTATGAATATCGCAAGGAGAAGCCCTTCACGAATGTCTATCTTACCGGTATCGTGCGTGATAAGCAAGGGCGGAAGATGAGCAAATCCTTAGGTAACTCGCCTGATCCAATCGAGTTGATGGAGAAGTATGGTGCTGATGGTGTTCGTGTTGGAATGTTGTTGTGTTCACCAGCGGGTAATGATCTTCCTTTTGACGAGAGCTACTGCGAACAGGGCCGAAATTTTTCCAATAAAATATGGAATGCGTTTAGATTGGTTGCTGGTTGGAGTGAGGACTTAGAAGATGTTGTTTCGCCAGGCAATCAAGCAGCTGTAGCCTGGTTTGCTGCGCGCTTTGATCAAGAGTTAGAAAACATCAACAATCTGTATTCGCGTTACCGCATGAGTGAGGCCTTGATGGCCACATACAAGCTTGTGTGGGATGATTTTTGTGCTTGGTATTTAGAAATGATCAAGCCGGAGTTTATAGATGGCAAGTCGAAGCCCTTGGATCGAGGAACCTATGAAGCGACGATTCGATTCTTTGAAGATATACTGAAAGTTGTGCATCCTTTCATGCCTTTTATCACCGAAGAGCTTTGGCATCAGCTTGCCGAGCGCCAAGAGAAAGATTGTATCTTGGTTTCTACATGGCCTGTTGTAAAGTCGGTGGATACGGTTCTCTTGCAGCGTTTTGATGCTTTGATTGAAACGATCAAAGGAGTGCGAACGGTTCGTCAGGAGAAAGGGATATCACCGAAAGAGAAGTTGCGTTTAATCAGCATGCAAGGTTCTGTTGCCGTTATAGATGGTGCTTTGTCGGACCTTTTGGTGAAGATGTGTAACCTGGAGCACTATGAGGTAGCCGCTACCAAGCCTGAGCAGGCGCTTTCTTTTATGGCTGGTAAACAGGAGTATCACATTCCGTTTAGTGCGGGTATAAACCTTGACGAAGAGCGAACTCGTATTCAGAAGGATATTGATTACCATCGCGGCTTTATGGCTTCGGTAGATAAGAAACTATCGAACGAGCGATTTGTTCAAAATGCCAAACCTGAAGTGTTAGCCATGGAGCAAAAAAAGAGGGCTGATGCACAAGAGAAAATAGCGAGTTTAGAAGGGCAGCTCGCCTCTTTGAAATAGATGCGTCGCCTGCTTTTATTAAGTGGTTTAGTGATTGTAGGACTAAGCACTTATAATTTCAGTCTGTTGCATTATGCCTATAAGCAAGGTATAGGGCAGATTAGCATTGTCTGGCATTCGCGGCCGGTGAATGAGGTTCTTGGCGAAGCTGACATCTCGGATAGCTTGAAGCAGCAATTGCAGTTGGTTCAAGCAATTCGTGAGTTTGCGTTCGATTCTTTGGGATTAAAGCATTCGGACAATTACACTACTTTTTACGACCAAAAAGGCAAGCCAATACTTTGGGCGGTGACGGCATCCGATCGTTTTCGTTTGCGCGCATACCAGTGGTATTTTCCCTTTTTAGGTGCAGTGCCCTACAAAGGGTTTTTCGAACATGCTGCCGCAGTTAAGGAGGATTCGCTGCTTCGACAAAAGGGATATGACACGGGCATAGGAAACATTCGCGGTTGGTCAACTTTGGGTTGGTTTAAAGATCCGATACTCTCGGGCATGTTGGAGAACAGCGAGGGGGCTTTGGCGAATTTGATCATTCATGAATTGTGGCACGGAACTTTATTTGTGAAGGACAGTGTGGATTTCAATGAGAACCTAGCCAGCTTTGCAGGTGAGCAAGGTGCCGTTTTGTTTTTACAAAGCAGGTATGGGCAAAAATCGGAGCAGCTGCAGGCGTATCAAGCTGAACTCATAAAGGATCGAGCCTTTGTGGATTATATGCTGCTAGGTGCGAAGCGGGTGGATTCGTTATATTGTACATTCAATGAAAAACAAACGGAGGAGTTCAAAGAGCAACAGAAGCAGCTTTTGATTCATTCCTTGGTTGACCGTTTAGATAGTTTAGCAGCGCTTGGGATGATCGGTCAGAGGCGGAAATCGCCAAGGCTTAAATATCCAAACAACACGCTTTTTATGGATTTTTTGAGATACGATTCGCGCCGAGGTGATTTTCTGAAAGAGTTGCAAGGCGTTTATGGAAGCGACATAAAGGCTTATTTGACCGCCTTGCGAAAGCGTTACTCTGGATTATAGATAGCTTGCAATTTTGTAGCTTAAATAGCCAATCCATTCGTGTATTAGCGCATCCCATTCAGCGAGCGCCGAAGCTCTTGGAAGCAGGCAATGGTCTAGTTCGAATTTTCTGCTTCCGCTATATCGATCTGTGCTGTAACAGTCAAATACAACACCCGCTTTACTAAAGCATCCGCGCGCTCTGCGCATGTGAATAGCAGATGTGATGAGCAGGCTTCTGCCTTGAATATGCAAGGAGTCGAGCAGGATTTTTGAAGCCCGTGCGTTCTCAAAGGTATTGCGAGACGTTGTTTCGATAAGAATATCGGTATCAGGAATGCCTATTTGACTAAGGTATTCGCGGGCATAGATCGATTCAATTTCTTTTGGCAAGGAGACCATGCCAGAGCCACCGACGAAAAGGATTTTATCAATCTTTCCTTTCTTATAAAGCAGGACAGCTTGGTGTAGCCGGTCGCCGCCGCGGTTGAATTGCATGCGGTTTAGTGTATGGTCATAACTTAACATCCCACCGAGCACCATACCTACTTCGTGCTTTTCGAGCGTATTGTCGGCTGTTGCAGGGATTTCCCAAGCCCTCATAAACTCGTCCAAGATAAAGGAGTTGCTCATAAATACGAGTAAAAAGACGCCAGCATAGAGGACTCTTTTTGATGTTTTGGGATCACGCAAAAAGAGGCCCGTGAGCAGTAGCCCAATGCAATAGATCAAAGGGGTTGAGAGGAAAACTAAGATTTTGGAGAGCAGGAAGAACATTATTCGGAGCTTAGGTCGGCTTTGTAACTTCGGTTTTCTTTTTTTACGGCTTGCTCCTTTTTTTCGTTGAGTCGTTTGCGCACTTTTGCTAATGAAGGCTTTACTGGTATGCGTTTCTTGATTGGCTTAAGGGCTTTGTTTAATAAATCAAAGAGTTTTGCGATAACGATGCGTTTGTTTTGCAATTGTGAGCGATCATCTTGGGAAGAAAGAACAATTTCACCATCGAGGTTTATTCGATTTTTAAGTTTGTTAAAGATGATTGTTTTCTGAGCATCAGTCAATGCAGTGGATGTATGCAACGGAAAGCGGACCTCCACCTTGGAAGATACTTTGTTTACATTTTGACCACCCTTACCACTGCTTCTAGTGGCGCGCAGAATTACTTCGTGCAGAATGCGGTTTTCGTCGAAAAAAGGGGATTGAGAAAGAGTCATTTGCGTATATTTGCAATGATATTGAATAATTACCGAATTATTAAATTTCAAGGACAAAGCGGTGTTTTTACCCTTCAGAAGACCACAAACCACCTTTCTATGCAAAACACGGCACCATACAGCCCCAAGAACAAACTACGCATCGTAACCGCGGCCTCTCTTTTTGATGGCCACGATGCAGCAATTAACATCATGCGGCGCATTATTCAGAGCAGCGGTGCCGAGGTAATCCATCTGGGTCATGATCGCTCGGTTAAAGAGATTGTGGATTGCGCCATACAAGAAGATGCACAAGCTATCGCCATCACTTCCTATCAAGGCGGGCACATGGAGTTTTTTAAATACATGTTTGACCTTTTGAAAGAGGCCGGTTGTGGCCATATCAAGCTGTTTGGTGGCGGAGGTGGAACGATTTTGCCAAGTGAGATCAAGGAGTTGCAGGACTATGGCATCACGCGGATTTATGCACCTGATGACGGCCGTGCTATGGGTTTGCAGGGCATGATTAACGACATGCTTGAAAAGTGCGATTATCCATCGGGAACCAATCTCAATGGAGAATTGAAAAAGTTGTCAAACCGCGATATTCGGTCAATTGCTAAAGTTATTTCAGCAGCAGAAAATTTCCCAGAAGAGTCGAAGCAGATGTTGCTTGAATTGGATGCATCAGTGAAGGATAAAAAGATACCTGTAATCGGCATAACTGGCACAGGTGGCGCAGGCAAGTCCTCCTTGGTGGATGAGTTGGTGCGTCGTTTTTTGGTTGACTTCAATGACAAGCATATTGCGATTATTTCTGTAGATCCTTCCAAGCGTAAAACGGGCGGAGCCCTTTTAGGCGACCGTATTCGCATGAATTCCATTTCCAACGATCGGGTGTATATGCGGTCTTTGGCTACGCGTCAATCCAATCTAGCTTTGTCGAAATATGTGCAGGAGGCGGTGAATGTTGTAAAAGCTGCGAATTACGATTTGATTATTTTAGAGACTTCCGGTATTGGACAAAGCGATACGGAGATTATTGAGCATTCTGATTTGAGTTTGTATGTTATGACACCGGAGTACGGTGCTGCAACGCAATTGGAGAAGATTGACATGCTTGATTTTGCTGATCTTGTGGCCTTGAATAAATTCGACAAGCGCGGGGCACAAGATGCATTGCGCGATGTAAAGAAGCAATATAAACGCAACCGTAATGCCTTCGAAATGGACGATGCGCTTGTGCCTGTTTTTGGGACCATTGCCTCGCAGTTTAACGATCCCGGGATGAATGCACTATATCGTGCTGTTATTGCCACGGTTACGGAAAAGACGGGCATTAAGTTTGAGTCGAAGATTGAGGTTAGCAATGAGATGTCGGAGAAAATTTATATTATTCCGCCAGCTAGAACACGCTACTTAAGTGAGATTGCAGAGACTAACCGCGATTATGACAATTGGGTTACTGAGCAAGTGAGTATGGCTAATCAGCTATATGGGTTTGACCAATCGATTGGTGCAATTGCGGCATCTGCTTTAGATGACAAGGATCGATTAATAAAGAAATTGCAGGAACTCATGGAAGAGACTGAGTCGCGCATGGACCATAGCTGTCGCAAGATATTGAAAGGATGGCCAAGCAAGGCGAAAATGTACCGCGATGAGTTTTATGTTTTTAAGGTAAGGGACAAAGAGATCAAGGTACAAACCCATACAGAATCGCTTTCGCACAGTCAGATACCGAAGGTTTCGATGCCGCGTTTTGAGGGTTGGGGCGATTTGTTGCGATGGGTGCTTCAAGAAAATGTGCCGGGCGAATTTCCCTATACTGCCGGCGTTTATCCATTTAAGCGCACGGAAGAAGATCCGGCACGCATGTTTGCCGGTGAAGGTGGACCCGAGCGCACAAACAAGCGTTTTCATTATGTATCGAAAGGATTGCCAGCAAAGCGTTTATCCACAGCATTTGACAGTGTAACACTTTATGGACGAGATCCAGAATCGCGTCCGGATATCTATGGCAAAGTAGGTAACTCAGGAGTTTCCATCTGTTGTTTGGATGACGCAAAGAAATTATACAGCGGCTTTAATCTTGCCGATCCGAAAACCTCTGTGTCGATGACCATCAATGGACCAGCGCCTGCGATGACTGCTTTTTTTATGAATGCAGCAATTGACCAACAATGCGAGCTGCATATTCGCAAAGAGGGAATCGAATTGGAAGTGGAGAAAAAGATTGCTGCTATATACAAGAAGAAAGGCATAGCTCGTCCTGCTTACCAGGGACAATTGCCAGAAGGGCATGATGGACTGGGCTTAATGTTGTTAGGAGTAACGGGCGATGAGGTTTTAGACGCCTCGGTTTATTCTAAAATCAAAGCGGACACCTTGAAGCAGGTTCGAGGAACAGTGCAGGCTGATATTTTAAAAGAAGATCAAGCGCAAAACACTTGTATTTTCTCTACCGAGTTTGCCTTGCGTATGATGGGTGATGTTCAGCAGTACTTCATTGAGCAAGGCATTCGTAATTTTTATTCGGTTTCAATTTCGGGTTACCACATTGCTGAAGCCGGCGCCAATCCGATAACACAACTGGCATTTACATTAGCCAACGGCTTTACCTATGTTGAGTATTATCTCAGCAGAGGCATGAAGATCGATGACTTTGCGCCGAATCTTTCCTTTTTCTTCTCCAACGGAATTGATCCGGAGTATGCGGTTATCGGTCGTGTAGCTCGTCGAATTTGGGCCAAAGCCATGAAGGTAAAATACAAAGGGAACGAGCGTTCGCAGATGTTGAAATACCACATACAGACCTCAGGCCGCTCCTTGCATGCACAGGAGATAGACTTTAACGACATACGCACAACCTTGCAGGCCCTTTACGCCATCTATGACAATTGCAATTCGCTCCATACCAATGCCTATGATGAAGCTATTACAACCCCAACGGAGGAGAGTGTGCGCAGAGCGATGGCTATACAGCTTATCATTAATAAAGAGCTAGGACAGGCGAAGAACGAGAATCCTTTGCAAGGTTCGTTTATAATTGAAGATCTTACGGAGCTTGTTGAGCAAGCTGTTCTCAGCGAGTTTGACAAGATCACCGAGCGCGGTGGTGTTTTGGGTGCGATGGAGACGATGTATCAGCGTGGCAAGATTCAAGAGGAGAGTTTGTATTACGAAATGCAAAAGCACACCGGTGAGTTTCCGATTATCGGCGTGAATACCTTTTTGTCATCAAAAGGGTCTCCAACAATTCTTCCTAAAGAGGTTATACGCGCAACGGAAGAAGAGAAGCAGTATCAGATTCACACGGTTCAAAATTTGAACAAAGGCAACGGCACAAAGGCTGAAGAAGCTATGCAAGCCTTGCAAAAGGCAGCGGTTCAGAATCAGAACATCTTTGATAAATTGATGGAAGCCGCCAAGTATTGTTCATTAGGTCAGATAACGACTTCGCTTTTTGAGGTTGGCGGTCAGTATCGCAGAAATATGTAATCCTCTTTATATGAAATACACGCTTTCCCTTGTTCTTTTCGTTTTTCTTTTTTGTTCCTGTAACACGAAAACCGCCGATACCGAGGGCGATGTCATGTCAGGCGATAGCATTTTGGTGCAACTTAAAGCAGAGTTGGGTCGGAAGGATTCCACCATCAATGCGTTCATGGCTTCTATGAACAGTATCGAGGACAACCTTGTTGCAATAAAAGAAAAACAGAAGATGGTATCTCAAAAAAGTACGGATGTGGAAATGCAGAAAACACAGCCGGAGTCTATCGTGGAGGATATCGCGAGCATCAATTCTTTGCTTGAGCAGAATCGCAAGACGATTAACGCGTTAAACGAGAAACTGAAACGTGCCCATATTAACAACGATGAGTTGCAGAAATTGATAGAAAGATTAACAAAACAACTGGACGATAAGGACAAAGAAATACTTGCCTTACGCACTGAATTGGAGCAAAAGAATGTCGCTTTAAAAACCTTGTTTTCTGAGTATAACGATCGGATTCATGATTTAGGTAATCAGCAGCTGGTTATAAATACGGCCTATTATGCATTTGGAAGTGCTAAGGAGCTGAAGGAGCAAGGCGTGTTGACCAAGGAAGGTGGCTTTATCGGACTGAATAAACAGGTTCGTCTCTCGGACCAAATGAATAAAAGTTATTTCACAAAAATTGACATTACAGAATTTACAGAGTTGCCTTTGGGAGCCAAAAAAGCCAAGTTAGTAACCAATCATCCAGCATCGTCCTATCGATTAGAAGGCGATAAAGGAGCCATCAAGCTTGTGATCACGAATGGCGAGGATTTTTGGAGTATTTCCAAGTACCTCGTGGTTGTTGTCGAATAAGTTTTGCCCTAGAAATTTTTGAAGTTTTTGTTTGAATAATAAGCCTGAAACAAAGAAAACTTTTATATTCAAAATAGTTTCTTTAGTTTTGCGGGCCAATTATGAAAACAAAAGATCGTATAATCGACGCCGCTCAAGAATTGTTTTTTGTGCAGGGTATTAAGCGAGTCACGATGGATGACATCGCCAAGCATCTGGGCATGTCCAAAAAAACACTTTACCTACATTACAAGGAGAAGGGTTTGATTGTGAGTCAACTCATGAAGCGCTATTTGTATGAGCGAGAAATGATATTCAATCAAATTGCGGATCATTCCAAAAATGCGGTTGATGAGATTTTGCAAATGATGGATCACGTGTATGTGACCTTTCGGAGCATCAATCCACAAGTGTTTTATGATATGCAAAAATACCATCCTGAATCGTGGATTGAGTTTCGAAAATTTAAAGAGCATATTGTATTACCGAATGTTGAACGCAACATTAATCGTGGTAAGAAAGAGAAGCTTTATAGAAAGGAGTTAAACGCTAAGATATTGTGCCGACTTCGTTTAGAAGAAGTGGAGATGGGTATGAATCCGATGCAGTTTCCCCCAGCTAAGTTTGATATAACCGAGGTTCAACTAACCTTGCTGGATCATTTTCTGCATGGGATATGCACGATGGAGGGGCTTACCTTGATTAAAGATCACAAAATTAATCGTCAAAACCAGTAGATTCAATATATGAAAAGACCATTATTAGTACCTATTTTACTCCTTGCTATTTGCACGCAATTAGGAGTACATGCCTTTGCACAGAAATCGGATACGACTAGCGTCAGTATGACGGTTCAGCAAGCGATCGATTATGCGATGAAGAACCAATCGAGGGTTCAGAATGCCGAGTTGGATGAACAGATTGCACGTCACAAGGCGCAGGAGATTTTAGGCTTAGGATTTCCGCAAATTAACGGTAGTCTTGACGTAAAGGATTTCCTGGAGATTCCGACCTCGTTAATTCCAGGGCAATTTTTTGGTGGACCAGCAGGCAGTTATATCCCTGTGAAGTTTGGAACCAAGTATAACGCATCCGCTGGAATCGATGCTTCACAACTTCTCTTTAGCAGCGATTACATGGTAGGGTTGCAATCGATGAAGGTGTATGCCGATTTGATGCAAAAAGCGACATCACGCACCCGGACGGAGACAGCAGCAGCTGTCCAGAAAGCCTATTACACTGTTTTGGTAAATGGCGAACATCAAATTCTATTGGATACGTTGTTGGCTCGTTTCGAGAAACTCAAGACCGACACGCGAATCATTTTTGATAATGGTTTTGTGGAGAAGATTGATGTCGATCGCAGTGAATTGGCATATAACAATTTGAAAGTGATGCAAGAAAGTGTTGCTCGCTACAAAAGCTTATCCGAAGCGCTATTGAAGTACCAGATGGGTCTTGAATATGGTGTTAATCTTATCCTAACAGATAAGTTAGAGACTTTGAAACTAGACACGGTTATGCCACTTTCAGAAACCTTTGATTACACCCAACGCATTGAATTTTCTCTGTTACAGGATCAAAAGCGTATGTCGGAATTGCAATTGAAGAAGGATCGTCTATCCTATGTTCCGAATCTTGTTATGTATGGTAGTTTAAGTACACAAGCGCAGCGCAGCGCCTTTGATTTTACCGACACAAAAAAAGGCTGGTACCCTATCTCTATGGTAGGTGTTCGCATGGGCGTACCAATATTTGATGGCATGCAAAAGCACCATCGCATTCAGCAGAGCAAGATCGGGTTGGCAAAATCAGAAAACGATATGCGTTTTCTAAAATCCTCTTTAGAGCTTGATTATAATGCATCACGCATAGCGATGACCAATGGTATATCAACTTTAAAGCTTCGTAAACAAAGTCAAGATCTTGCCCTGGAAGTATACACTACCGCTCGCGCTAAGTATGACCAAGGCGTTGGGTCGAGTATTGAATTATTGCAAGCAGAATCGGCATTGAACGAAGCTCAGAACAACTATTTCAACGCGCTGCAGGACTTGTTAATGTCCAAAGTGGATTTTGATAAAGCATCTGGCAAATTGACTAAATAAAAAAAGAACCCAAAATCAAACATAAATACCTATGAAACATTTTCTCATACTCGCTTCCGCACTTTTTGTTCTTGCCTCTTGCGGCGGTGGAAAATCGGGCGATAAAAAAGCTGAATTGGAAAAACTCAAGCAGCAACAAAGTGATTTGTCAACTAAAATTTCGGCCCTTGAAAAAGAATTGAGTGCCTCGGATTCAACAGCAGGTCATCAGAAAGTAGTAGCCGTAACGAATGCGGCAACAGGTTCTTTCTCGCATTTCATCGAATTGCAAGCCAAAGTGGATGCAGACGAGAATGTGAATGTTAGTCCGATGATGCCTGGAACGGTGAGTAAAATCCTAGTGAAGGTAGGCGACGATGTGCGCGCAGGACAAGTTCTTGCAGAGCTTGATCATGCTGTTGCTAGCTCTGGTCTTGAAGAGTTGAAATCGCAATTGGCATTTGCCAACCAAGTTTTTGTGAAACAGAAGAATTTATGGGATCAGAAGATTGGATCCGAGATTCAATTTTTAACAGCCAAGAACACCAAGGAGTCATTGGAGAAAAGGTTGACAACCATGAACGAGACTATCGCCATGTCAAAAATCACGTCCCCTATAAACGGAACGGTAGATGCTGTGGATGTGAAGATTGGTCAAGCCGCAGCGCCAGGGATGCCCTGCATGCGTGTGGTAAACATGAATAGTTTAAAGATTAAAGGCGAGGTAGCAGAATCCTATGCTTCAAAAGTTAAGAAAGGAAATCATGTTTTAGTTTCTTTTCCTGATTTAAAAGAAGAAGTAAAAGCAGAGATTTCTTTTGTAGCGAAGGTGATTAATCCGATTTCTCGTTCTTTCTCTGTTGAGGTGAAGTTAGCCGAAAACAAAGACTATCATCCAAACATGCTTGCCGTGCTAAAGATTATCGATTATAGTTCAGATTCTGCTATTGTTGTGCCGATCAACATCATTCAAGATGGCGAGCAAGAAGGGGCTAATTACCTCTATACTGCCGTGATGGAAAACAATGTTAAGGTAGCTCGCAAGACCAATGTAAAGTTGGGCATGGCCTACAACGGACAATTGGAGATCATTGAAGGAGTGAAGCCTGGCGATCAGGTTATCACAGGAGGTTATCAGGATCTTAACGACGGAGAAAAAATTCAATATTAATAGCGTTTACAGCCCATTTATTTTATGAAAGATATTTTCAAAGAATTTAAACCATCGAGCTGGTCGATCGATAATCGAACGAGTATTTATGTGCTCACGATCTTTGTTATTTTAGCTGGTGTTTCGGCATATAACAATCTGCCTAAAGAGAAATTTCCGGACATCGTAATTCCAACCATTTATGTAAGCACGATTTATCCTGGAACATCACCTGCAGATATAGAGAACCTCGTTACCAAGCCGCTTGAGAAGCAGATCAAAGGGATTTCAGGTATTAAGAAGATGACCAGTAATTCCTTACAGGATTTTAGTAACGTCATTTTAGAATTCAATACCACGGTTGATGTGGCACTGGCCAAGCAGAAAGTGAAAGATGCGGTCGATAAGGCACGTGTTGATTTACCTTCGGATTTACCACGTGATCCATCTGTGATGGAGATTGATTTCTCGGAGATACCTATCATTTTTGTTAATCTATCAGGCGACTACGACCTTAAGAAGTTGAAGCAATATGCCGATGATGTGAAGGATAGAGTAGAAAGCATGAAGGAGATTACGCGCGTGGATATCATTGGAGCGCTTGATCGGGAGATTCAGGTAAACTTGGATATGTACAAAATGCAGGTTGCCGATGTAACCATGTATGATGTCAACAACGCCATCGCCATGGAGAACGCCACGATATCGGGTGGGACGATTAAAATGGATGGCATGAAGCGCTCCCTAAGCGTGAATGGTCAATTCACCAATATGGAGGAATTGCGTAACATCACTATTCGATCGATGAGCGGAGCGGTTGTGAAATTGAAAGACATCGCAAATGTAGTGGATGGTTTTAAAGAGAAGGAGAGTTATGCTCGTCTTGGTCACAAAAACGTGATTACACTAAGCGTAGTGAAGCGATCTGGCGAGAATTTGATCAATGCTTCTGATAAGGTGCGCGCCATTGTGGATGATTTGCAAAAGAACAAGTTTCCTGCCAAGTTGAAGGTTACCCTCACTGGC
Source organism: Bacteroidota bacterium (assembly GCA_947448795.1). Classification (GTDB taxonomy): domain Bacteria; phylum Bacteroidota; class Bacteroidia; order AKYH767-A; family JAHEYN01; genus CANFOZ01. The sequence continues at coordinate 15,270 of CANFOZ010000043.1, forward strand.
GATCAGTCGGATCAAACACGAACCACCTTGCATGATTTAATCAACACGATTATCATTGGCTTTATCTTGGTGACCATTCTCTTGATGTTCTTCATGGGAGTTACGAATGCTTTTTTCGTTGCCATGTCGGTTCCGCTTTCGATGTTCATTGCTTTCTTGATTATGCCAACGATAGGCTTCTCGTTAAATATGATTGTGCTGTTTGCATTCTTGCTAGCCCTTGGTATCGTTGTGGATGATGCTATTGTTGTTATTGAGAATACACACCGCATTTTCAATAATGGCAAAGTGCCTATTGTAAAAGCTGCCAAGAAAGCGGCAGGAGAAATTTTCTTGCCAGTATTAGCGGGCACATTAACTACCCTTGCACCTTTTGTTCCTTTGGCTTTTTGGCAAGGTATTATCGGGAAATTCATGTATTTCCTTCCAGTCACACTTATCGTAACGCTGTTGGCGTCTTTAGTGGTTGCATACATCATCAATCCGGTTTTTGCTGTAAGCTTCATGAAAACAGAGGAAGAGGAAGCCGCAGGTTCATCACCGAAGAAGTTTCGTCGCAATCTCATCATCCTTGCTGCAGTTGCTGGCTTCTTTTACCTGTTGCGCATCTGGGGCGTGGCTAACTTTGTGGTGTTGATGATTTTACTCATGGTCTTCTATCGTTTCGTGTTGAAGAATATGATACAAAAGTTCCAGCGCAAAGCATGGCCGGCTTTCCAGGCAGGATACGAGCGTTTGATTAGTTGGGCTTTAGCCGGAAAGCGACCTGGAATGCTGTTAATAGGAACTATTGTGCTCTTTTTCTTGACCCTTGCATTCACTGCTATTCGGAAGCCGAAAGTGGAGTTTTTTCCAACAGGCGAGCCTAACTTTATCTATGTCTATGCAACGTTGCCGATAGGTTCCGACCCTGCTACCACCGACTCGATTACGCGTATCATGGAGGATCGCGTGTATAAAACGATGGGGGATAAGAATCCGATTGTTGAGTCGATCATTGCCAATGTGGCAATCAATGTGAGTGATCCATCTGATGGTGAGCGCGGCGTAAGTCCTAACAAAGGCCGTGTAAGTGTTGCTTTTGTTGAATTCTCCAAACGCAATGGCGAATCGACCTCACCCTATCTCGACAAGTTACGCGATGCTATGAAAGGCATTGCTGGCGCTGAGATCACGGTCAATCAAGAACGTGCAGGTCCACCAACGGGCAAGCCTGTGAATATTGAGATAACGGGTGATGATTTCGACCAATTGGCATACGCCTCCAAGTCGCTCAAGAAATACCTCGACTCGATGCAGATAGGAGGTATTGAGGAGCTGAAATCGGATCTTCAAATAAACAAGCCGGAGCTCGTAATCGATATAGACCGCGACCGCGCTAATCGCGAAGGAATATCTACTGCGCAGATTGGCATGGAGATTCGCAATGCGGTGTTTGGTAAAGAAGCAAGTAAGTATCGCGATGATAATGACGAGTACCCGATAATGCTTCGTTTCAACGAGAAGCAGCGTAATAATATCGACGCGTTAAAAAACATCAAGATCACTTACCGCGACATGAATATGGGTGGTATTGTTCGTCAGATTCCGCTTTCGGCATTTGCTCAGGTGCATTATAGCAACACCTTTGGTGGTATCAAGCGCAAGAATCAAAAGCGCCTCGTGACGCTATCTTCGAATGTGCTTTCCGGATTTAATCCTAACGAGGTGGTTAGCAAAGCGACAGCATCAATGGCGCAATTCCCAACACCTCCGGGCGTTTCAATCAGTTTTACAGGAGAGCAAGAAGAGCAGAAAGAGACAGGCGCCTTCTTGGGCAATGCATTGTTGATTTCGTTCGGACTTATTCTTATAATTCTTGTTACGCAGTTTAACTCGATTAGCAAACCGTTATTAATACTTTCTGAGATTTTCTTCAGCATCATTGGTGTGCTGTTAGGCTTAGGTATTTTTGGTATGAATATCTCCATCGTGATGACGGGGGTTGGTGTTATTGCACTGGCGGGAATTGTGGTGCGGAACGGCATCCTTTTAGTGGAGTTTACAGACCTGCTGCGCGAAGAGGGCATGGAGTTGAAAGCCGCTATTATACAAGCGGGTAAAACGCGTATGACACCGGTTATACTCACCGCTTCGGCAACGATCTTGGGCTTGGTGCCATTGGCCTTGGGAATGAACATTGACTTCCTGACCATGTTTACGGAGCTTAATCCACACATTTGGTTTGGTGGAGAGAGCGTTCGTTTCTGGGGCCCATTGTCGTGGACGATGATCTTTGGTCTTAGTTTTGCGACCTTCTTAACCTTGATACTGGTGCCTGTGATGTACTTGATTAGTCAGCGTTGGAAGATTAAGCTTACAGAGCGTTTGTCGAAGTAGAAGCAAGCCATATAGAAAGAGCCGCTCCGCGTTTGTGGGGCGGCTTTTTTCATGGATAGGCATGAGGGTGTTAGGTACTGTAAATGCCAATTAATTCGTTTTGTTTGAAGGGCACTTACCAATACATTCGTTGACGCCTAGAAAAGAAATGACACCTGTAATGAATCGTTTAGGTATTGCGATTACAACCAGAAAGCTTGCTTATTAAAAAGAACGAAGAGGCAGCTTAGAGGGGTTGATTTACCTATCAAACAAAAGCGTTTGTTGAAACCCAAGCGCTGGATGAAACGCCATCAAAACAAATTAAAAACGTTCGTTTTGAACATAAAAAAACCCCGTCTTTATCAGACAGGGTTTCTTTGCAAGTTCGATTTTTATTAAGCTTCGGCTACCACGAGAGGCATTACCGAAACGTATGACTTCTCGTCGGCTTTCTTTCTAAACATCACACGGCCAGGAATAAGAGCAAAGAGCGTATGGTCTTTACCGATTCCAACATTGAGTGAAGGATGGTGTTTTGTACCACGCTGACGAACGATAACGCTACCAGCTTTTGCTAACTGTCCACCGAATATTTTAATTCCGAGTCTTTTACTGTGGGATTCGCGTCCGTTCTTAGAACTACCGACGCCTTTCTTGTGTGCCATTGTTTAAGGGATAATGTGGTGAATACCTTTTTTTGAATCAGGATAGCTTACTTAACTTGAATCTTCTCAACCTTGATTTGAGTCAAGTATTGACGATGACCGTTCAGTTTCTTGTAACCTTTTCTGCGTTTCTTTTTGAAGACAAGAACTTTGTCGTCTTTCAAATGAGCGAGTACTTTAACAGAGACCTTCGCACCAGCAATAACAGGGGCTCCGATGGTAACTTTACCACCATCATCCACCAGCATTACTTGGTCGAAATCTACATTTTTACCTTCTTCTGTTTCCAGACGGTGAACGTAGAGCGATTGATCGTTCTCTACTTTGTACTGCTGTCCGGCGATTTTAACTATTGCGTACATTGTTTTGTATTTGGGGATGCAAAGGTAGTAAATTATTTAAACTATCAAAAAATTTCTTTCACGATGTTTCTGGACGATTTATCAGATAGACACCGCTGAGGATCGAAAGCAGTCCAATTAAATGATAAACGCCAAGCTGTTCATGGTCAGAAAAGCCCCAAAAAAGCGCCACAAGGGGGATTAAGTAAGTTACAGAGGAAGCAAAAAGGGCGCTACTGGATCGGATGAGGCTGTTGAAAAGTAATAGGGCGATTGCGGTACCCATGATTGCTAAGAGGGCAATTGCGGCAAAACTGGAGGAGCCAAGACTGGGAATATGCAGCCAAGGCAGCTCGATTGGGTTAACCGCATTGGCGATATCGGCGGTAAATCGCTTTCCAAAATCGGTGAAGAGGAGGTAGATGCTGTAGGGGAAGGCACCGATGCTTACCGCAAAGCCAGCCAGCGGCAAGGATGGAATTCCTCCTAGTTTGGTTTTGATGATCAGGATACTGCCAGCATAACAGAGGGTGGCAAGCGCTATCAGGAGTCCGTAATTTAAATCACCCGAGATGCCCCCTTTTGATCTGAAGACGATGATAATCAAGGCACCGATGAGTCCGAGCAAAACGCCGATCACATGCACTTTTTTACTTGTTTTTTTTAGGATAAAAAAGGACAGGAGCAGGGTAAAAACAGGCGTTAGCGAATTGAGCATGCCCGCAACAGAGCTGTTGACATGGGTTTGCGCAAAGGCGAACAAGAAAGCCGGAATCGCATTTCCTAAAAAACCGGAAGCCGCAACAAATTTCCATCGGTTAATGGGCACTTCTCGGAATCGATGCGCAATCCATGGAAGCAGACAGAGCGCCGCTACGCACATTCGGATGGCCGCTACTTGATCGGGCGGATAGGCCAACAGCCCTCGCTTCATTAAAATGAAGGAGGATCCCCAGATCAATGCCAAGATCATTAACAAAGTCCATTGTTTGAAGCCGTAGCCTTCCGTTTTCATTAGCCCGTGGTGTTCTTTTTATTTTGCTTCGAGCTTGAGAGTGGACTCAAAAGTTGTTTCCGTCTTGGTGCCGCTTTGGTTGCCGTTGATGGTTCGGTAATAGGTATCATTACCTTTTATACTCGCACTAAGTGTTTTGTTTTTAAGGGAGGTTAGCTGCCAAATTACGTTGGAATTGATATATTCATTGCTTGTAATCACGGTGTTTGTGATATTGGTTTGTGCAGGTGCTCCATTCGTTATTGGGATAAACGAGCGTACGATATTCGCTGTTTCATTAGCAGCTATGGTTTCGACAATCACGTTTTCCTTGTTTTTTGCATCGCCAATACCGGCCAGAAAATTCCATGTGCCGTTTGATTCTGTGACTGTGGTTGTAAGCGTGGTTTGTTGGTAGAAATTGTTGTTGAATCCAATCACGATAGTATCCACGAAGTTATTTGCAACGGTCTTGGTGCTTTTCCATGTTCCATCCTTAGCGAAGGAGTAGGTAGTCTCTTCGTCATAGGTATGCTGTTCCGGAGAAACCCCGCTAATCGCAGTCTTTAGTGTGGTGAATCCCGCTTCGCTAACTTGCTGAATTTCGGTTGTAGTTTGAGTTCCATTTGTTGCCGTTTCAACGGTTGAGGTGGTGGAGGTTAGATTCGCTATGCGCCAATCGCCAACCACACGCGCTTTGCGTGAATGCAAGGAAATCAGTGGATCGTCAGCGCCTTTTTTGCAGCCTTGCAAGCCAATGCTTACAGAGCCGATGGTGAGCAATACCAATACTACGAGCGTGTGTGAAGTTTTCATAATCGTGTTTTGTGATTATTGTAAATAAATAGGATTAAGGTTTCCAATCTTCCTCGATATCCCAATTGCTTTTAACAGCAATGGTTTTGCTATAATAAACAATTTTTTCAGGTTGTCTATGTTGCATGTAGTCGCCGCTATCGAAGATTTTGTTGTAGTTGGCGTCGAAGATGAGTTTCAGTCGGTAGTTGCCAGGCTGCAGCAAGGTATAGTCAAGCACCTGATTTCCCAAGGGGTTGCGCTCTTCAAAAAGAGTTCCCTTATCATCCACCAGCTGCAAGATAAAACTGCCTGATTCGGGTAAATTGAGGTGCAGCTTTAGCGTTCCGTAATCTTTGCTCTTTTTGGCGGTGAAGGCCATTCGTAGCGTATCGCTCGTTTGACCGAAGATGTCTGTTAATGCAGCAGGCGGAAGATACAGTGAATAGCTAGCACCTTCTTTCACCTTGAACTCGACTCGCAATCGACGCCGGCTCGAATCGGCAAAGGAGAGTATTGGTTTTAAGCGCACACTGTCTTCCTTGAAAAGCAAAAGCGAATCAATACAATCTTTGATCGGGTAGTTGCTTGTCAGTATCAAGCGCTGTTCAAGTCCGATGCTACTCGCGATGTCTGACGTTAACTGCAGTCCTTGTTTAGCCGCTTTGCCTTTTAGCATTTCTGGTTTCTTTTGAACCAGTTTAATGGTATCTGCTTTAAGTGTGTCGGCGAGCAGGATCCAATGCAACGTATCTTTTGCGTTTTGATTAATCCAATAGATGAGTGTATCGCCCTGTGCCGAATGCTCCATGCTGATGTACACGGGCTCTTTCGCAGCCGTGTTTATTGTTTCAATCTTCATCGAATCAACACGGTCTGTATAGATTAAAGATAGTTTGCCTGGCGTTTCATAGCTTGCTTTCATTAAACGCATGGCTGGCTTACCTGCTGCAAAAAGACGCAAGTCGAGCCGTGGTTTTTTTATCGCTTCTAGTGGCAGTTCGTAAAACGCAATATCTTCGTTTGGTTGGTTGTAGAGAAAGTCAGCGTCTTTATCATTTAGTGCAAAAACGCGGTATGTTTTTTCTGCGATGTGATTAATCTTGAAATTCCCGGAAGCATCTGTTTTTGTATAATAGAGAGGACGCTCCTTCATCGGTGTCGAGTCGCTGAGGTTGGTGTAGAGCATCACCAATACCTTTGCTGCCGGGCTCAGGTCGCTTGCATTAAGCACCTTGCCTGCTACGAATAGCGTATCTACTGCTGGTCCGGTTGAAAATACGAATTGATAATCTTCCAAAACATTACCTTCATTTACATCTACGATGGCGTTGCCGAAGTTAATGGAGTAGGTTGTGTTTAGGGCCAAGGTGTCTGTGAAACGGATCACTACGCTTTTGTTTTTAGCGATAATCTCCGGTTCGTATTTCAGGGGTGGCGAGATGATGATTTGAGAGGGCTCGCGCAGGGCTATGAATTCATCGAAAGCGATGGTGATTTTATCGCCGGTGAAATTTACGGCCATGGTATCTGGGCTTGATAGCAGCACCTTTGGGGGATTGGTATCTTTTTTGCCTCCTTGCGGCACCACTTTTACCGCGCAAGAGCTAAGCAAAGCGGCGACGAATACAATGCAGAGAAAGGAGAGTGTATGCCTTGACACGAAAAAAATTCTTTATTTTGTTGATTCAAAGCCCTTATCTTAGCAAAGGGCTGCACAAAGATAGTTTTTAGCCGGCAATTGCCTTTTTCGAATTACAAAGCCTAATTTTTATGATGA
>CANFOZ010000044.1 GCA_947448795.1 Bacteroidota bacterium
CAACAACCTCATCAAAGGCGAAGCTTAAAACCTTAGCCATAAGCAATTATATATTATGATCATTCATATCAAAGCCAACACACCCGAAGCAAAGATTGCCGAAATGGCGCAGTCATTAAGCGGCATACGCGTAAAAACCGGCGACGGCGAACTTCTTGTAACCCCATCCAAGACAAAGGAAGTAAGCGAGGCCTATGCTGCTTTTGCAGAGAAAACTTTTGTTTTTGACGACGACATTCAATTGGCGAGCAGCAAATACATGAGCGAGAAACGCTCGATAAAGCTCGGATCTGTTGAGATCGGCGGCAATTCGAACAATACCATCATGATTACTGGTCCTTGTTCGGTGGAGAACGAAGAGCAGATTGTGAGCTCGGCAAAACTCTGTGTAGAGCTTGGCGTCAAAGTGCTGCGGGCCGGTGCATTCAAACCCCGCACCTCGCCATACACCTTCCAAGGCATGGGTCTCGATGGTTTGAAATTATTGGATAAAATGCGCCAGCAATTCGGCTTGGCAATCATCACAGAAGTGCGCGACAGCACGCATCTGGACGCCATTCTTGAGTACGCTGACATCGTTCAGATTGGCGCTAAATCGATGTACGACCACGGCATTCTGAAAGGATGTGCAAAAAGCAACAAGCCCGTTTTATTGAAACGCGGCTTTGGCACCACGCTTCAGGAGTTTGTGCAAGCAGCCGAGTTCATCCTCTCTGGAGGCAATGAGCAGGTAATCCTTTGCGAACGCGGCATACGCACGTTCGAAACCAAGACACGCTTCACGCTTGATCTTTGCGGCGTTGCTTTTCTGAAAGAATATACGAACCTGCCTGTGATCTTAGATCCTAGTCATGCCATTGGTTATGCCTACGGTGTGCCTGATCTTTCGAGGGCTTGTGTGGCGATGGGCGTAGATGGCTTATTGGTGGAGACACATCCGAATCCGAAAGTGGCAAAATCGGATGCCTCGCAGCAGCTAACACATGCTGAATTTACAACGCTATACAACTCGCTGAAGCCAGTAGCAACAGCTGTTGGGCGACACATCGTATAACACATGGAGGCACAGCACACTGCTAGCAATAGCTATCGCAAGGACATCAAATTTTTGGTGCTCGATGTGGATGGTGTTATGACCGATGGCGGCATGTATTACAGCGAGTCGGGCGATGAATTCAAGCGCTTCAACACAAAAGATGGCATGGCTATCCGACATCTTACCAAGAGCGGCTTCAACGTGGCGTTTCTGAGTTCAGGTAAGAATCAGGCCATCGTGCACAACAGGGCTGTGCTTTTAGGTGTTGAACATGTATATGTTGGTTTTGAAGAAAAACTTGGCATCTTAGAAGCGTGGCGTGTGCAATTAGGCTTGGAATGGAACGAGATAAGTTATATCGGTGACGATGTGAACGATGCCGTGGTGATGCAAAAAGTAGGCCTTGCTGCTTGTCCATCGGATGCTGTTGACTATATAAAATCCATCGCCACTGTGCATCTCAAAAACAAAGGCGGCGAGGCTTGTGTGCGCGAATTCATCGAGCATTACATTCGCGAAATCCGCTGATCGCATGCAGGGCATCCTGTCGTTTCTTAAAAATCACCGCCACCTCCTTTGGATCTATTGTGGCGTGAGCATCATCGCCATCCTCCACCGCTGGTGGCTAGGGCCAGAGCATCTGCGGAATTTTCTAATCTTTCGCGAAGCAACCTTTAACTTATTCGCTGGCAAGGACATCTATCAGCATGCAACAGCGCTGGGGCTTGAGCTTGATTTGTTTAAATACAGTCCCGCCTTTGCCTTGCTCTTCGCACCCTTTGCCTATATGCCGGTATGGCTAGGCTACTTGAGCTGGAACCTCGTTAATGTGCTTGCGCTTTACTTTAGCATTTCGCGATTTCCATTCCTAAAAGACAAGCTGTGGATACTGTTGATCCTTGTTTTTTTCGACACCTTAACCGCGCTCCAAAACTCACAAAGCAATGCCTTGATGGCGGCCTTAATGATTAGCGCTTTGGCTGATTTTGAAAACGGAAAACCTGGTCAAGCAGCATGGGCTTTAACCTCCTCCTTTTTTATAAAACTCTTTAGTGGCGTGGCTTTCGTGCTGTTCCTTTTTTATCCGGGCAAGTTGCGCTTCCTAATCACGAGTGCCCTTGCATTCTTATTCTTTGCCTTCCTTCCTTTGTTAATTGTGGATCTAACACAGCTGCAGTTTCTATATCGCAGCTGGTTCGACATGCTTCGCAACGACCAAGCAACATGGCGCGGCATCTCTGTTCCAGGCATACTCTACAGTTGGTTTGGACTCGATGTGCCGAGAACCCCATTACAGCTGGCGTCGCTTTTGCTTTTATTAACGCCCTTGGCATTTTTTAAATCTTTTCAAGCACGCCGGCAACGCCTTTTATTTTTCGCTTCGCTGATGATTTGGGTGATCGTGTTCAACCACCGCGCCGAGTCGGCCACCTTTGTGATTGCCATGTGCGGCATGGGTTTCTGGTATTTCTGCGACACGCCAAATCGCTGGCGACTGGCTTTGTTGCTTTTCGCGGTCGTGTTCATCTCGCTGTCTCCTACCGATCTATTTCCACGAGTTGTGCGTAAAAGCATAGTAGAGCCATATTGCTTGAAAGCCCTACCGGCAGTGATTGGATGGTTCGTGATCCAGTATGAATTGTATCGCAATGCCTTGCGCAAAAAGCCCGATGGTTTTGTCCTCGCGTAAATTCAAAGCCGTTCAGGAAAATTAGAGATGATGGTATCGACACCGATGCTTTTCATGCGCTGGATGTCTTGTGGTTTGTTTACCGTCCACGCTAGCACCTGTAATCCAAGCGCATGCACTTTTCGCACCAAGCGTGGAGAAAGCGCATGGTGATTGATGCTCACCCCTTTTAGCGTTTTGTATTTTAGGATGGAGGATTGCAAAACGACACGATCAAAAAAGAAAGTGCCAAGCACTGGCGGAAAAAAAAGATCGAGGTAAATCGGTATTGATTCATCGAGGCGATGGATACGGTGCAGGGTGTCTTTTTCGAAGGCATGCAAGACAACCGTATCGCGCACCTTCAAGTCGTTGATGCATTTTAAAACCTTCTCTTCGATACCCGGGTATGGCTTTCGACCTTGCTTTACCTCGATAAAAACCGTACAGCGACCATCGATAAAAGACAACACTTCCTCAAGCGTAGGGATGCGCTCACTAGCAAAGGCAGGATTGAACCAAGCACCGGCATCGAGCTTTTTTAATTCGCTTAAAGTACGCTCGTTCACATAGCCACGGCCTGATGTTGTGCGGCTCAGCGTGGCATCGTGGATAACCACAAGTTGCCCATCAGCCGACTGATGCACATCGAGCTCGATGCCCTCCACACCCAGGTCGATGGCCTGCCTGAAAGCAGCCATGGTGTTTTCGGGAGCGGTAGACGAGCAGCCGCGGTGAGCGATACGAGGACCAGGCAAGAACATACGTTAAAATTACTAATAAGCCTTGAAGAAAGCGATTCGTAACTTTGCAAGCAATCCAACATGAGCACCAACGACATCAAACAAGCGCTGATAGAACAAGTACGGGCATTGCCCGAGCAGCCCGGCGTATACCAGTTCTTCAACAAGAGCCAGCAGGTGATTTATGTAGGTAAGGCAAAGAACCTGCGGAAACGCGTGTATTCTTACTTCGCAAAAGAGCATGAATACGGCAAGACCCGCTACCTCGTTCACAACATCACGGAGCTGCGTGTGATTGTGGTAGCTACAGAATTAGACGCGCTGTTGCTTGAAAACAACCTCATCAAGAAATACCAGCCACGCTACAATGTGGCTTTGAAAGATGATAAAACATTTCCTTGGATCTGTATCAAAAAGGAGCCGTTTCCAAGGATTTTCGTTACTCGCCGTATGGTGCGCGATGGTTCGCAGTATTTTGGCCCCTATGCGAATGTGAAGATGATGTACACCTTGCTGGACCTCATCAAGCAGCTTTATCCACTGCGCAACTGCAACCTTCAACTTAATGCTACCAACATCGCAGCAAAGAAGTTCAAGGTTTGTCTCGAATATCATTTAGGCAACTGCCTTGGCCCTTGCGAAGCGAAGCAGGATCTAGCATCCTACGACCAAGAAATAGCGCAGATTAAGGATATCCTGAAGGGCAATAGCGCAACGGTTTTGGAGTTTTTAAAAGCCATGAAGGACCGCTTTGCAGAAGAGCTGCAGTTTGAGCATGCGCAGGCCGTGAAAGAGAAGATTGAATTGCTGGAGAACTACCGCAGCAAGGCGGTGGTGGTGAGTCCTTCGATTCACAATGTGGATGTGTTCACTGTTGTAAGTACCAGCGAAGCCGGCTTTGTAAACTATTTCAAGGTGGTAAATGGAGCGATCGTGCAAACACACACCTTGGAGTTGCGGAAAAAGTTAGACGAAAGCGACTTGGAGTTGCTAAGCATCGCGATCACGGAGCTTCGGCAGCGATTTGAGAGCAGCTCGAAAGAGGTGTTGGTGCCCATGATGCCCGATATCGAGTTGCCGGATGTGCAGTTTGTTATTCCAAAGATTGGCGACAAAAAGAAATTGATGGAGCTGAGCGAGCGCAATGCGCGTTATTTTATGCGCGACCGCTTGGCGCAATACGAGAAGCTGTATCCAAAAAACAAAGACGAACAGACTTTGGAACAGATGAAGAACGACTTGCACATGCAGGAGCAGCCGACCCATATTGAATGCTTCGACAACTCCAACTTCCAAGGCGATTATGCGGTTGCAGCCATGACCGTGTTCAAAAATTTGAAGCCATCGAAGAAGGATTACCGGCATTTTAACATCCGCACGGTGGTTGGGCCCGACGATTTTGCCTCGATGGAAGAAATCGTTTATAGGCGCTATAAACGACTTTTGGAAGAAAACCAACCTCTTCCTCAGCTCATCGTGATTGACGGCGGCAAAGGGCAGCTAAGCTCCGCTTTAGGCAGTTTAGAGATGCTTGGGCTTCGTGGAAAAATTGCCATCATCGGTATTGCGAAGAAATTAGAGGAGATTTATTACCCAGGCGATTCGGTTCCGATGTATTTGGACAAGCGCAGCCCGACTTTAAAAATCATTCAACAGCTGCGCGACGAGGCGCACCGTTTTGGCATCACCCACCACCGCAACCAGCGGAGCAAAGGACTCATCCGCACCGCATTGACCGATGTGCCAGGCATTGGAGAGGCCACAGCTACCAAGCTATTGACGCATTTCAAATCGCTGAAAGGACTGCTAGCCAGCACACCCGAAGAATTGGACGTGTTTGCCGGGAAGGCCATAGCTAAAAAGATTCGCGCACACTTCAGCGCAGCGGAGCCTGAGGAGGATTCCGCAATGTAGAGCTGTTAAACTAATTAGTCGGCGTGGCGTTTAAGCGGTAAAATACCGGCCATGTCGCTAATAACATTCACCAGCTCCTTGTCGGAAGGCACGATAATTTTAGTGTTGTTCATGAAGGATTTCTCGACGGCCTCCAATTTGCGAAGCACTTGGGCATTTCCAACAAAGTATTTTTCGGCGGCCTCATTAACCAAAGCAATGGCCTGCGCCTCGCCTTCGGCGGCTAAGATGCGCGCCTGACGAATACCTTCTGCCTTTTTAATCTCCGCTCTTTTTTCTCCATCAGCACGTGTTTCGATGGCTGTAGCAAAGTCGATGGCTGCCACCTTCTCGTTCTCCGCTTTAACAATCTTGTTCATCGTTTCTTGCACATCCTTTGGCGGATCGATCTCTTTAAGTTCGGTACGGACAATCTCGATACCCCAGTTGGCTGTTTCATCAATCAGTGTAACATGCAGTCCTTTGTTGATCTTGCCGCGCTCGCTGTTGGCTGATTTGAGCGTCATGGTGCCAATGATGTTACGCAAGGTGGTGCGAGCCAGATTGACGATCTGGTATTGAATGTTGTTTACATTGTATTGCGAGTTTTTGACGCTTTCCTCGTCAAACTTTATCTTAAAATAAACCTGCGCATCGACAGAGGCGTTCAAGTTGTCGTTGGTAATGATTTCTTGTTTATCGGCATTCACCATCTGCTCAGTAACATTGACTTGGTACATTTTGTCAATGAATGGAATCATCCAATTGAATCCGGGATTTGCAAAGTGGTGGTATTTTCCAAGGCGCTCGATGAGTCCGCGGTGGGTAGGGCGCACAATACGAACGCCAAGAAAAAACAGGACGATTAGGGCAATAATTACGAACGGAATGTTGGCTATCATCATGGTTTTATTTTTCTTGTAAATATAGGAATTACAAAGAGTAAAGCAACAAAAAAACCTCCGGGGTTTCCGGAGGTTTTCGATAAGCGCGGTTTTTTTACCAGTTGTCTTTGTCGACTTTCTTCTTTGCCGTTTTAAGTGCTTTTTCGAGCGCAGGAATAACATCCTTGCGCAACACAGAGTCTGTTGAGTAGATGTAATAGTTATTTTGCTTGTAGCGGTCTTTCTCGGCTACCCATTTTTCAATCGGGAAATACGATTGCTGTTTCCAATTTATTTCGGAAATGGTGTATTTGGCTTTGTTGTCCTTTGCAGCAACGTTGATGGTGTATTGCACGATACCCGCATCTAGCTTAACACCTTGCTCATTGGGCTCGTTGGTGATTCGAAAGCGCGGCTTTCCGGTAATCTTCAGGTTTACAGAATCGCGTTCGCGAATCACTTCGCTAGGATTTTTGTAATACGCATTGAACCATTCCAGCGTGCGTGTGTAAATTTCATTTTTAGTAGTTGCTGGCACATCCACTATCGCAGAAAAGGTGATGAGCTTGGTGTCTTCATCAACGGGCATGCTTGGCGCTACGACAGCCGATTTTTGGGCAAAGATGCTAGAGCAGGTGAACAATGCAGCGGCTGCTGCAAGAAGGAATTTCCCTTTCATGATGAGTTGTGGGTGTTATGGGTTATCGGGTGGTACTTGTTTTCTTTTTTTTCGAAACTTTAGTGGCTTCTGCTTTTTTTCGAGAGACAGATCGTCTAGGCTTCGCAACTTTTTTCTTGGCCGTTGGCTTTGCAAGTGCTTTCGCTGGAAAGGGTGCTTCCAATTTACCAAGGCATAACACATCGTTGTAATACGAATTAAATATATCGGCAACAAAGTTGTTTCGCTCGCCAGGACTTGGGCTTCCGAGTGTGATGGCGATTAGGCGCTGCTCTCCTTTGTTGGCGGTGGCCACGATGCAGAAGCCTGCTTTGCGTGTGAAGCCTGTTTTCAATCCATCCACTTCGGGATAATCAACCGCCAATCGGTTGTGGTTGCGTAAGGCTACTTTGGTTTTTTTCAAATAAACATACTCCCCATTGCGACCTGAAATATCGAGCACATCGTGATATTCCATGAGGGCCTTTGCAAGAATGAGGAGGTCGTGCGGCGATGAGAAGTTATCGATTGACCCTTTCGCGGCAGGCAGTCCATTGGTGTTTGAGAAATAGGTATTGTACATGCCGAGTTCAAGGGCGCGTGCATTCATCCTGGTCACAAACATCTGCTCGGAGCCAGCTGCGTGCTGAGCCAGCATGATGCAGGCATCGTTTGATGATGATATCATCGCTGATTTTATCAGGTCTTCAACGGTGTAGACTTGGCCCGGTTGCATCCACGCACTAGCAAAGCGCGCCGAAGGAGCAAAGCGATTAACCGTGAAGAGTGAGTCCCAGCCGGTCTTTCCATCGCGGATGTCTTCACGCAGCAAAAGCACCGTCATCATTTTGGTTAATGAGGCGATAGGAAATGAGCTATACAATCCTTTTTCCCATACCACCTTGTTCGACTTCATATCGAAAAGAAGTCCTGCCTTAACAAGGCGCGTGTCTGTGACTAAACCCTCTATTGGTGAGATCGCATAGAAATCGCCAGCGCTAGCAGGTGTTAAAATTTCTTCGTATGCATTGGTGGCCGCTTTCCCCACGCCCGCGCCATTGCCTGTAGGCAGCACGAAGCTCAAGATTGCAAGCACTATTAAAAATGTATTTCTAATCAACTTCATGTGTTTGTTTTCGATATGCGCGGCGATGTTACAGTCGTGAAAAGCGAACTCTTCATCAATCTATTAACAGCGAGACAGCAAAAAAATTGTCTTTTGGGAGATTGTTTTGCAATGTTAGTAAAAACCTTGTAGGAATACATGCATGCGCATCATCCAAGTTTAAACATTCTGATGTTGAAAAGTGACGCCTGCTTTTCGACCGCTCGACTAGAATGCCATACCCATATTCATGCCTAGGGTAAGCTTTAAATGACCTGGCTGTCCGCTATCAAAAACACCAGGCAAAGGCGTGGTGGTGATAGCTCCACGATAGCCATGTTCCTCTTCGTAGTTAGATCGATACCCGATACCGCTAAAGCAATCGATTGCGATGCGACGAAACAAAATGCATTGCACACCAGCAAGCAGATTGATGTTTGAGTAAACCAATTTGATGTATTGAGATCGATTACTAAGCATCGAAGCTTTAGCGTATGCATACGAAGCATGCGGGCCGATGTAGAATCCTTGCGGCGCTTTCCATGTATGCGTTAGATAGAAGCGATACATGCCTTGCAAGCGCCACCCGTTTATCGCTGTGTTTTTTGCCTGACGCATGGTCATGCTTGCTCCTTGACCCGACATAAAATTGTTTGCCAAGGGACTTTTTCCGAGGTAAGACACACCCACTAAAACGCTCTGCCAAGGGGCTGTAGGAGCTTCGCCAACGAGTCGATATTCGGAAGTGAACACCACGGGCCCCCATAACATAGGGAGCAGATTCGTTTTGAGTATTTGTTTTTGCCTGTCTTTAAGTAGCAGTGCGCGCAATGAATCCTGAGCCCGGCTCTTCCCGCCGATTAATAACAACGGGAAGAGCATGAGCAAAAGATATTTCATAGCTTCAGGGATTGCCTGACGGATTTTTTATTTCGCAGAAGCGTAGCGTTTCGCCACAGCATCCCAGTTAACCACATTCCAGAAAGCGGCCACGTACTCAACACGGCGGTTCTGATAATGCAGGTAGTATGCATGTTCCCAAACATCCAATCCTAGCAGCGGTGTTCCTTTAACCTCTGCGATATCCATCAATGGATTATCTTGGTTTGCAGTGGAGCTAATCGCAAGTTTGCCACCAGCAACAGATAGCCATGCCCAACCAGAGCCGAAGCGTGTCATGCCAGCCTGAGCGAACTTGGTTTTAAATTCATCGAATGAACCGAATGCAGCAATGATCGCTTCTGCAAGAGCACCAGCAGGAGCGCCCGCGCTACTAGCATGCGATGTAAGGCTTTCCCAAAAAAGCGAGTGGTTGTAATGTCCGCCACCGTTGTTGCGCACGGCCATCGGGTATTTGGAAATCGACTTGCAAATATCCTCGATGCTCATGTTCTCTGCATCAGTACCTGCAATTGCGGCATTGAGGTTGGTTACATAAGCAGCATGGTGTTTGCCATGATGAATCTCCATGGTGCGAGCATCGATATGTGGCTCGAGTGCATCGAAAGCGTAAGGAAGAGGGGCGAGTGTAAATGCCATGATAAATTTATTTTTAGTGTTAATTAATCCGATACAAAATTATAAAAAAACGCAGCGTGTTTTACTAGGTTAACATGATAGAAATCAGTCCTTGGTGTTCATTACTTCCAAGGCTTTGCCAAAGGCGTGGTCAGCCCCGTTGATGATGATATAAAACCCATCGCCTTTCCAGATGGCTCGTGCAATTAGGGCTTTAAGCTGCGTGCGTAAATACGTTTCTGATTTTTTCGCACTAGCCGTGTCGATGTCTTTGATTTCCTTTTGCGTCTCCGCTAAGAACTGCGCATAAATAGCATCTGAAAGAACAAACTGCGCGTTGAAGGCATTAAAATCGGTATACTTTAAAAGTTGTGCACGATGGCGGTCGGCATAGTTGTATGCAAAACGGACCACGTTACCCGATCCGAGCACATCGGAGAGGAAGTACGAATTCATGGTTGTATCCAAGGGCACGAAAATATCGGGCATGATACCACCACCGCCATACACAGTGCGGCCGAGCACCTTGGTCTTGAACTTGAGCGAATCGGCAAAGGAGATGCTGTCGGAGTTTTCCAGCTCGCCTTTCTTGATGCGATTTTCGATCTCCTTGTCATAATCGTCGCGCCCCTCATCGTAGGGCTTTTGTATGCATCTTCCAGAAGGGGTATAGTACCTCGCTATCGTTAGGCGGAGGGCTGAGCCATCGGGTAGCGATGTCTGGTCTTGCACGAGTCCTTTACCAAAGGAGCGACGACCGATAATGGTTCCACGATCCCAGTCTTGTATTGCTCCAGAAACGATTTCGCTAGCTGAGGCTGAGCCCTCATCCACCAAAACACAGAGCTTGCCTTTTTCAAAGTCGCCTTTTGAGGTGGCCATGTAATTTTCGCGTGGCCTAACCCGTCCTTCGGTATACACAAGCAGCTTGCCGTCTGGAAGAAAATCATCCAAGATATTTGTGGCCGCTGTTAGATAACCACCGGGGTTGTTGCGCAAATCGAGGATAAGTCGTTTCATACCTTGTCCACGCAACTTTTGGGAAGCTTGTTGATATTCATCGAAGGTTGTTTCGGCAAATCGGTTGATCTTGATGTAACCCACTGAATCGTTAACCATGTAGGAGGCATCGACGCTGTAGATTGGAATCTTGCCGCGGGTGATGGTGAAAGGCAAAAGCCGTGTGTTTCCACCGCGCATGATAGACACGCTTACTTTGGTACCACCGGCGCCACGCAATTGCTGCATCACCGATTTGTTTGTGATTTTAACACCCGCCACAACTTTCCCTTCGATCTTTACGATGCGATCACCAGCAAGGATGCCCAGTTGATCAGCAGGACCGCCACTCACAGGCGTTACGACCAGGATGGTATCTTCGTGAATATTGAACTCGACACCGATGCCTTCAAAATTACCTTCGAGCGACTCGTTAATCCCTTGCAGGTCCTCGGCGGGAATATAAAAGGAGTGCGGATCGAGCTTATGCAGCATGGCTGTGATCGCTTCTTCTACCAAGGCTTTTTCATTCACCGTATCCACATATTGCTCCTCCAAAAAAGTCAAGGTTTCGTTGAACTTACTTGCGGATGTCTTCTTCATGGAAGAGAAGAAGGAGCGGCTCTTGGAGCCGGCACCCATTTCGCGGCCGATGAATATACCAACAACCAACACCAAGGCGAACCACAGGGGTAAGTAGGGACTTTTTTTCTGCTCGTTGTTATCCATTAGCTCAAGGATGTTTCGGGTTCGTATTTTATGACCTCCACACCAAAGGTGCGCAGAAAATTCACACCCTCTTCTTCGGTCATCCCTTTGTATGCCGAATAGGAGTTTAGGTAATACACTTTCTTGATGCCCGTGGTGAAGATGATGCGGGCACAGGACAGGCAAGGAGAAAGCGTAACGTAGAGCGTGGCGCCTTCAAGCGAGAGGTTGTTTTTAGCAGCATACAAAATGGCATTTTCCTCGGCATGCAAAGCGAGTGAGCAGCCGCCCTTTGAGCTGCGGGCGCATCCCACTCCGGGCCATTCCTGATCGCAGTTGTGCGTGCCAGCAGGCGGACCGTTGTAACCGAGCGAAACGATGCGCGTATCCTTGGTGATAACAGCACCTACATGAATCTTCACACAATGCGATTTTGCGGATAGATTGACCGCGAGATCCATGTATATTTGATCGAAACTTGGCTTGTTTTGGCTCATAAATAGTCCGTTAAGCGGTAGCGTTTTTTTTTCGATAGATGGATTGCTGTTGCAAGTAGAAGGAATAAAGATGTTCTTGCAACTGCTCCTCCGTTTCGAAGCTATCCGGATTCACGGGGTCAAAGATATACAAATGCGCGTTTCTGTTGTGTGGAATAAACAAAGCGCGGCGCATAAATTTTAGCAAGCCATAATCACCCCATTCGTAGCTATCTTCTTCCTCGTAATGCAGATAAACAGGCAGGATGGGTCGCCCTGTTTGTTTTGCGAGATGAAAAGCACCCTTGAAGAAGGGGTTCAAATCCTTGCCATAGCACCCCCCTTCAGGAAAAATCAGCGGGTTCTTACCCGCTTCGACAGCTTGGAACAAGCCTTTCGCAGCTCCTTGGCGAGAGGCCCGATCTTTCCTGTCAACGAAAACAGCACCGATGGCTTGAATGATCCGGCCTAACAAAAACCAATCGCGTATCTCCGCCTTTGCAAGCGGGATTACCTTAAATCGAGCTGGAAGCCAAACAAGTTCGATACCTGAGGGATGGTTTGAGATTAAAATGAATTTTTCGGGGATCGGATATGTGTTCATAGGATGAATATTTTCGGCGATGCCGAAAATTCCAAAAAAACAAGCTGACCAGCGCTGGTACAAGAGCGGGAAGTAGCGTTTAGCCAAGGCAGATGGAAGCATGCTTAAGAACAAAAAGGCGGTGGTCAAAAGCAGGAAAAGAGAAGCCTGCCAAAACTGCCTCGCGATTCGCTTTATCTTGTCCATGTTTCATGATACGATTAGAACTGGCCTTTGTTCAGTAAAAAAAGACGGTCAGGGTATTTTTATTGATGAAATATGTGATTGCCATGACCATTCTATTTCGATACACTTGCTTACTTTTGCGACAAATACACATTATGAAACTCGTCCTTTTCGTTCTCGCCCTTTGCAGTCCACTTGTATTTTTTGCCTCGCAACCCGCATTCGATGTGGTTATGCGTTGTGTCGAAGCCGACTCCAGTGTGCATTACCAAGATGAGAAGCACCTTGAAAATGTGCGCCAATTAACTTTTGGCGGCGACAACGCTGAGGCCTATTTCAGCAACGATGGCAAGCTCATTTCATGGCAAAAAACCAATCCTGCAGAGAATATCCCTTGCGATCAGATATTTGTATCGGATATCAGCGGCAAGCTGAGCCCAAAATTAGTTAGCACAGGCAAAGGACGTACCACCTGTGCCTATGTTTTAGCGGGCAACAAAGAAGTTCTCTACGCCTCTACACATTTGGCAAGCGATGCTTGCCCTACCCCTCCAGACAAAAAGAAAATTGGCAAATATGTTTGGTCTATCGATGAGAGCTACGACATCTTTGTAGCCGACATGAACGGAAAGATTACTCGTCAACTCACGAAAACACCTGGCTATGACGCCGAGGCCACCCTTTCGCCGAAAGGCGACAAGATTGTGTTCACTTCTATGCGCAGCGGCGATTTAGAATTGTATACGATGAATATCGACGGTAGTGGAGTAAAGCAAGTAACACACGATTTGGGGTATGACGGCGGTGCCTTCTTTTCGCCCGATGGCAAGAGCTTGGTGTTCCGCGCCTCGCGTCCACAAACCGAAGAGGAAGTGAGCGAGTACAAGGCTTTATTAGCACAACACCTGGTAGCGCCAACGCACATGGAACTTTTTACCTGCACTGTGGATGGCAGCAATCTCAAGCAGCTTACCAAGCTTGGTGGCGCCAATTGGGCGCCGTATTTTCATCGCTCCGGAAAAAAGATTTTGTTCGCCTCCAACCACCAATATCCGCGGGGCTTTCCATTCAACCTCTACCTTATCAATGTGGATGGCACAGGGCTTGAGCGCGTTACTCACGACGGCACCTTCGATGCTTTTCCGATGTTTTCGCCCGACGGTAAGCAGCTGATTTTTGCATCCAACAGAAACAACGGTGGCACGCACGACACCAATTTGTTTATCGCGGACTGGAAAGAGTAGTCTTTAAAACAAGCGCAGTTGCTCGGGTCCTCTAGCCGCCGTAAATTTCTTTTTACGCTTGTTATCTAGCGAGTTTGTTTTAACGGCAGATTGCGCACCGTGCAATTTAAATAGCACCGACTCTTCAAAACGCGAAGCCACGGTTATGCGGGTGTTTCCTGCATGTTCGGAGAAGAGTTGATCGACGATCTCCGGCTTGTTGTTGTTCATCGACAGATGCGACAAAATGAGGTGTTCTAATTTGGGCGTACGATGGCTTAGAAAAAGCGCCAAAGCCTGGTCGTTGGAAAGGTGACCCACCTGGCTGCGGATGCGTTTTTTAAGCGGATACGGATATCCGCCTTGCTCCAGCATCTGCTCGTCGTAATTGGATTCGAGGAACACCGCATGGCAGCGGGAAAAATGATGCATCACATTTTCGCAGGCATGCCCGATATCGGTAAAAACGCCAACCACCTCGCCCTTCTTCTCAACGGTGAAACTAAAAGGATCAGCCGCATCGTGGTGTTTTCGAAAAGGCACAACAGCCAGGTTATTAAACAGGATGGGTTCGTCGTGTAGGAAGTTTCGGACAAGAGAAGGATCTAATCGAAGCTGACTATTTTTTAATGTAGCAGCGGTGATGAACACCGGCAGGTTGTGTTTGCGCGACAGCACCTCGAGCCCACGAATATGGTCGGCATGCTCGTGGGAGATGATGACCGCACGAAGGCTTCGTATATCGAGGCACAATCTACTGAGACGCGTTTCAATTTCGCGACAAGAGATACCAGCATCCACCAGGATAGCGTCATGCTCATCGCCAACAAAATAGCAATTGCCGTTACTGCCGGAATTCAAAGATGCGAAGCGAAGTGACATGGGGATGTAAAGAACGCTATTCGCGGCGAGCAACGAAAGTCCTTGTTGATAAAAAACTTGATGCTTATTGCAATAAGAATAGCATTGAAATTACTTCTCGAAATCGAGGTTTGTGGGTTCAAGGAGCGGCATGAATCCATCCTGAATACAGGTAACGGGTATGGATTTGTCAACGATTTCGAAGTTGATGTCGTCGAGCCAAATTTGTCCTGTGCCCTGAAGCAGCGCACCATAGGCGAGATTGGAGGCAGAAAGTGGCACATCTAAAACGAGTTCACAGCGCGTCCAGTCTTTGGTGCC
Source organism: Bacteroidota bacterium (assembly GCA_947448795.1). Classification (GTDB taxonomy): domain Bacteria; phylum Bacteroidota; class Bacteroidia; order AKYH767-A; family JAHEYN01; genus CANFOZ01. The sequence goes on from CANFOZ010000044.1 coordinate 14,864, forward strand.
ACCAAGCGAACGGTCGCTGCTGCCGTCGTGCATATTGTCGAAGCCGAGAGCCTGTCCCGTAAATTGCTGGTCTACTCGAAACCAGAGACCCGCCCACTCTTTGACATCGGCCGTTTTCATGTAACCCGTCATGCGCACCCTTTTGCCAAGGAATTTATCGGGCAGCGAATTTTGCATCAACGTGCCAAAACCGTTTATCTTTTTATTAACAGAAAGCAGCGTTGCGGCATTCTTTCCATCACGCCCAGCTCCTTTTTCAGTGCCCATATAGTAGCACTTGTATTTAGATCCTCCGATGATCCAATCGCTTGGAAAGTCGAAGGCGGTAAGGAGAATAAACAGAGCGGCGACAAGCGGAGCAAAAAGGAATTTGGTTTTCATTTTCATACTTGGAGTTTCTATCAGCAAAGCTAAACATCCTTTGCTGTTTTTCAAACCGTTAGCACATTTTGCAGGAGGTCCGTTCATCGCTCAAATGAGTCATGACAAAGTGTGATATGAATCATTTCCCTGGGCTGACGTTGGCGGTAGTTTTGCATTATTGATTTTCGAACCCATGCCTGAAATTCTCTCTCCTGACCATTTTGCAGCTTTAATACCGCGCTTGTTTTTGGGCATGCTGTTTTTCTTTCAAGGCTTCGATGCCTTGTTCAATATTGGCTTACGCCAGATTGGGGAAACCTATCGCAGCAATTTTGCCGAACGCGGCATTCCTAGCTTTATTACTACAGCAGGCATCTTTTTTACCTCCGCAGCGGAGTTGTTTGGAGGCCTGCTATTATTCCTAGGCGTTTTCAGATACTACACGCTCTACCTTTTGGGAGCTGATCTGCTGGCGGCTTCCTTGGCCTTCAGTATTGTAAAGCCCATGTGGGACACGAAGCATGTTTTCACACGTATGGCAATCCTGATCTTTCTAATAATGCTCCCAGAATCTTGGGATATATACAGCTTGGATCATCTCTTTTTTAATCACTAAATCAACCTTATGAATCACACAGCCACCGCTAAGGCATACGCCATGCAAGAAACAACGTCAACAGTGAAAAGCGATTACGCCTTCATTCAATCTATGGAAGAGCAACGCCTCATTCTCTTTCCAGCCATGTTATTGTTCATGCTTTGCATCAACGGTATTGTGGCCTCCTTTGGCACACAAGGCCATTTAGCTGAAATCATCCTCGTATTAATCCCGAATGTGTTCACGGTGTCCTTCGTCATAGGCGTGGCGCCAACACGTTGGGTACTTTTATCTTTCGCATTCAACATACTCTTGAACTTAATTGTATTATGGATATAAAAAACAAATCCTCGGTTTTAAATAAAATCGTTGTAGCTATTGACTTCTCGGCTGCCTCTGAGCATGCCTTAATGTATGCTGCTGAATTGGCTAAACACAGTCAAGCAAAGCTTCTGCTATTCCATGCTTTTCAGGTGCCGGTAGCCATCGCCGACATTCCCGTTGTGCCCGTGAGTATGGAGGATATTGAGAAGTCGTGCCTGGAGCACCTAAAGTCGCTCGAGAAGAAAGTCAACAAAAAGTATGGCCATCATCTTGAAACAAGCTGTGCAGCTCGATGCGGCTTCCCGGTAGAAGAGCTGCTTAACTACCATGCTGAGGTTAAGCCCGATTTAGTTGTGATGGGCATGCATGGCGCGGGCTATCTCAGCGAGAAGCTGATTGGCAGCAACACCGCTAGTGTGCTCAAGAAAGTGGATGTTTTGGTGGTTCAAGAACACAGTCGATACAAACCCGTGAAGCGCTTGCTTTTGGCTTCCGATTACGACCGCGTTCCAAGCTCCCTTTTTACCCAACGACTTAAGAAATTTACGGCATTGTATGACGGCACGCTCCTTGTGCTTCATGTAGCGGAGCCTGCGATGGCCGAGACCTTGAGTAAAGTTTCAGGGAGCCTCGCTTTAGATTATTATTTAGGCGATATCCCCCATAAAATTTATGAGAGCGAACACGAAGATGTGGTTGAAGGGGTGAATGAATTTGCCAATGAGCACAAGGTTGATTGGATAATTATTAGTCCACGTGAGCATGGCTTTTTCTATCGATTGGTGCACGAAAGCAGCACCCGCAAGATGGCCTTCCACGCTCCTGTTCCTTTGCTTGTTTTACACGACCATACTAAAAAATAGAGCCATGAAAATACGCGTACGAGAAGACAAAACGCTAGCAGAAATTCAGATGGAGTTTCATCGTCTCTTCCCCTTTCTAAAAATCGAATTCTACAATACCCCACATAGCAAAGGCGAAGCATCTCGCAAAGAAAACAGACTTGATGCGTCTAAAACCCTGCGCGAATGCCGATGGATTCATCAGATGGGAACGCTCGAATACAACCCCAAAAGCACGGTAGCAGAATTGGAGCAAGCTTTTCATGAGGTGTTTGGATTATCGGTGCAGGTATTTCGTCGCTCCGAAGACAATTGGCTGCAGACCACGATCACCGATTCATGGACACTAGAAGAGCAAAACAGCGAAGGCATGCTCGCTTGCGTGACTGCCTGAAGCCATAAAAGGCTTTACAATCAGCACAAGAACTGACCTGCGTCATTGCCCCAAGAGTTCGTTCGTGTTAGTTTTGATTACACATAAAAAACAAAACGCGATGACCCTATCACTGATTAAAAAAAAGAAAAAGAATGGCGACACTATTTTGGTGCCTTCGCTACTGAGTGACATCTTCGAGCCGAACCGCTTCCTCGGTGGCGAGCTGCCGATGTTCGATATTGCGCGACGCATTCCGCCGGTCAACATTAAAGAGACCAGCAAAGAGCTGCATGTAGCGTTTGCGGTGCCTGGCATGAAGAAATCCGACTTTAAGGTGCAGGTGGAAAACAAAACACTTACCGTGAGTGCGGAGCGCGCTGAAGAAAAAGAAGAGCAGGATGAGCAGTACACAAAAAAGGAATACAATTACCATTCCTTCTCGCGCTCCTTCATGCTGCCTGAATATGCAAAGACAGCAGACATCCAGGCACATTATGCCGACGGGGTGTTGAAGCTCGTTATTCCAAAAAAGGAATCGACGAGCAACACGAGTAAAAAAGAGATTAAAATTTCTTAAACAAGATGAGAAGCAGGCCACGAGGCCTGTTTCTTTTTTATGTTAAATCGAACAAACCCCTTGTTTGACTCGCATTTATTTAAGCTCCAATACCTGGTTCTGTTCAGGAATAAGCACCTTGCATTTCAGTTCATCAATAATTTTCACGCGAAACGCTTCCAAGCCATGTGCCTCACCGTGCACGAGCAGTATGGTTTTCGGCGGCTTTTCAAACGCTTTCAACCAGGTCAGCATTTCGCCTTGATCAGCATGTGCAGAGAGTGACGCTATCTCACGAACACTTGCTTTTACTGGGATGTAACGACCGTGCATCTTCACTTCTTTTGCACCTTCTTTGAGCGCACGTCCACGCGTTCCAGCCGCTTGATAGCCAGTCAGCAGAATTGTGTTTTCCCTATATCCGGCTAGTGCTTTTAGATATTCAAGCACCCTGCCACCGGATAACATCCCGCTTGCGGCAATAACAATCTTACTGCCTTTGCTCTCAATCACTTTTCGTGTTTCGGAAAATTCGCGGACGATATGAATATCCTTGAATACGCTATCGCAAGATGCATCGGGAAGCTTGTGCCAGCTTGGGTAGCGGCGTAAAATAAAAGACGCATCGGCAGCCATTGGGCTATCGAGATACACAGGCACATTGGGAATTTGAAGGGCCGCCTTGAGTTCGTTGATGAGTAGCATCAACTCCTGCGCACGACCCACCGCGAAGCTCGGGATAAGCAGCACACCGTGTTGATGAATGGTGTCGTTAACAACTTTCGCTAGCTCATCAGAAGAAGGCATCGCTTCGTGCAGCCTGTCGCCGTAAGTGCTTTCCATGATCAGGATATCGGCTTCAAGCAATATTTTTGGCGGCTTCATTAGATCCGACACCGAGCGACCGATATCGCCAGAAAAAACGATGCGTTGCGAGTCGTTTTTTATATCAATAAAACAAGAGCCGAGAATATGGCCGTTTTGTACGAAGCGAAAACTCACCTTGTCATTCAAGGACATCCATTCTTCATCCTTTACTGTTTCTAACATCGGAAGCGCTTTGTCGACATCTTGAGCCGTGTACAAAGGCAAGGCAGGCGAATGCTTCGAATAGCCGTGCCGGTTGGCATTGGCGGCATCCTCTTCTTGTATCTTCGCACAATCCTTCAAGATGAGCGTAGCCAAATCACGCGTTGGTGGCGTCATGATGATGCGGCCTTTGAAGCCTTCTTTTACAAGCAAAGGGATATAGCCACAATGATCCAGATGAGCGTGGGAGAGCAGCAGAAAATCAATGGTCTTAGGATCCACCGGCAAGGGCTCTCTGTTCTTGAGTCGTAAGGATTTGATGCCTTGAAACAAGCCACAATCAAGCAGTACGCGCAGTCCGTTTAAAGTCAACAGATGCTTTGATCCGGTTACGGTGTGAGCTCCGCCCAGCACCTGTATGCTAGCATTGACGGGGTCCATCAGTTGCGCAGGGAGTTAAGTCGATTAATATCAAGCAGCGAGATAGAGCCGGCTTGCACATGCACCATGCCCTCCTCTTTAAATTCGCCGAGCGTGCGGATGGTTGTTTCAACCGCTGTTCCAGCAAGACTAGCGAGATCTTGTCGCGAGATAGAGATGCTAAAAATCTCATCTGGAGCGGTGTTGTAGTGGCTTGATAAATTAACCAAAGCAGCAGCCACGCGTTTGCGCACAGAATTGTAAGCCAAGCGCAGGAGTTGTTCTTCGCGCTCTTGCAGATTACCCGACAGGAGGTTGATGAATTTGCGCGAAACCTCGGCGTTGTTATGCAGGAGTGCAAAGAAATCTTCTTTTGGAATTAAGCCAATCTCAGATTCTTCGAGCGCTGTTGCTGAGTCGGCATGAGACGTATCTTCGAGCAATGCGGGATAGCCAAAGAAGTCGCCTTGTGTAAACAGACCCGTTATAAATTCCTTCCCATCTTCATGGGTTTTAAAAACTTTTACACGCCCTTTATTGATGAAGAACACACCCTTTGGAAAGGATCCTGAATGATAGATTGCATCCTTTTTCTTGTAGCTATTCACATCCATCGCATCCGACAGTTTCTTAAGCTCGTCGAAGCCCTTTGCACCGTTGATAAAATCATTGATGCCGGCAGCCGAGCGCTCGTAATCATGACGCAAGCTGTCTGCCTTTTTAAAACGACTCTCGATAGCGCGCAAGAGCTCGATATCGTCAAAGGGCTTGGTGATGAAGTCGTCGGCACCCATCTCCATTCCTTTTCGAAAATCGGTGCGTTCCGCTTTAGCGGTTAAGAAAATAAACGGGATGCCGCTCGTTTGCTCGTCGCGACTCAGCAAATGGAGTACGCCAAAGCCGTCGAGCACAGGCATGGTGACATCGCAAAGGATCAAGTCGGGCTTGTCCTGTTTTACCATCTCTACACCTTCTTTTCCATTGGCGGCCGTTCGCACCAGGTAGCGAGATAATTCGAGGATCTCACGAATGTTATCGCGCATGTCAGGATGGTCTTCAATGACTAGTATTTTCTTGCTCATGAATGTATTGTTGAGGTAGATTTATTATGAATGTGCTGCCGTTATTGAGTTTGCTTTTGCAGCTTATGGTTCCGCCAAGCATCGCCACATAGGATGCGACAATATTAAGGCCTAGTCCGGTGCCTTGAATGTTTATTGCGCTCTGCGCCCTAAAAAAACGGCCGAAAAGGTGTTTTTGGTCTTCGGAGCTTATGCCAATGCCTTTATCCCGAACAGAAAGCTGGAGCCGATTACCAGCGATCTCTGACTCAATGCGGATCGTTTTGGAGTCGCCTGCATATTTGATTGCGTTTGAGCCAAGGTTAAACAGCATGTGTTTAAGCAGGTGAGGATCTAAAACTACATCGCTAGAGCCCACGTGCTTATAAGCAATCATAATGTCGTTGCTGGTGGTGGATTGAAGGTCTTCGATAACCGATGCGGCAAGCTGAGGGAAATTGAATTCCATCGGCTTCACAATCACTTTCCCCTCTTCTAACTTGGAAATGGAAAGCATGCTGTCCAGAATTTCTGTTAGTGTTTTTATAGCCGTCCGAATACGAGCGATGTGCTTTGCCTGTTTGTCTTTATCAGACACATCGACATAGTTAGCGACGAGCGAAACGGATGACAATATGGTAGCCAATGGGGTTCTAAACTCGTGCGAAGCCATGGAAACGAAGCGTGACTTGAGGTCGTTGAGCTCCTTTTCTTTCGAAAGGGCTTGTTTCAGCTCTTCTTTCTTTTGTGTCAGCTCTTGCATCGCCTTAAGGAGCACCATGGTTCGATCCTTTACAATGGTTTCGAGGCGTGTATTAACCTGCTCGAGCTGGGCCTTTTGAATAAGAAAAACTTCCTCTTCGCGATGGCGCCGACTTATGTCGTGGATGAAGAGAACGGCTCGCAACTCGTGCTTGTCGAGCAGCGGCTTAAGATGCATGACGACGGGGAACACCGATTGGTCTTTGCGACTTGCGAAAAAGTACTTCTTTTCCTCCATAACCACAGCTACTGGGGTTTTTTGAAAGTTTAACAAGAAGGTTTTATACGCCTCAATACTGTATTGAGGCACTAGGACGAGGGCGTTTTGCCCAACAAGCGTTCCTTTTGAATAGCCAAACATCTTTTCCGCTTCTTGGTTGGCCACGAGGATATGTCCATCAGCACGCAGCACGAGGATTCCTTCGTGAGCATGCTGAAACAAGGAGCTTAGCGATTCGTTAGTAAACACGTTGTATAGGAAGCAATAAAAAACTGACAATAGTCAGTTTAGATTTCAAAACTAATGAGACCTTGAAAACAGAAAAATGATTTTTATCATCTTTGTGAAATAAAAAACGAAATCCATTCTTTTGTGAGTTCAAGTGATAAGTGCAATTTTTTCTGAGAATACTTGGTTAGGTGTTTTGTATTTGAATTTTCTAACAGGGCGATTATTTAATAATTCTTGAACCCGATAAACTTGCTGATGATTAATCTTTGTAAGATCTGTTTTCTTTGGA
>CANFOZ010000045.1 GCA_947448795.1 Bacteroidota bacterium
AGGAACTTGGTCGATAGCGGTTTCCATGTTGGTGGTATTGTTTCGTTGGATTAAAGCGGGTTTGAGCACCTCCATCGAAACGGTGGTTTCCTCGATGCGTTGTTCAAAACGAGAGGCGCTGACAACCACGGTCTCGAGCTCTCCCGTTGTGCTTTTAAGTTTGATGTTTAAAGAAATTGGCGCTCCTGCAGCGGCGATGGATTGTTTTAATGAAGCGTATCCAACCATGCGAAACTCCAGTGCATGCTGCCCCGCTTTTGCCTCCATGTTGAACTTTCCATCTGCATCGGTAACAGCGCCCGCCGCATTGTCAATAAGCACAATAACACCAGGCATTTTCTCGCCCGATGTGGCATCTTTAACTGTTCCTTGAACAGCGGTATTTTGCGCAAGCAGCGTAAACGGTGCTATAATAAACAGCCAAATTCGTATTCCTGTCCAAAGTGCTTTCATGAGGTACCTATTTTTGTGCAAGATAAAATTTTCAAACTAAATCATCATTACGATTGCTTATCGTTTTTCAACATGTCCTATTCTCTTAAACACACTATCGCGCTCACTTTGATTCCCGGTGTTGGATCTGTGTCGGCGAAGGCGCTCATTGCTTATTTCGGCAACGCCGAAGCTATTTTTTATGAAAAAAAGTCGCGTCTTATGCGGGTGAGCGGCATTGGAGAGAAAGGCGCGAGCGCGATTGTCGGAATGGACCGCGAGTGTATATTGAATCGTGCTGAAGAGGAGCTGCTTTTTATGGAGAAAAATGGAGTCACGCCGCTGTGTTTCATGGACCCTGCCTATCCTACCCGACTTAAGCGCTGTGAAGATGCGCCGCTAATCCTTTATAAACAGGGAGCAATGGATTTGAACCGCGAACGCATGTTGGCTGTAATCGGCACACGAAGCTCTACCGAGTATGGAAGACAGGTTTGTGAAGCGCTTATCGAAGGCTTGAAAACATGGCAGGTTGGCATCGTCAGCGGCTTGGCTTACGGCATTGATATTGTTGCCCATCGTGCATCGCTGAAACAGGATTTACCAACGGCAGGAGTATTAGCGCATGGTTTACACACCGTCTATCCATCCTTGCACCGAACGGTTGCAAAGAAGATGCTCGACAGCGGAGCTTTGTTGTCGGAGTTTATCAGTGGCACACAAGCCGACAAGGAGAATTTTCCAAGGCGTAATCGCATAGTAGCGGGCATGACAGATGCTACCTTGGTTGTTGAGACAGGCGTTCGCGGAGGAAGCATCATAACGGTTGCTTTGGCGAATTCCTACAACCGCGATGTTTTTGCTATTCCTGGGCGAGTTGGACAGGTGCAGTCCTCAGGCTGCAATCGATTGATCATGGATAATCGGGCGGCCTTGGTTGAGACAGCGGCGGACCTAGCTCGCATGATGGGTTGGGATAAGGAAACTCAGTCCACGGCCAAACAGGCGCGCTTATTTCCATCGGTTACAGAAGATGAGAAACGCTTGCTAGACTTGCTGGTTATGCATCCGCGTTGTGAGGTGGATGTTCTTTGCCGCCTTAGTCTTTTTCCGGTGGCAAAAACATCTTCAATGCTTCTTAACCTTGAGTTTGCAGGACTTGTGCGCTCCTTGCCCGGTAAGCTATACGAGTTGGTTTAGCGGATTTTAAAAAGCGTATCCAATGTTAAAACCAGCAGCTCGGAGGCCAAAGAGCGGAAAGGGGCTATTGATAATTACATGGTCGCTAGCCACATCAGCGGTGATTTTGTGAAGGAGCGGAGCGTCAATTTGGTAGATGTTGTTAAGCAATGATTCTTGCTCACTCAGACTCAGGTTGAGCGCTTTGGAGGTAGCTTCTAAGTGCATCTTTCCTGGCCCATAATGACCGCCAGCGATGAACCAATCGAAGGTAATGTGTTTTCCAAGCATCCACTGTGATCCAATCATCAGTCCGAAGCCAAGGCCTGAATAGGGTCCCTTCACCGCCATTTGTTTGGGGATGTAAGCCATGTTAGAATCGATCGTATCGTAAGAAATTGAGCCCTTAAAACTGCTTTGTTGGTAGCGGCAATAAGCAGCGATATAGAAGCCTTGCGGAGCAGGTTTTTTGCTGCTAAGATACCAGCGAAACTCAGGGGTAATAGCCAAGCTATACGATTTTAATGTTTTCAACGTCCGCGTGTTATCGTTTCTGGTAAGTATATATGACACGTTGTGGTTCGGCGAAATACGTCCACCCAAAGCAATAGAAAATGATTTGCTTAAGACCCTTTCATACTGTCCTTCAAGCTTTAATTTGGTCAGCGGAGAGAGGTTTAATTTAACCACATTAATGCATTGTGCTTCTTGCGGAAGCTCCGTGACAGGTCCCGATAGACTATCTGGCAACGCAGAAGTCGACTGCGCAGCTGCTGTTGAAAGTTGCAGGCATGTATAAGCAGCGATAAAGAAAACGATACGCGTTGTTTTCATAGCATGAATGAAAATCCAGGGTCTTGTTTTTAACGGATTTCAAAGGAAATTACGTCGTTCTTTTTTGAGCCAACAACCTTAAGTTGATACATTCCGTTGGCTAATCCATTAACAGCCACTTTGTGTTCCAAGAGCGTGCTTACTTTGTTTAGCTTCTCTTGTCGCACCATTTTGCCTTCCGCGTTAAAGATCAAAAGTAAAACCTCGCCATTTTCTTGGGAAACGAAGTGGATATTCAATTCGTCTTTCGCAGGGTTTGGAAACACGTGAAGACCTTCTTCCAAGCTGCTTTCAGCAATACTAGAGCCTCCGCAGTTGTTGACGGTGAGCGTGATGGTGTTGCTACCTGAGCAACTCGAGCTTGGGCTTGATTCGGTAAGCGTGTAGGTAGTAGTAGCAGATGGAGTGGCAATTGGGTTCGCCACGTTAGTCGCGCTCAGTCCGGTGCTTGGCGCCCAGGCATAGCTGTTACCTGAAACAGGCGTGCTACCGATGGCAATATTCATGCCTTTGCAGATGGTCATACTTGGACCCGTGGCAGCGGCAGGCAAAGGGTTGACATGCACGGTATCGGAGCTTGAATTGGCGGAGGCGCATCCAGTGCTGGTTACTAAACCACGATAGAATGTCTGCGTGTTTAATGCAGGCGTTATGTAGCTAGCCGAGTTAGCGCCCGCGATGTTGGTGAAGGTGGTGTTGTTTGGCGATGATTGCCATTGTACGGATCCGTTGTTGCCTGTGAGCGTAAGGGTAGATGTGCTGCCTGAGCAGATGGTTGAAGGCGAGGCGTTCGCCGTTCCGCCCACAGAGACAGGATTTACCACAACCGTATCCGAAGCCGCATTCACACTCGCACAACTTCCGCTGCTAACAACCGAGCGATAGTAAGTGGTAGTGCTAAGCGCTGGGGTAATGTAAGTTGGGGATGTTGCACCTGTAATGTTGGCGAACGAAACGTTGTTTGTGGATGACTGCCACTGAATAGTTCCAATGTAACCCGATGCGGTCAAAGTAGACGTGCTGCCTGTACAGATGGCACTAGGTGTTGCCAATACGGCTCCTGCTGTTGGTGAAATTTTCACGGTGTCGCTTACCGAATAAACAGTAGAACATGTGCCGTTGCTAAGTGCGCAACGGAAATAGGTAGTGTTGCTCAAAGCAGGTGTTGTATACGATGTTCCTGTTGCACTAGGGACGATGTCAGTGAAGGTGGTATTGTCGGGGGAGGTTTGCCACACTCTACTGCCGCTGCTTCCTGCAAGCGTGATGATGGAGGTTGCGCCAGCGCATATTGTTCCGGGGCTTGCGGTAGCTGTGCCGCCGATGGACGGTGCAAGGCAGTACAAGTCGCTTTGCCAAAGACCACGACCGAAAGTAGCCGCACGAATTTTATTGCTTGCATAGTGGATTTCCAACTCTTTAACAATGACATTTGGTAAGCCTGTAGAATACGAAGTCCATGAGGCCAGGGAGTTGTCGCGGTAATAGATGCCTACATCGGTGCCCACATACAAGGCATCGCTGGTTCCGTTTTGACGCACGATGCAGTTCGCTGGCAAATTTGGCAGGCCTGTGCTGGAGTTGCTCCAGGTTGCACCAGCATCGGCAGAATACCAAACCTTGTTAGCAGCAGAATATCCGCTAAAGGTTACCCATACTTTGTTTGCATCGATGTTGCTGACAGCAATATACGTGATACTCGCCGAAGCAACAGGCAAGCCAGTGGTTCGATCAGTGAAGCTTGTGCCGTTGGTCGATGCATAAAATTTATTTGATTTGGCTGCGTAGATATGCGTTGAATCAGCAGGTCCATAAGCCAAAGCGATGAGGCTTCCATTGCCACCTGTAACAGATCCAACGGCAGCCCAAGAAGCACCGCCATCGCGCGAGCGATACACTTGATCTTTACCTACTAGCAAGGTGGTGTTTTTTTGCGGACACATGATGTATGGGGTAACCCAATCGCCATCTGAATTAACGCCTGTAGTGCCAGTGGATACGATGTTGCTGAAGTTAGCGCCGCCGTTTGTGGACTTGTATATATCGCCGTAATACACCTCGCCATACATGATGTTCGCATTGGAGTAGTCGATGATGCATTCCATTCCATCACCACCAAGCACTTGCGACCAGGTGCTGCCGTTGTAACGGTTGGTACCATTGTCTTGGTGACCGCTTAAGTTGAGCGTTGCATTAGTTGCCGAGGTGCCAAGTCGATACATTTGCCCGATCCGCAGGCCGTGGCTTTTGTCAGTCCATGTAACCCCGTTATCGCTTGTTTTAAAAAGGCCTCCATCGCATCCAGCGAAGTAGGTTGTGCCGCTACCCGGCAGAAACTCGAGTGCATGAATGTCGGCATGCACATAAGGCGCTGCTGATCCTCCTGTCCAGTGTGCATGTATCGACCATGTCGAGCCACCGTCTGTGCTCTTCCAGATATTTACGCCGCCTACCAAAACAAGGTTTTTATTTATTGGCGAAACGGCAATGGAAAGGTCGTACCAACCTTGACCTCCAGTATCGCCGCCATTGTCGGCCCAACCAAGGACATTAGGACTTGTAGACTTGGACGTGAATGAGGTGCCGCCATTGGTTGATTGGTAGAGTCCAAAAAACCCTTGATCTGAATTGTTTGCAGCTAAAATGTAAACGTAGTTGCTGTCGGCATTGGTTACGCCGATTGCGAAGCGGCCTGCACCCGTGGTCAATCCTGAGGTTATTTGCGAAAAGGTTGTGCCGCCGTTAATGGATCTAAAAAAGGTGCTGTTTGACGTGGAGGCGTAAATTACATTTGGGTTACCAGGTTTAAACTCGATGTCTTTGAAATCGCCACCCTGCACCATGAGCCAAGAAGTTCCACCGTTAGCTGTTCGGTAGATACCCGCGCTTGAAGCAGCATAAACAATCTGTGTGTTGCTCGGATTGATAAGCAATTTGCGAATGGTGTTTGTTGTAGCCGGAATTGTCCATGACAAACCCGTTGTATTCCAAGTAGATCCACCGTTAATCGATTTGAGCACCCCGACACTGTATGTGTCAGCTGCATCGCCGTCACCAGTAGCAAGATACATGATGCTCGTGTTGGTGGAATCGATAGCCACATCAGAAACACCAATCACTGCGAGCTGATCCGTATTGGTAGTCCAGCTGACACCGCCATTGGTTGATTTCCAAAGGCCTCCGGCTGGCGCACTCACCCAGACAGTATTGCTGTTGGTTGGATCAAATCGTATGAAGTTCACGCGTCCTGCTCCACCGCCACTTGAGGGCACTGAATCGGGGCCCATGAAGGTCCAGTTGCCCAGGGCCATGCTGCTGTTGTTGCCTGCTGTTGTAGAAGAAAGGCCATTGCTGCCTCCGTTACCAGGATTGACCATCGGCTGCAGCTGTTGTTGCTGTTGAAGCCACGCGGAGTATTCAGTCCAAGCCCGGGAGGCTTCGGCCAGATTGCCCGAAGGATAGACACGCGGTTCCATAAACGATTCCCAACGCTTAAAAACCTCCCAGCCCGGTTTTTCTTGTTCATCAAAATCCGCTTTATCTTCTTCCTTAAAGAGTTTGTATAGAAAGCTGTTCTTATGACGTTGTTCTTTTTTTATACGCGCATTCCAATACGCGTTGAACTCGTTTTGTATAGTATAAAAATTGGCTCCTGGTTCCTGCATTTTACGCACCCATTGTTGAGCAGAGGCATTTGCGCTAGCAAAACAGATCGCAAGCACGGCTATCATTACTTTTCTGAGTATCATGGTAAAGACGTATTTCTTACAAAAATAGCATAAATGAAGCAATAGCCAAAGACATACGCCATGCTTGCTTGAAAATAGCTGACCAAAATCAGTTAATGTTATTATCAAGGGCAATTCTTTATTCACTAAATTTGTCTTGCTTTAAATAAGCCAATGCCCCCATGAGGAACAAGTATCTACTTTTTCTTCTTTTAAGTGCTTTCGTTCTGCTGGGCATGCGCGCCTCTGCTACGCATATCGTTGGTGGGGAGTGTACCTATCGAAGCCTGGGCAATAACAATTACGAGATTCGCCTCACTGTTTATCGCGACTGCTTCAACGGGCAAGCGCCTTTTGATGATCCTGCTAAAGTGTCCTTTTTCGATGCTTTTAATCAGGAAGTGTTGATGATCAACATGACTCACGGTCCAATCATTCATGTTCCTAATGTTGTGAACAGTCCTTGCATCGTGGTGCCCACCTCGGTATGCTACGAAGTCGCAACCTACCTGGATACCGTTAATCTTCCACCACTTGCAGGTGGCTATCAGATGGCCTATCAGCGTTGCTGCAGAAACGGCACCATCAACAATATTATTACTCCTGGCAACACCGGGGCTACCTATTACGCTAAAATTCCAAGCCCCGGAATTACCACGGTCAATAGCAGTCCCGTGTTTGCGCAACTACCTCCAACCTACATCTGCGCTGGATTTCCATTTACCTTCGACCACTCCGCCATTGATTTTGATGGCGACTCCTTAGTGTACGCATTATCCACTCCGCTAACGGGATTAAGTAGCTTGAATCCGAATGGCAATCCAACGCCACCGCCCTATATCGATGTGCAATGGCAAGCGCCTTATTCCTTAGCCAATATATTTGGAGGGACGCCGCTGCAGATCAATCCCCAAACCGGCATTATCACAGCTACGCCAAATACCCTTGGGCAATTCGTGTATGGTGTTCGTGTCAAAGAATACCGGAATGGGCTCTATCTCGGCGAAACCAAGCGTGAGTTTCAAGTTAATGTAATCAACTGTATCGGCTTGGTTGTTTCTTCTATCTCTTCGCCCGTTATTGTGTGTGGTAGTACCACGGCATCCTTTACCAATGCGAGTGTGGGAGCAGCTGCCTACGCGTGGAATTTTGGCGACCCAACAACCACGGCGGATGTATCTACAGCAGCCAACCCAACCTACACCTATGCCGATACGGGCACATACACGGCTCAGCTCATAGCGGTATCGTCTGCCGGCAACACCTGCAACGATACAAGTTACGCCACGGTGCATGTGTATCCGCAGCTGGTTCCTGACATTGCTATACAGCACGATATCTGCTTGAACAACGCGCAGTTTTTAGATTCAACCTTTAGCTACAGCGGCCTTGTCAACGGCTGGACGTGGAACTTTGGCGATGGTAATTCATCCAGCGCTCAGAATCCAAACCACAGCTACGGATCGCCTGGTACCTATGTTGTACAGTTAAGTCTTTTAACATCAGAGGGCTGTTCTGGAGTTACAACCGACACCGTTCAGATTTATCCTCAGCTCGATGCGATAATAGATACAATCATACCTGCTGTATGTCCTACCGTTTGTACCGGCGCGGCCCTGGTATTGCCCACCAACGGGCTAATGCCGATGACTTATTTGTGGAGCAATGGCGATACCAACGCACTAGCCGATTCCTTATGTCCAGGCAACTATAGCGTGCAAATCACCGACTCCTTAGGGTGCACATCCACTCGATCAGCAAACATCGTTTATACCTTTCATAACCTCATAAGCGATATTCAGGCAGCTGCTTGCGATGTGTCGTGCAACGGCTCGGCCCTTGCTGACATTAGCGGCGGGACGCTACCATACACCTATCTCTGGTCGAACGGCGATGTGGCAGCCATGGCCGACTCCTTGTGTCCTGGAACCTATACCGTGCTTGCCTCCGACTCGAATGGATGCCATGTGCTCGATTCTGTTTTTGTTATCGCGTCATTCCATTCCTTGATTCAAAATCAACAGAATGTGCGTTGTTTTGGCGAATGTAATGGTGGTGCGAGCGTGCTTGCCACTGGTGGAACAAATCCGTATAGTTATACATGGAGTGATGGTCAAAGTGGAACGATAGCGCAAGGTTGGTGTCCTGGCACATACTATGTATCAGCGCTAGACTCTAACGGATGTTCAGAGATCGATACCGTGCTGATTACGCAGCCAGACGTGCTCCTAGATTCGTTGACGGCGAAAGACGAGAAGTGCCCCAAGGATTGTAACGGATCAATTGTGATACTGCCGCAAGGCGGCACGATGCCATACAGCTACTCCTGGAACAGTGGTGCAGCGGATATCATCGACCAGCTCGCTGGCTTGTGTCCCGGTTGGAATTATGTGGAAACCCTTGATGCGCATGGTTGTATCGTACGCGACTCAGTCGAAATAGCCACTGCTTTTTCGCTTCCATTTATTGATTCGCATCCCGAGCAAGATTCGATATACCAAGGGCAAAGTACCCTGTTGATTGCTGATCCTGGTGTGGGATACGATTACCTCTGGTCGGACCCTTCCACCTTGAACGACCCTTCATTGGCAAGCCCCAATGCTACTCCTCAGCAGCCCACCAACTATGTGCTGCGCGTTACCGATGGTAACGGCTGTGTGAATTTTGACACGTTGCAGGTGTTCGTTATCACAGGCTACTGCCAAGGAGGTAGTGTGTTTATTCCGAATGCATTTACCCCGGATGGGAATGGGCATAACGATCGATTCATGGTGCACGCAAAAGGCATCAGCGAGATCGCCTTTTCGATCTTCAACAGGTGGGGTGAAGAGGTGTTTCAAACGAAGGATATCCTGCAAGGATGGGATGGCACCTTCAAAGGCGCGGAAGCGCCGGCTGATGTGTATGTCTATCAGTTGACCGTTGTTTGTTTCGATAAAAACAGAACTTTTCACAAAGGCAATATCACCTTGATCCGATGAAATGCTACTGTTTGTTAGTGATGCTTGTTTTTGCTGGACTCCTGGTCCGAGCACAGGATCTGCATTATTCCCAATACATGGCATCGCCATTGAATCTTAACCCAGCGCTTGCAGGGTCGTTTGATGGCGACTTTCGGATCAGCGCCAACCAACGCACACAGTGGGCTTCCGTTACCATGCCGTATAAAACGATGACGGGTGCTTTTGATATGCGCTTGCTTGGTCATGCCGAGAAGCGTGGGATGTTGTGTGCTGGTGTGTTCGTCAATCAAGATCAAGCAGGAACATCACAATTAGGTTTATTTCAGTCCAATGCCTCACTTAGTTATACGCTTCGCTTGGATGCTGCCGCACATCATTTTTTCGGCGCCGGCATGCAAGGTGGCTTTGCTCAAAAAAGCATCAATTACAACAACCTGATATTTGATGAGCAATACAATGGCGATGCGCAAGACTTGACATTACCTAGCGGTGAATCCTTTGCTAATAGCGGGTTTAGCTACACCGATTGGAACGGCGGAATACACTATGCGTATCGATCTTCGGGCCGTTTTCGCGCTGATGCAGGTGCCGCTTATGCCCATTTAAACAAACCGATGCAAGCCAGTTTTTTAAGCGCTCAGTCTAGCGTGCTAGCACCCAAACTGAGTTTGCATGGGAGTTTGAGCATACCCTTCACAAGTGGCACGAGCATTCAGCCATCCCTTTTGTATCAACATCAAGGCGCGTTTAGCGAGCTCTTGCTTGGCTCTGATATGCAGTTCGATTTAGAGAATAAAATTGGTTTTAATAACAACCTGTTTCTCGGCTTGCACTACCGCACCACCGATGCGCTCATTGTATTGACGGGCATGACATACAACAATATACGCGTGGGTGTGAGTTACGACATCAATACCTCTGGATTGAAGCCTGCGAGCAGAAGTCGAGGCGGCTTTGAATTTTCTATCGCGTACATTTTTAAGAAAGTATCGCGCTTGTCTGATAAGAAGCCATGTCCAACCTATCTCTAATGCGTAAAATGAAAAAGTCATTTTTTGTTTTCGTGTTATTATTGGCAAGCGCATCGCTGATGGCTCAAAGCCAGAAGCAGTTCATCCGAAAGGGCGACACCTATTTTAGAAAGGGTCGCTTTTACAATGCCATCGAGTGCTACGAGTTGGCCTTGAACTTCGATTCGAGTGCCGTTGATTTAAATTATAAGTATGCCGAAGCGTGTCGCTTTGTCAACAATTACGCGACATCGGAGCGCTACTACCAAAAGGTTTGGATGCGCGACAGCAAGAACGTTTATCCGCAGAGTCAATACTGGCTTGGCATGATGCAAAAAGCCAATGCGCATTACAAAGATGCTGAGAAAACATTTGACCGATACCTTAGGCGTTTTGCACGCGACAGCAGCAATTATTTCACCAAAAGAGCAGGCGAGGAAAAGATAGCGTGTGCCTGGGCACAAAAGCAGTTGACTGAGTCGAGCCGCACCCAAATTTTCCATCTTGACTCAAGCATCAACAGTGTGCATGCGGAGTTCGGGACAGCCATCGAGGATACGCTTGGTTTTTACTTTACTTCTTTACGCAGCGATTCGTTGATGACGGTGTATCAACGAGATGCGTATTCGCGTTTGTACTATTCCAAAGGGAAAGACACGCTCTTGCAACACGGGTTTTTGAAGGATACCATGCTGCTTGATATGCGTGCGAATATCGGCAACCCATCGCTCAGTGTCGATTTAAAAACGCTTTACTTTACGGTCAGCGGCGCCGCAAAGCCACGTAAATTGCCCGACGGTATTTATTGCTGTACTCTTGAAAACGGAAAAGCCACGGCGACACAGCGACTCGATACGATAATCAATAAAGCAGGGTGTTTAAATACGCAACCCTTTATAGCCCTTGACAGTGCGGGTGTAGAGACGCTTTTCTTTGCCTCCGATAGACCCGGCGGATATGGCAAATTGGATATTTGGTTTGCAAAAAAAGAGAAGAACGGTCGTTTCGCAGCAGCAATCAACGCGGGCGCTGGAGTGAATAGCGTCGATGACGAAGTAACGCCCTATTTAAATGCCGTTCAGCACCGTTTGTATTTCAGTAGCAATGGCTTTAGAGGAATGGGTTTGCTTGATGTTTTTGCATCGAGTTGGAGCGATTCCCTTCGCCGCTTCGGACCAGCCACCAACCTCGGTTGTCCAATAAACTCGCCAGTAAACGACCTGTATTATACCCTCGGCACGGACACGGCGAAAGGATATCTTAGCTCCAACCGCAAAGGATCTCTTTCGCTGAAAGGATATTCCTGCTGCAGCGATTTGTACTATTTCGAAACACCGCCAGCGCCTGTTGAAAGAACCAAGAGCGACACGCTCGAAACCATGCCTGTGTTGACATCCGCCATGCCTGTTGAGCGAACTGAAGATCCGGTAGAGAAGATTAAGTTATTGGTGCCCTTGACCTTGTATTTCAACAACGATGAGCCCGATCCAAAGACACTATCCACAACAACTTCGAAGACTTACGAAGAAACCTATCGCTCGTATCTGACCTTCCTCCCAAAATACAAAAGTGAATACGCGAAAGGCTTGAAGGACGAGGAAAAACAGCGCGCTGAAGGCGACATTGAACGCTTCTTTGATCAGCAGCTAAAGCACGGCTTTGAAGATTTGGAGAAGTTTGCAGCCTTGACATTGGAGAATGTAGAAAACGGAAAAGTTGTTCGGATCACCACGCGTGGCTATTGCAGTCCTTTGGCATCCACCGATTACAACAAAAATCTAGCACATCGACGCACGGCTAGTTTAACGAATTATTTCATGACCTATGGGAATGGAATTTTTCTTGAGTACATGTCGGAACTACCGCCACCAGCAGGAAGTAAAAAAGGACGCATTGTTTTCGAAGAGCTTAGTGTGGGCGAAACGGAAGATGCGGGTGTAAGTGATAACTATCAGGATCAGCGCAACTCGGTGTATAGCAGAAAAGCAATGCTCGAGCGGAAGATTCAAATTATCGCGGTGAGCGCGAAAGAATAAGTAGCATGTCATTAAAGCCCTCGTACCTGCCTTTTTTTCGTGATCGATTTGCTATCGTTTTTGGCTTGTTTATCATCGTGTTTTTTATTTTGCAGCAGATCAATCATCGTTTTATGCTGCACGATTTTGAAGTCTATCACAGCGCTGCAAAGGCCTATCTGCATGGCGAGCAAGTGTATGGCGTAACCTTTGGTATTGGCTCGGGATACTACAAATACGCACCCTTTTTTCTGTGGCTAACAGTGCCGCTTGCACTAGTGCCGCTAGAGCTAGCAAAGCTGCTCTACTACTTTGTTTTAGCAGGATGTTCACTGCTTGTTATCGGGATCATCGAGCGTTTTGTGGCAGACACCTTTTATCCACATGAAAAAGAAAGAGCCACGCTCATTCGCACTTTTGCGGTGTTGATTTGTGGATCACAATTGTATCGCGAGCTTCACTTGGGTAACATCAATATGATTTTATTGCTGCTGTCGATGCAAGCCCTTATCGACATTAACCGAAAACAGCGCACCCGGGCCAGCATCTTGCTGGGTTTGATAATGCTTATCAAGCCGCATTTTTTAATCTTGCTGCCCTTGCTTTTTCTGTCCGGACAGCTAGCGGTTTTTGCATTCACTTTGCTTTCTCTGGGTGTTGGTTTGCTTTTGCCTTTTCTTGCAGACCGCCTCTTCTCAACCAACTTAACACAGCAATGGATACAAGCGATGTCGGATCACAATGTCGACTTTCTCTATTATCCCAATACTGTTTATTCGCTGCTCTATCGTTTGGTTTTAAGTCCCTTTGTTGTTTCTGTAAAACACTACCTGTTATACTCATTAGCCAGTATGCTGATGCTTGTTTTCGGGCGTATTGTTTTCAGT
Source organism: Bacteroidota bacterium (assembly GCA_947448795.1). Taxonomy (GTDB): domain Bacteria; phylum Bacteroidota; class Bacteroidia; order AKYH767-A; family JAHEYN01; genus CANFOZ01. The sequence continues at coordinate 13,049 of CANFOZ010000045.1, forward strand.
CGCATAAAAGAGGGCAGGGTAGATCTCAATTTTTGGTTTCTCTTTTTGCTTGCATTGATTCCAAGCATCACCAATACCGACACCGAACATTTCCTGTTCACGCTGCCCATAGCCGTTTATCTTTTGAATGGGCTCGCCGAACGCAGGTATCCTGCCTTGGCCGAATTTGCCTTCATCGCCTTTCTCTGTTACGGTGCAAACTATGGCGATCTCGTGGGTAAAACAGCATCAACTTGGATGACTGAGAACGGGTTCATCGGGATCGGAAACCTGTGCATCCTTGCAGTGGCGCTATATGTTCATTCGTTTCACACCCAAAACAAGCTAGCAGCATGATCAATGACTATTTTAAAATGGCGTATGCGCGCTTGGAGAAAAGACCTCTTTTTTACCTGCTGCTGATAGGTCTTTTGTTGCGCTTGGTTTCCGTCGTTTGGTCCAAGGGCTACGGTTGGCACGACGACCATTTCCTCATCATCGAGGCCGCTCAGAGCTGGGTTGATGGCTACGATTACAACAATTGGCTTCCGCAAAACAGCGGTGTGCCATCGGGCCATAGTTTTTTTTATGTGGGCATTCATTTTCTGCTGTTAAAAGGCATGAGCTGGATTGGTATAGCAGAGCCACAAACACGCATGCTTTTAATTCGCTTGATGCATGCCTTACTCTCGCTTTTAGTCATTTATTACGGCTATCGAATTTTAGAAAAAAGCAGCAACAAAGAAGTAGCTCTGCAAGGAGGATTACTTTTAGCGGCGCTTTGGTTTATGCCATTCTTAAGTGTTCGAAATTTGGTGGAAGTAGTATGTATAGTGCCTTTAATGGCAGGCACCTGGATGTTGATGAGAGCACCAAAACAGCGCTTGTTGGATTATCTGTTTGGCGGTCTGCTTTTTGGAATAGCGTTCTCTGTGCGCTTTCAAACGGCCTTGTTCTTCGTCGGCGCCTGTGGTGTTTTGTTATGGATGAGGCAGTGGCGCCCGCTCGTCGTTTTTGCTTTGGCGTATGCCTTATGTGTCCTTGTGGTGCAAGGCGGCATCGATCTGTTTGTTTGGGGAAGGCCTTTCGCGGAATTTGGCGAATATGTGCGCTATAATCTTGAGAACGCCGGTAGCTATGGCGGAATGCCGTGGTACAACTATATTTTTCTGATACTCGGGATGCTGCTTCCTCCCGTTAGCTTCTTCCTGATTTTTGGCTATGCTCGATCCTTTGCCAAGCACCTGCTTTTAACTTTGCCCGCCCTGGTTTTCCTACTCTTTCATTTTTATTTTCAAAACAGGCAGGAGCGATTTATCTTGCCCGCCATTCCCTTTTTAATTATGGCTGGTTTGATGGGTTGGCAGTCGTTTCGAGCAGAATCCCTTTTCTGGCAAAAACATGCGTTGCTGTATAAACGATGCATTGCTGTTTTTTGGATCTTGAATCTTATTTTATTGGTGCCAATATCATTGCATTACACGAAGAAAGACAAGGTGGAAGCGATGACTTACCTGCGCAAAAAAGGCGATGCGCGCGCGTATATCATGGAGGATTCCAATCGGGACTTTCGCATGCTTATGCCCGATTTTTATTGGGGCCGATGGGCGCATTTTCAAGATATCGTGAACGACACCAAGCTGGACGAGTTCATCCCCTATCTAAAACAAATTCCGTATCCCGATCGACCGAATTACATACTCTTTTTGCAGGATGAAAACATTGAAGCACGTGTTGCGAAAATGAAAAGTTATTACCCAAGCTTGACCTATGAAACAACGATTCATCCAAGCTTCATCGATGATCTGTTGCACCGAATCAATAGGCACAACCGGAATCAAACGATTTACATTTACAAGATCGACTGATTTATTCAGCGAGCAGTTGTTCAATTAGCAAGTTCGTCTTCTCCATCCAAGCCATGCAAAGATTTATCGGCATCGATGATCACATAGGTTTGCACCGATTGGATCGAGTTCAGTCGGGGCATCAACTCCTTCAAGCGCGATCCGGCAATTTTTGTAGCCAAGATTTCGAGTTGTGCGATAGCGAGCCCGTAATCCTGAAAAATGGACCTCCACTCCTCCACGGAAAAACAGAATCACTGCTGATGCATTGCCGAAGTCAAGTGGAATTTTATACCTTTGATATGAATTCTGGGCAACATTCTTCTCGCTAAATACTGAATATATTGAAAAAAATAATCAATTTTGCAAAAAAATTCTGCCAAAGAAACACAGGTAGTTTGATTTTCAAAATCATTTATTTGTTTTGGGCATCGTTGCTTAGTTACCCATTATATTCCCAAAACACCCCAGATCTTGGCATTGCAGGAGATTACGGAATTCTGTCAGGTCAATCAATTTCAGCTAACCAACCGATACACGTTCTTGGAAAGGCCGGTGCCAATTCGTCTATTAATGAATTAATTGAATCAGAATCTGCAATTGATGCGAATGGCGCGGGCGATGTTGTGCCTGCACTAGCAAATTTAGATTCGGTAATAACCGTAATCGATAGCTTAGATGGAATAATAATTCCTGAGGATTTAAACGGACAAACTTTAACCAGTGGAGTCCATAATATATCTGGTAATGCCATTATTCATGGAGGTTCTTTGCGCTTTGTTGGTACAAGCTCATCCATTTACATAATAAATATTTCGGGCACTCTCATTATTGATGAAAACGCAATTATTGAAATAGTGGATGGTGTTTCACCTAAAAATATTTTTTGGAATGTGCATGGTGATGTTACTATAAAGGGCGCGCACTTTTTTGGAAATTTACTCGCATCCCATGAAATTAATTTGCTCAATTCTGTAAGAGGCTATGCGTCGTTTTTAGCTAAAGGAAACATCAAGGCTAACATGTTGCCGAATAAATTCCCTTCGTCCTTCTTGTTTGCAAATAATTATTCTTTTGCCGGGAATGGTTCATCCTCAATGCCGTCTGCAAATTGCAATTGGGCGAATCATATTTCAAATAATGGATTCAGCGAAGGAAGGGCCGTTGCCTATGACAGCCATGGAAACGTATACATCTCAGGGGTATATAATGGAGTAATTAATTTTGGAAATTGTGCAAGCTGTACCCTTAGCGCAGTATCGGGAAGTCAATGGCAGATGAACGGTTTCCTTGCAAAATACAGTCCTAGCGGAACTTGTTTATGGGTTCAAAATATTCTTTGCTCTTATACTGCCGAAGTAAATGATTTAACAATTGACGACTCTGACAATATTTATATAGCTGGCTACTGGCAAAATGTAGCTTGGTGGGGATATACTGTAAAATTTTTTGATACACCCGGATCACTTTCATCGTATACCCCGCCTGTTAATAATTTAGGATATTTCATGTTTGTTGCGAAATATGACACATCAGGTAACCGGCTTTGGGTTTCCAATACAGGCGATAATGCAGGAACTGTCAATAAAGACCAAATCGCGTTCGGCATAAAAGCAATCGGAACTGGTTCCGCGACAAAATTGTACTTAACAGGACATAGCGATAAACAAATTACGTTTTATTCGCAAAGCATTGCTCCGGTTACTTTATTATCAACGACAAACAATACCAGTTCATTCATTGCTATTTATGGAACAAATGGGAATTACCAGAATTCTGTATTTACTGAGGGTTTAACAACAACATCATATTCTAATGCAAATGCGATTGGTGTCGACGCATCGGGCAAATGCTATATCACGGGTTGGATTAGAAATTCAATAAAATTTTCAAGTACAACAAACTTGATCAGTTTTTCCGGAACCGATGATGTTTTTATTGCCGGTTATTCATCTTCTTTGAGTTTTTTATGGGCTAACAAGGCGTATACAACCTCTGGTTCAAATTCTACGGATGTTGGGAACGATATCGCGATAAGAAACACTAATGCGTATATTGTCGGGACAATCTATGGCAATTCGGATTTCGGAGGTTGCGGATCATGTGCTCCTTCTCCTGGAGCCTCTGGCCCATATCGAAATATTTTTGTAGCGCAATACAGCCTTAGCGGAAATCCAAATTGGGTTAGTACAGCAACATCAGGTGGTAATAATTTTCTTAGTGCTTTAGGAATTACTACTGCTCCGACTGAATGTAATATTAACATCTGCGGTAAACAAAAAACTTCAAACTTTGGAACCTGTTTAAGCTGTGTTCCTTCTATTCCAGGTTTGTATATCGCAAATTATTCTTCAGCAGGAATATGTCAAGAGGTATCTCCCTATTTATGCACAAATGTGAATTCTGAGCTTACTGATATTGCGGTTACAAGCTGCAATAAAACAATTGGGACTGGTTGGATGTATGGAACTGTTACCATTGGCACAATCCCCTCTATAACTGGGCCTGCGATTCGTAATCCTTATGTCTTTCAATTCATGCGAAGTCCAATAGTTAGCCAAAGCTCTTGCTATAATGTTACTACATGCAGTTCATGTTCTGCGTATCAATGGTTTTCCGGTGTTTACCCAAGTGGGAGTCCAATTACAGGTGCAACAAGCCTAAATTACAGCCCGATTAATCTATCAGGAAATTACTACCTGACTGTTACTGATGTTAGCGGATGTACGGCATCAACTCAGGTTAGTTTAACCAGCGGCCCCGTAATTTCAGTAGCGGCATCCCCAACCACCATTGCGTGCGGGCAAACAAGCACCCTTACTGCGAGTGGCGGACAAAATTACACATGGTCGCCCGCATTAGGTTTGAATACTACAACAGGATCAACTGTAATTGCCAATCCGGGCTATACAACTGCTTATTCCGTTGCGTCAACAAATGCCATTGGATGCTCAACTAGTTCAAGTGTTACCGTTAATGTTAATACGAATTGCTGCTCCGGAGCACCCAACTCATCCAATGTTCCAACGTCAACTTTTACTGCGAGTCAGTTGCTGAACAGTGATTATGCCAGTCAATGGCCTGCTGTTATTGGCGGAGATTACGATTGTGTAAATGGCACAATAATTTTTGCTATCGATGGCGTATTCCATGTTGATAAGTCGATCATGTTTACAAAAATAATTATTCGAATGGGCCCTTATGCTCAAATCAAAATTGAGAAGGGAGCTACTTTAACTTTCGATGCTGTAAAAGTAGAAGCGTGTAATGGAGTAATGTGGGATAAAATCTGGCTTTCTGAACCGAGTGCAAAATTCATATCAACATCCTTTTCTGCAAGTTGCCCTACTATTATCAGGGATGGTATCACAGCAGTAGTATCAGATTTCGGTGCATATTATCAAATTAATCGCACGTTATTTGATAATAACTACAAAGGCATCGTTGTTAATCAATTCTCTGGAAATCATACAGGAATTGTTTATGATACAAGGTTTGAATCTTCAGCAGGATTGCTTCCGCCTTATAATTCCTTCACAAAAAGTTATATCGGAATCGAATTGAACGATGTAAACCACATCGCAATTGGTATACCATTCTCTTCAACACCAAATAATAAATTTGACAATATGTATTTCGGAATTCATTCCGTAAGAAGCAATGTAATTATAAAGAATAACAAGTTTTCAAATTTTTCAAACTATTCGTTTGGCTCTTACTGCTACCTTCAGAATTGCTGTCTAGCCGGAACTTGTTCAGATAACCTAGGTTGTCAATGCATTTCTTCAGGTGTTGCAATATATGATCACGGAAATCCTGCCGTTCTCATACCTACTGTTGGATTAACAGTTGGTGGAGTATTATCGCCGTATGAAAGTAACTCTTTTTCAAACTGTTATGCAGGTGTCCTTTCTCAGAATAATTCCCAAAGGAATATTTACATTTTGAAAAATTCTTTCACTCAGATCAATAAGGGTATTCTAATTAGAAATTCTCATAACGGATTCATTCAGATTGTAAAAAACACATTAGACAATTTCTATGCGGGCACAAACCATCCATCTTACGGGATCAGTATTAGCTATGCGAATCAGGGGCAGATTGATATTAACAACAATCAGATAAACATGATCAGCCCAGCTTGGGCGAATTACGGAATCTCCGTACAGAGTTCAAATTATGTTGCGCCACCTCCCTATGGAAACGTAACACGTTCCATTTGCAGCAATACTATTCGGCAATCTTACAACGGAATTTATCTATCTACAACCCGGACTCTTATGATCAATAAAAATAATATTATCTTTCCTGCCGGAAATTTGGGAACAAGAGTTGGAATAAAAGCAAGTAGTTCCCCTGTGAACATTTCGTATAATACTATTTTTCATCCCAATAGCAACCCCGCTGCAAGCGATACCTCAAAACTGATAGGAATTTACGGAATAAATACTCCGGGGCTTTATGTTGCAGGGCATAATCCCGCTTCTAACGGCATTATTATGAATACAGGCACGGGCATAAAAATGCAAAATATCTGCACAAATAGCCGACTCATATTAAATAAAATGTCTTCATGCTATAACGGAGTTCGGTTATTTAATGCAAAAATTGGAACTCAGGGCTATGCTTCCGGAACTACTACTTACGAATTTAGTAATGTGTGGACTTCGAACATCAGTCCAAATTTAGTTAGTGGGGGAATTTCAGCATTTACAAAATGGTATAAAATTGGGGCATTACCAAATAATGTTCAGCCGGCGTCATGGTTCCCGCCTTCGCCCACACCAAATAATTACCCATACACTTTACCCAATGATTGCCCCGTTTTTAATTTTACTAACAATGCCCAGATTGGAGTCGGCGGCGGGGGAAATATTCCAAGTCCATTGTCTATAGAGGAAAGGGATAATTATTTTGGAGAAATAGTAAAGGGAACTGCGGAATATTTGAATAATGAAGAGGAATTCGCCTACTTTGATAAAGAACACGCCTACCGATCAATTATTGATGATCCTACATTACTTAACATGGGTAACGAGCATGATTCAATTTATCAGGACTTTAAATCGAGATGCGATAATTCAGCGCTTGGAGTCTTAGAACGAGCATGGTCATTCATTTCGAATGAGGATTATGAAAATGCAAGGACTACATTGAACGGGGTTGCTCCTTCCAACTTGGTAGAAAGTAACCGATTATCAGTGTATAACATTTACCTGCAGTATGTTCCTTATGAGTTTTTCAATTTTACGACTGACGATTATTCAACGCTTGAAAAGATTGCATTTCAGGATCCTGCAACTGGCGGTGAAGGCGTGTTTCTCGCCCGAACCATGCTTGGAATTGATCCTGACATGGAGGAAGAGCCGGAAGCAAGAATTGCTTCCAAGCCACGAAATGATAATCTTCAGTCCCCGACACCGGAAACTTTTATCGGGAAAATTTATCCCAATCCTTCCGGAGGTGATTTGTTTCTTGATTATTCCATTCCTAACGGTTGTCAGGCATCCATAATTATTTTTGATTTGCTTGGAAGAGAAGTATTCCGTGCTAATTTAATGGATGAAAAACGCACAATAACCATTCGCTCTACTATAATTGAAGAAGGGCTATTTATCTACAAAGTTGAGGTGGACGGAAAAGAAACCGTCAGGGATAGATTTGTAAAGATTACAAACAGGAATTAAATATTATTTGTAAAAGCCAATTCCAGGGCGGGTTTGCTTTACTACCGGATTGGTTTTTTAAAGTGACGTATAAAAATCTGAAACAACTGAAAAATGCAATATGGAAATGTTTATTTGTCTATTACAATGAAAAAAATATTTCTTCCATTATTTATCGTGCTTTCAATTTCCCTTTTTGCAAAAGCGCAATCATGGGAATGGGCGAAAAGTGCGGGCGGAACAAGTCCTGATGATTCCGGCAACAGTATCGCCACCGATGAAAGCGGAAATGTGTTGGTAACAGGTAATTTCAGGAGCCCTTCTATTTCCTTTGGATCCACTCTACTTACCAATGCAGGTGCTAATGACATTTTCACGGTTAAATATAATACAAACGGAAATGTTCTTTGGGCGAAAAGTGCTGGAGGCGCAAGTTTTGATGAGGGTCTTGGCATAACCACAGACCACAACGGTAATGTACTCGTAACGGGCCGGTTTGCTTCTTCCTCCATCACTTTCGGCTCCACTATGCTGACAAATGGAGATACAACAGGAACTATGTTTGATATTTTCATTGTGAAATATGATTCAATCGGGAATGTTCTTTGGGCGAAAAGCGCGGGCGGTACAAGCAGTGATCAGAGCAACAGCATCGCCATTGACGACAGCGGCAATGTATTCGTAACGGGCTATTTTACTTCTCCCTCCATTACTTTTGGTACTACCACTCTCACAATGTCATTCGGATCTTTTAAGATTTTTACAGTGAAATACGATCCAAACGGAAATGTTCTTTGGGCGAAAAGCTCAGATGGAACTAATTCAGAGGATGCATGGTGCCTGGGCATTACGACTGACGGAAATAGAAATGTGTTTGTTACTGGACGGATGTTTTCGCCCACCTTAATATTTGGCAGTGACACCCTTACAAGTGAGGGTACAAGTAATATTTTCACAGTTAAATACGATGCAAACGGGAATGTTCTCTGGGCAAGAAGTACAGACGGAACAAGCTCAAATGCTGGAATGGGAATTACCGCCGACATCAGCGGCAATACCTATGTAACAGGCTCATTTGGAACTCCTATTACTTTTGGTGCTTTCACACTAACATCTTCAGGTGGTACGGATATTTTTACAGTGAAATATGATGTAGTTGGTAATGTTCTCTGGGCGAA
>CANFOZ010000046.1 GCA_947448795.1 Bacteroidota bacterium
ACAACGAACTGACCGACCAAAATTTAAACTTTAAAGCAAAGACAAACCATTTTAACACGTGACCAAAATTTCGACCATATTCTAACGGGACAGCCATTAGGCCGATACTCAAGGCCGACCCTTGGGCAAAGCCAAAAGAGCCACTTTTTAGCCAACGGACCTATAACAACTATTAACTTGACACGAATAACATGTTGAAAAATATGTTCAATATATTGCACCTTTTAAAATTGAAATTTATATCTTTGACCAATTAAATAATTTAACAGCGGGGGCAACGCAATAAATTCTGCAACAATAAAAATGAGACCAAACAAAATTGGACAAGTAGCAAAGTTTCATACACCGCTACCAGACGAAAATCCCAACCAGCTTTACGTTGTTTTAGAAATTATCGAAGACGATGAAAGACCAAGGGCTGACATCAAAGCATTAAACACGGGACTTTCCTTCCCTTCCATTAACACAGTTAAGTTAGACGACCTCGAAGTTGTAGAAGTTGACACTGCTGACCTTGTTGGTCACAATGTAACTATCAACAAAGCCGACTATTCACAAGCAACAGGAACAGTTGTAAAAGTGAGTGAACAGAAAATAATGCTTGACTTGACCAAAGACGTTAAAGGCGTGGAAACAAATGTTTATCTGACAATTGAAGACGAAAACGGTAAAGAACACACAGGAACTCTTTTTGTGAATTAACAAGCAATTCTATGAAGGCAGAATTATCCGCAACAGAAGAACAAATTAAAGATTACAGACTAAAACTTGGTGACAAGATTAGAATTGTAAGAGAGAAAAGAGGCTACAGCCAAGAACAATTGGCAGAAAAAATGGATATAAACCGTTCAACAATTTCAAAAATTGAAAATGGAAAATTTGGAATTACAGTTGATTACTTAGTTCGGTTTTCAATTTTTTTGGATTATGAATTTAAGGTAGTAGAAAGATGAAGAATTTAAATGTTTTACAAAATCAAAGCAATATAAATTGAGTAGAAATAAAGAAATGGCAATTAAAAAAGCGAGCAAACTCACATTTATAGATTTATTTGCTGGTTGTGGTGGCTTAAGCGAAGGCTTTCTGCAATCAGGCAAATATGAAGCTTTAGCTCATGTAGAATGGGAAATGCCAATGATAACAACACTTAGAAATAGGTTAGTTGAAAAATGGAACCATTCAGAAGAAGATGCTTTAAAAAGAGTAATCCATTTTGATATTCAAAAAACAGACGAGTTGATAAAGGGTAAATGGGAAAATGAAACTTCTGTAAAATACTCAACAACCAATCATGAGCTAATAGAGACGAGAGGATTAAGGGGTTTAATTGGTAAACAAAAAGTGAATTTAATTATTGGAGGCCCCCCATGTCAAGCGTATTCAATTGCCGGAAGGGCTCAAGATAAAAATTCGATGAAAGATGACTACAGAAATTATCTTTTCGAAAGTTTCGTGAAAGTAGTTGATGAGTTTAAGCCCGAAGTTTTTGTTTTTGAAAATGTACCAGGATTATTAAGTGCTACGCCAGGTGGTAAGCCTGTTACAGAAAGGATTTACGAAGCATTTAATGAGGTGGGTTATGAAATTAGGAAACCTGAGTTACTTAAAAAATCTGTTTATACAGCTTCTGAATTAGGGGTTCCTCAAAAAAGAAACAGGGTTATCATAATTGGAGTAAAAAAATCTACTAAAATCTCTTTGGAAGAATTATATAATGAATTAGACAGTTTAAAGAAAAAAATCACTCCTAAAAATGTACAAGATGCAATTGGCCATTTACCAAAATTTAAGCCTTTAAAAAAACAGAAAAAGGTAAATGGTAAAAATATTTCTCATGAATTGGTTAAAGAAGGTAATGTGAAATTTCACGATGCTAGATTTCACAACGAAAGAGATGTTGCAATTTTCAGGAATTGGCTTAAAAATGAAATGAACAAAAGTTCGTCTCAAAATAAGATCTCCTTTTATAATGATTTAATGGGAAAAAAATCGAATCATGCGAAATACAGAAATCTAGAATGGGATAAACCCTCGCCAACTGTTGTTGCTCACTTATACAAAGATGGATTAATGTTTATACATCCTGATGTTAATCAGGCAAGGAGTATTACAGTAAAAGAGGCTGCACTATTACAATCATTTCCTGATGACTTTGAGTTTATTGGAAGCCAGGGATTTGCTTTTAAAATGATTGGCAATGCTGTCCCCCCATTAATGGCTGCTTAATTCTAAAACGATGGAAAGAAAACTTTGGTCTCGGGAAGAACTAATACTTGTTTTCAACTTGTATCTCAAATTGCCTTTTGGCAAAATGCACACTAGAACGCCAGAAATTATAGAAATGGCAAAACTTATTGGAAGAACTGTAAATTCAATTGCAATAAGGCTTACCAATTTTGCAGCTTGCGACCCTTATCATCAAGATAGAGGAGTTAAAGGAATGGTCGGGGGAGTAAAACAATGCCAACCTATTTGGGATGAGTTTTTTGGTAATAAAGAACTTTTAATTTTTGAAAGTGAAAATATATTAGCACAGAAAGAAAACTTAACAATCGAATCTAAATTTGATGAAATACTTTTTGATATAAAGGATTTGAAAGGCGAAACAAAACTTCGTGAAGTTAAAACCAGAGTAAACCAAAATGTTTTCAGGCAAATTGTAGTCGCTAATTATTTAGGTAAATGTGCAATTACAGGGATTGATTTACAAGAATTACTTTTTGCAAGCCACATCATTCCTTGGTCAAAAAATGAAGAGGAAAGATTAAATCCTGAAAACGGAATTTGCCTTTCTGCTCTTTACGATAAAGCATTTGATAAAGGATTAATTGCAGTGAATGAAAGCTATCATATTTTAATTTCAGATAAATTGAAAAAGAAAAAACAAGCTGATTATTATGGAAAATATTTTGCTCCGATAGAGAATCAATTATTAATTTCTCCACAAAGATATTTTCCTAAAAAGGAATTCATACAATATCATTTAGATGAAATTTTTAACAAACATAATCAGTTGTAAAAAAAATAACAAAAAACATAGAGCTTGAACATGTTGCTTTTTAAAATTTCAAGCAAAAAAATTAGATAATGAGCTATTATAACGAACTAAAAAAATTCATTGTTGTCTCTGATACACAAGTAACAGGGCAAGGAACAGTTGGTGTTCAGGAATTCAATCAAGAAAGAGAATTAATTTATAACGATTTAAAAGTTGAAGCTAAATTTGGTACGGGCCGTGCATCAGCTATTCCTTGGATAGCATTCTTGAGTGAAAACGACACCGTTCAAAATGGAATTTACCCTGTGTATCTTTATTATAAAGAAAAAAATATACTAATTCTTGCTTATGGTGTAAGCGAAACTAAAGAACCAAATAGAACTTGGAATCTTCAAAAAGGAATAAAAATAAATGAATACTTTTTAAACAATTATAGTAAGAATGCTGAAAAATATGGAGACTCATTTGTTTACAAAGTTTATGATCTTAAAAAAAAATTGGAAGAAAAGGAAGTTAATGAAGATTTAGATGCATTGATTGCCATTTATAAATCGACACTATTAAAGACTAAGGTCATGCTAGAAGAAAAAGCATTAAAAAAAGTAACCTTGAAAAAAAGATTTTCTAATCAAATTCCTTTCGATATAGACTCATTTCAGTTAAAAACTGGAGAAGCAGGCTTAATTTTCTCTCCTCAACTTATTCAGCGTTTTATTGCATCCTTGTGCACGAAACCATTTGTAATTTGCAGTGGTCTTTCTGGTTCAGGTAAAACAAAATTGGCACAAGCCTTTGCTCAATGGATTACAGTGGATGAATCTCAGTATGTAATTGTACCTGTTGGTGCAGATTGGACTAACCGCGAACCTCTTTTAGGTTATCCAAATGCATTAAATAAAGAAGAATATGTAAGCCCTGAAAATGGCGTTTTAGATTTAATGATTAGAGCAAAGCAAAATATTGAGAATACAGAAGATCCCACAAAACCATACTTCTTGATATTAGATGAGATGAATTTAAGTCACGTTGAACGTTATTTTGCTGATTTTTTGAGCACCATGGAATCTGGAGATACCATTCCACTTCATAAAATACTACCAGAACCAACAAAAGATTTAATCACTATTCCTCAAACATTAAAACTTCCTAAAAATTTATTCATTATAGGCACTGTAAATATTGATGAAACTACCTACATGTTTAGTCCAAAGGTTTTAGACAGAGCAAACACAATTGAATTTAGATTAACTGAAAAGGATTTAGCAGATTTTATTGCAAGTGATATAAAACTAGACATGGAGTTATTAAAGGCTCAAGGGGCAAATATGTCGGGCGGCTTTATGGCAATGGCATTACAAGAAACTGATAAGAATCTGAAACCATCGGAAGCAGATTTGAAACTATTCTTTTCTGAGTTGAAAAAATCAGGGGCTGAATTTGGATATAGAACTGCAAGCGAAATTGGAAGGTTAATGTATATGCTAAAAGAACTTGGCGAAGCTGGCGACAACTTACTTGATATTGCCATAATGCAGAAATTACTACCAAAATTGCACGGTTCAAGAAGTAAACTCAATACAGCATTAACCACTCTTGCTAAATTTTGCGTAAAGGATGCAGTAAAAGATTTTGATGGAAAAGATGAAGATTTTAGAAAAACATACTTTATACCATTTGATAAATTGCCAACAGATTCATTAGATAAGATAAAATACAAAATATCATTTGAAAAAATTTCAAGAATGCATAAAAACGCCATGGAAAATGGATTTACAAGTTATGCAGAAGCTTAAAATTTATGCGTGAATCTAAAAAACATATAGAAATAGATATTACAAACTTAAATGATAAGTTGTCACTTACCATTTATGAAGAATACGACAATTCTTTGTTTTTAGTTAATGAAGATGAAGCAATAACCAATGGTGAAGCGGTTGTTCAATTGTTAGAAGGTAGAAGTTATGAATATAAGTTAAGTAATGAGAACTATCGTTTATACACTTCTATTAAAGGAATTATAAGCACTTCTAATCGTGATAATTCATCAGGTAGAATTACACCCAATATTTATGTCGGCACATTAAGCCTATTTGTGCAGGACAGTAATAAACAGTTTCAAGAAAAGAATATATCCGTTGAAGTATTAGCAACTAAAATGAATAGTGAACTTGATAAAAGCTATCGAGAAAACTATCGTTATATGTTAGACAGTATCACAGAAAAATGTACCGAGTTATTGATGCAAATAAATGCACCAATTAATCAACATTACGAATTAGACTTTGAAAAGGATAACAAAACTATTTACCAACGTTTTGCATTTGTACAATCGCTAATTGGTTCAAACGAATTTACAGAAGCTATCCAGAAAATCATTTCTTCACCAACTACTCAATGGAAACAAGATGAAGAGCTAAAAGATATTCGAAGTTTACGAAGAATTACCAATTCAAATATTCGCCAATTAGTTTCTGCAAGTAATCGTTTTGAATTGCCTGCTGAGCATTTTCTTACAAAGAATTTTAAAATTAAAGATGTTCCATCCAAAATAATCAGCACCCGTAAGGTCGAAACCATTGATACCCCAGAAAACAGATTTATCAAGCATGCTGTTGAAGTGTTTTTAAAATTTTCAACAGACTGTTTCAATCTTTTTGCAAATTTCAAATATGAAAGAGCCCAAAAGGAAGCCGCAGTATTAATAAACAATTTAGAAAACCACTTAAACCATCCGTTTTTTAAAGAAATATCTAGACCAATAACTCTAAAATTAAATAGTCCAGTACTTCAAAGAAAAAGCGGCTATAGAGAAATTTTGAGTGCTTGGTTAAAATTTGATTTAGCTGCAAAACTAATATGGCAAGGAGGAGAAGATGTTTATAACGCTGGCAAAAGAGATATAGCCGTTCTTTATGAATATTGGCTGTTTTTTACATTATATGATTTAATAAAAGAAAAATTTAAGATCAATCAACACCAATATGACGAAAAGCCCTATGAACATTTAATTGTTCCGACAAATGATGGTTTAAATGTTATGGTTAAATCAGGCAAGCACACAGCATTAGAAGGAGTTTATGATTCTGGAAATAGAAAATTGCAAATTAAATTCTCTTACAATCGGACATTTACAGGAGGAACAGAATATATCAACAAGGATGATAAAAAATCTGCTGGTAGCTGGACAAAAACATTAAGACCAGATTATACTTTATCAATTTGGCCCGCTGATTTAAAAGAAATTTCAGCCGAAGAAAAAGAGTTAATAGTTCATATTCATTTTGATTCAAAATACAAGGTTGACCAATATGTTATTAAACCTGACATTGACCCAAACTTGAGTGAAGAAGAAATTAAAGAAGCAGTAGAAAAGGAATTAAACGAAGAAAAAGAAGAGGAAAGAAAAGGTAAATATAAAAACGCTGACCTATTGAAAATGCATGCCTATAAAGATGCTATTAGAAGAACAGGTGGTGCTTATATTTTATATCCAGGCACAGATAATCAGAAGCCATTAAAGGGGTTTCATGAAATAATACCAGGGTTAGGTGCTTTTGCAATTAGACCATCATCCGAAAATACTGGAGTTACAGAACTTAGTAAGTTCATTGACAGTGTAATTAATCACCTACTAGATAGAGCATCACAAAGAGAATTTACCGCAGTTAAATCTTACGAAATACATAAAAAGAAAAAGAAGGAATACTTGGATGATGATGTTACTCCAAATATTTTAAGCGAACCAATGCCTGAGTATTTTGACACAGAAAAAAACGAAAAAATAATACCAGACGAAACATTTATATTAGTTGGATACTGCAAGAATAATTTGAATATTGATTGGTACAAGAAAGAAGGAAAATATAATTTCAGAATGGATGACGACAAAGGGTCGTTAAGTTTGGAAAACAATGTTGTTAATGCAAAATATTTACTACTTAGAGAATCAGGAAAAGATACCGCAAATAGAGTTTTCAAAATAAAAAGCAAAGGACCCAAAGTTTATAAAGGCACAAGCTTAGTTGGTTACAAAACCAGCGACCTTAAAGACTATTATTTAGTAATTGAAATAGAAAAAGAAGAAAGCAATGACTTTAAAGGAGCAAGTTTTAATTTTAAAGATTTAGAACAATACAAAGAAATTAAATCAAAAAATAATCATGTGACAGCAGCAGGAATTCCTTTTGCAGTAACATTAACAGAATTAATGAAAGAAAAAGTAAAATAGCCAACGCAATTTGCAAGCACAATAAAAAACCGCATAAGCAACCGCACGACCAAAGTTTTTAATAGAGCTTGCAAAGCCGACCTAAAAGAAAAATTGTTTTTAAAAAATTTCCAACGCTTCAAAAAAAAATATAAAACGCAAAGCACAGCCGACACTCAATGACACGACAACTCAATACTGACAATGGTTTGCAAGGTCGGTGGACAAAAACCACTGGCTATAACAGCACCTACCCAAAAGGCGGGTTTTCGTGTTCCAAAGACAGTTTTGTGGTTAATCATCCGCCAGCTGGCGGATTTCAAATCAAGTTACGTGGTAAAAGTCCCGCCCTTCGGGTAGCTGTAAACCGTTATTTACTCCCCAGCATCAGCGCGGCTTGCTCACCGAAAGAGGCGAGGTCGGCTTTGGAGGGCAGCTTGGTAATTAAACATTATAAGGCTATCGTCCATTTAACTTGTATCAAGCGCTTGCGTATTGTAATTAATGTTTTCAAAACGGCTTCATCTTTAGGGAATTCGCCATACACTAAGTTTTTAAAATGTGCATTGTAAATGGGTTTCAACTCCTTCCATGCATTTTCTAAATCTTTAAAAAGGAGTGCATCCGCGGGATGATGGATTAACCATTTGTTGTTGTTTTTAAAACTGGCTACATCATCACGGGCTACCTTCAAAAGCATTTTGTCAAAAGCCTTGGAATGCAAGAATGCTTTAAGTGCATCCTGTTTCAGTAGCTGATGCAAGTCGTAAGTGTGCCTTATCTTTTTCTTTAAGTCGGCTATGGGTTCTATGCCATACGAAAACCGAACCAAGCTCATGATTTTCTCACAAAGGGTTCGGGTGGGTTCTAAAACGAGCACCTCAAAAGGAAGAAGTCCATGCTCTCTTGCTAAATCTGCTTGCTTGTTATCGATAATCATCTGTCCAACAAACGAAACGATGCTTTTGGTGGTGTATGGTTCGTAGTATCCAAACCAGGTGGATTCTAAAATAATAAGATCTCTAACTTGTTCGTAATCGTTTTGAAAGGTTTTGTTATAGGCATGTGCTGTTTTTCGGTTCATGCCTCTTTTGTGGGTAATACCATCCATTCGCACTTCTGGCAATACCTTGTCTACAACCCTGCTTATGGCGTGTAATTTTGATTTTAACTTGCTGTCTGTTTCGCCTGTTCGTCGCAGTACTACCAAATCAATATCCTCCGAAAAACGATCGATCAACTTGTAGCACTTGGATAGCGACGTTCCGCCTTTGAATACGCTGTCTTTGCCGATTTCATGATTGAAAATCGTGTGCAAAGCATAGGTTACCCAATAGTCTTTTTCGACAAACTCAGGCGGGATATTCAGTTGTTGCGCTGTTATTCTAATCGCATCTTGAAACAGCTTTGCATTGTGATGCAGCTTCATGCTATATACCAATCAGTTGTGGTTTGTAAATCTGATTTTTTTAAACCCAGCTTAACTTTTGTAAGCGGGTTGAGGCTTTGTTTGAGTTTTTCGGTCTTGGCCTGTATGTTTAATGATTCGAGTAACGCACCAACCAATGCTCTTACCCGCGGCGGATAGAGCAGGGCGTATTTCACCAAGTCGGCAATTTGCTTTTCGTTCAGTTTGCTAATTTGGTAGCTCACTATTTTGAGGGCCTTTCGCACCGTGCAATCGGGTATATTTTTAATGTCTTTTATTGCATCTAACAATCCGAGCAGTTCATAGTTGGCTTCATTTACTTCGGCATAGCTTTTTATGGCATCTGCCTTCAAGGATCCTCGGTTAATGGAAATGCGTTTGCTGCGGCTGGCAATTTTAATACGGTAAGCTATTTGGGTGGTTAATCCCATTCGGTTGTAGAGCGAATAACCTGTTTCGTAGGCAACACGCTTGCCATTTTCAAAAAGATAGGGCCGCAGCTGTTCCCGATAATCCGGCTTTAGTTCTCCAAAAACGCTTTGCTCGGGTTTGTAAAAGACACCTTTCGATATTTTTTTGATCAGGCCTTTGGTCTGCATGCGCTCCAAGGCTTTGGCGGCAGCTTGGTACTGCTCTTTGGCAAGGCGTAAATCGGCATAGCCAAAGGTTTTCCCTTCGGGCAGCTTTTTAATCCGGGTGCGCATTTGGCTTGCTAAGTTCATGCTACAAAGGTAGTTATTTCTATCTTTATTGTCAAGTTTTCTGCTCAAAAAACTTGACATTTTATACTTCAAAACAAACGCAACCTGTTTTAATGAAGAGGCATCCGAAATAGCATTTTCTAAATCAATATCCATGAATTCGGGGTAATTAAAATTGGGGTGGTGGATTTTCTAGCAAGCAAGATCATACCTGTTTTGTTTCAGAAGAATTTGTTTTTCATAGTTTATGGATTACGAAAATGTTGATAATACAGATACGAATGATGATTTTAAATTCAATACATGTTAGCATCCTGCAGTAAATTCAAATTATACGGATAGTTAGAAAGCGTGGTGTATATGCTCTTATCGCTGTTTAGTCAGGAATGCAAAGCCTTGATTTGAATAAATACCGAAGCACGCGAAAAAACAATTTTTTTCGAGTCGGTTTCAACGCAAACAGAAATCCGGCAAATGGTTTTTTATTTATTCCCCAGCATCATCGCGGCTTGCTCGCGGAAATAGGCGAGGTCGGCTTTGGTATGTAGGAGTGCGTAATTATCTTTTTAAAGATTCAGTGCATCATTATTTGAGTTTAGGGTATTTGGGCGCTTTAGTAATGATTTCATTTGCTTTATGGCAATTGCATTCAATTGCAGCATTCTTTCACTTTGAGGCAGTCCCTGTTGAATCAAAACCGCATTGATGCTCTCCAAATTTGTAAGCACGATAAGTTGTTCTATAGTAGCCATATCTCGTATATTACCGTTTATAGAGGGGTTCGCATCGCGCCATTGTTTGGCAGTAAGTCCAAACAGGGAAACATTTAACAAATCGGCCTCATTTGCATACACCATGGAAATCTGAATTTTGTTTAATGCTTTAGGAATCAGATTGTCTTTGATGGCATCGGTGTGTATGTGGTAATTCACTTTGGCAAGGGTGCGATGTAAATTCCAACTGAGCTTTAGACGCTCGTTTTCGTCTTGTTTTAATCTTTGAAATTCATTGATGAGATAAATTTGAAACTCCGGACTTAGCCACATTGCAAAGTGAAAGGCAATATCCTTATGCGCATAGGTTCCACCGAATCGTCCTGCTTTGACTAGTAAGCTGACAGCACCTGTGCGCTCAATCCATTGACCTGCTGACATAATGAAGCGGTTCACCCCGGCTTCTTGTTCAATTACCCCGAATTCGGGGTAATTGAAATCGGGGTTGTTTATTTTCTCCCAAATACCTAGATATTCTAAGGTGTTCTTGTTGCTTATCCATTTTCCAATGAGGCCGCTACCTTCTCTGAAACTTTTAGTCATGTCAGTAAGGCTGATAAGGTCTATTTCGTTTTGAGCAAATACAGCAATTTCAATGCCTTTGACATGTATTTTTTGATTCTTTGCCATGGTGAAAAATTTCATTGTTAAATTTTAATGTTTCTTTTTTTACTTTGAAATGAGTTGAAAGCAGTAAGCATTAATTAAAACTACTCTATGCTTTTGAGAATCGGCCTTGCCTTTATTTATTGTTTACGGCTCTGATTTATTTCGTTTTTTTCAATAATGTGTCCAAGCATTATCGCCCGAAAAAACAATTTTTTTCGAGGCGATTTCAACGCAAACAAAAATTCGGTAAATGATTTTTTATTTATTCCCCAGCATCAGCGCGGCTTGCTCCCTGAAATAGGCGAGGTCGGCTTTGGAGGGCAGTAGCTCTTTGGTGTTAGCTTTGGTTTCGCGGATGAAGGCCCTAACGTTTGCTATCGATAATACTTAAAAGCAGACGTGTAATCTTCTGCAGCAAGCAGTGTTATGTCAATTTGTATGGCAAGGTACGAAGCTGCTCGCGTCCGTTTTTGACTTCATTCCAGGAAGTCTTTTTGAGCTTTGGCATGCGGCTTTTGCCTTCGCTGTCCTCGTATATTTTAAGAAATTGATTCGCCGATCCAAGCAGGTTGTCTTCTGCGTGATGGCTGTAAATAATCAATTTTTCTTGAAGCTCTTCGAGGGTATTGCTTTGTTATCTTAAAACAGCAGAAAAAATCTGCTTGGTTTTTATGTTGTCAGCCTTATGTCGTTAAATGAAAAAACTCAAATCTTCTGATTATCATTCAATGCTTCTACTCAAGAAAAGGCTAGTTTTTTTGTTGCGTAGAAAAATACAATTTATTTAATCTTCAAGCTATTCGGGTTTTGTCGACTGTCCCAGATCGTATGAATGATTATACTTTGATGATTAATTTCATAGAAGAGAATGAAGTGCTCGATAATTAATCCTCGCACCGATTCCAACTCAGTTTTAATACCAATCAATGGTTGCTTGGTGAGTACTTTAACTTCCTTGTTTATCCGCTTAAATAATTTCAAGGAGTAATCTTTACTCTGATTTCTTTCGGCATAGAACACCAAAATAGTGTTGAGTTTTTGACTGGCATTGTTGGACCAGATTATTTTTTGCTTGCCCATTTTTTTACCTGTTGCTCAAGAACTTCATGGTCAGTGTAAAACCCGTTTTGAATTTCTTTTTTTGACAACATTATCTCCTTTCGTTGATCTTCATTCAGCATCAACACCTCGTTATCGGTTTTGGAGTCAAGTATAGTTTTAATTGCTTTCAGAAATGAAATGTCGTTTATTTCTGTAATTCGATGAACAAGTAGTTTTTTTAATTCGAATTTTGTCATGGCTTTACTTTCAGGGTATACGAATATACAATTTTTTTCGAGGCGGTTTCAACGCAAACAAAAATTCGGTAAATGATTTTTTATTTATTCCCCAGCATCAGCGCGGCTTGCTCCCTGAAATAGGCGAGGTCGGCTTTGGAGGGCAGCAGCTCTTTGGTGGTGGCTTTCGTTTCGCGGATGAAGGCCCAGGTTAAAAACACCGAGCTGCCGAGGTACGAGCCGCTGGAGCAGATGCCCGCGCCAAGCAGTCCGTAGGTGGGTATCAAACTGAAGCCCAAAATCAAGGTGATGACGAGTCCGACGGCAGAAGCCAAGGTGTTCAAGTAGATTTTTCCGATGCCCGAGAAATAGTGGCCGTAGATGATGGTGAGTCCGAAGGAGGCCACGCCCGGTGCGAGCCAGAGCATCACCATTTTTACATCGCCAAACTCGTGGCCGAAGATCCAAGTAAAAACTTCTTTAGGAACAATTAAGAAAGGAATCAAAAGCCCGAGGGTTAAGAGGAAACTTACCTTTGAAAGACGCAGCGTCAATTGCCTGGAGTACTCTTTGTCGTTGGTGTTGGATACGCGCGCATACTGCACCGAAGCACTGCTGCGTCCTATGATCCACACCGCTTCGCCTAAAGAAACGCCAGTGGAATAAATACCTACCAAGGCCGTGCTGAAGTAGTGATTGAGCAGGTAATAGCTCAAACGGAAGTTGAGCAGCTGCAGCAGGTTCGCCGATTGCGCATGGAATCCATAACGGAGTCCTTTGCTGATAACATCAAGCCATCCGTGAAGGGTAAAGGTAGTCAGCTCGCGGCGCAGGTATATCCAACTTACAAGCAAGCCGATACCATAGCTCACATACATCGCAGTGAGGTAGGAGCGTAAACTGCGTTCGTTTAATATCACCAACACGAAATACAGCACCGCAATCATTAACACAATCTGAATCATGTTCACGATGTTGCTCTCGCGGATCTTCTCTCTCCCTGTCAGCAACGTGTTGTTGATGCTCATCAGGTTCATAATCAAAGCAATCGCAAACACATCAAGCTCTTGTCCGGGTGCAATCAAATTGAACACGCGAAGCAATGTGGTGCATAGCAAGCCGGACACCAAAGCCCACAATGTAGCGGGAAAGAGCAGTTTGAATAAATCGTTGCGTGGTGTAAGATAAATCAAGGCCGGTCCACCTAGCAAGCCACTCACCATAGCGATCACCGTGATGTCGATGAGCAAAAGAGAAATCTCGCCACGTCCTGCTGCACCAAGCAGTTGCGTGGTTAAAATGACGATAAGAAAGTTCAGCACCGAGGAAACAAGCTTGCTGCCCAGGGTCCAAATTATTTTATTGAACATGGCGTAGCGTGTTGCTTATTTGCTTTTCAATAAAGGCGATGCAGCGGGGCAAGACAGCTGCAAGGGGAAGTTCCTTCATGCAGCGATGGTCGGGGCAGCTCTCGGCATTTTTAAAGCGACTAACATTGGGCTTGATCCAAACACTGCAAGGCCTGCATGCTATATCTTGATAAACAACCTCGTGCATGGCAGGATCTATTGTTGCGTAGCCGAAGACAGAAAAATCGGTAGCGCCCCATAAGGTAAAGGTAGGCTTTGCTGAAACGGCCGCTAAGTGCATCAGTGCGCTGTCGGGCCCAATAAAAAGAAGACATTCGTCGAGGATGCTAACGAGTTCGTGCAGCGATGTTTTTCCAACCTCCGATTGCACATTGGGAATATTGGCTTGCATCACAGTTTTGGCTGCATCAAGCTCTCCGCTTTCGCCCAAGAGCACAAAGTGTAGATTTGGAAACACCAGAGCAAGCTCTTTTAATAAGCTGATCCAATGCTCCGTTGGCCAATTTTTAAAGGAGGCAGCGCCGCTGCCGGCACTCAATTGCACCGCTATGTATGGCTTTGAAAGCGATGCCGTTTTTTTTGTGTTGAACAGACGAGGAAGACGCATGTCCTCTAAATTCAATGGCTTGCGTGCATTTTCAGCATCAACTAGTCCGAGAATTTGCTGCGCATCATGCAGTCCTTCTTGCGGCGGCACAAGAAACAGTTTGCGTTTTAAAAAGCCAGGAAGATTATGCGGCACATGCGCCGTGATGATAAACTTGCCGATGAAGTGAGCAAGCAAAATGTTTTTTCGTGTGGCCGCTAAGCGGTCGAGGTAGATGTATTCAAATTCGAGATACCTGCTGATGGCGAACAAGGCAGCCAGCGAGCCGTTGCGAACTGGCACGAGCTCTTCGAACAAGCCGCTGTTCTCAAAAAACGGCTCGCTTTCAAAGGGCGATGTGAACACGCCGGTGAGCTGGTGTCCACGCTTTTTAAGGGTCTTTAAGAGCGGTATAAGCAACAATGCGTTACCATACCCCGACGAGACGAAAACGGCGCTTCTAGTGTCTTCCAAGGTTCAGTTTTTTATATTTCAAACGAATGGAATTGCCGATTACAAAGACATCAGAGAAGGCCATGGAGAGTGCGCCGATCATGGGGTTGAGTAATCCCGCTGCCGCCACCGGAATGGCGATGCTGTTGTAGAAGAAGGCCCAGAACAAGTTTTGCTTTATCGTTTTTAAGGTATGGCGACTGATGCTGATGGCGTAAACCAAGCTGCTCAGGTCCTGACCGTTTAGCAAGATGACCTGGGCGCTGTTTATGGCGGCTTGCGTGCTTTCTCCCATCGAAACGCCAACCGTTGCCATAGCCAATGCCGGCGCATCGTTTATCCCATCGCCTACCATGGCCGTAGGTCCTTCTTGTGCGAGCGCTGTGATGATTTTTAGTTTTTCGGCTGGATGCTGTTCGCTATACACCTCCTGAATACCTAGCTCATTGGCAAGGGCGTCGCACTTTGCTTTCGTATCGCCACTAAGAAGAATGCAGCGGATGTTCCAAGCACGCAGCGTGGCAAGCGTCTCTTTTGCTTGTGCTTTGATTTCGTCGGTAAGATCTAGCGTGGCAATCAACTGCTCGTTGCGAAACAGATACATGCTGTGGCCTTCGTCTTTCGTGAAGCGCTTTGCTATAGCATAGGAGCCAAGCTGGTAGGTGTTTCCTTGCTGGTCTGTGGCACTAATGCCAACGCCTTTTTCTTCTTTAACATGCAGCAAGGGCAATACAGTCGACTCTTTTTCAAGCGCCTTCACGATGGATTTGGCAATGGGATGGGAGGAGTGCATCTCCAAGCTATACACAAGCTGTTTTACAGCCTTTTCCGTTTCACCAAAAACGGCCATGTTGTTAATCTGAAACTGGCCTGTTGTAAGTGTTCCTGTTTTGTCGAAGACAATGGTTTTTATACCTGCAAAGGCTTCAACGGTCTTGCCGCCTTTGATCAGCACGCCGTTCTTGGCGGCGCGACCAATGCCCACCATCACTGCTGTTGGGGTGGCTAATCCCATGGCGCAAGGACAGGCAATGACAAGCACCGCGATGCTGCTCATCAGTGCTTGATGCACGGGTTGGTGAAAGAATAACCAAGAAACAAAAAAGGTAAGAACGGCAATTATACTAACCACAGGAACAAAGATAGCGCTCACGCGATCCCCGATTTTTTGAATGTCGGGTTTGTTTTGCTGCGCGGTCTTGACGAGGCGAATGATGCCCGCAAGCACCGTGTCGTTACCTGTTTTGTCAACCTGCATGCGAATGGTTCCGCTAATAAGCAGCGTGCCTCCAATAACATGGGCGGTCTTGTTTTTCTCCACGGGCACACTTTCTCCGGTGATCATGGATTCATCGATTAGCGCGTCTCCGTCGAGTATCGTGCCATCAAGGGGTATCTGATCGCCGCTGTTTACCAACACAATATCGCCCACAAGTACTGATTTGAGGGGTGTTTCGGTAAATACTTCGTGGCCATCAACGATGGTGATACGACGAGCGCTAAGCACCTGAATCTTGCTCAGGTCGTCGATTGCGCTGGTGGTCTGCTTCACCGAACGGGCTTCGAGCACATTGCCAAGCAAGACAAGGGTGATGATGGTAGCGGATGTTTCAAAATACAGATCAAGGTGCGGCATGTTGCTATGCAGAAGCATTTCTGCCACGCTGTATGCGAAGGCAGAGCCCGAACCCAGGACGATAAGCACATCCATGTTGGGTACTAAAAGTTTCACCGAGCCCCAGGCGCTTTTACCAAAATGGCGAAGCCCAATATAGATCACCGGTAGCGATAAAAGAAGCTGCACGAGTGGTTTGTGTAAGAAGCTGAAAGGCAGCAGCATGTGTAAAAACAGCGGCAGGGTGAAGAGCAATGCAACAAGAAATTTTTGCTCTAAAGCAGAGTCGGTATGCGCATGGTGATGGCTGTGTTTGTCAGTCTCTTCGTGTGTTAGTCCGATGCGGTGGGCAGGATAGCCAATTTTACCAAGCGCTTCGATGAGCTCGGGCAAGGCCTTGCTGTTTTCAGTGGTGAATGTAGCTTCGCGGGTAGCGAAATCAACAGAAATGTTGGTGTTGCCCTTGTTCTGAAGCATGCGCGTCACTGTCTGTGAACAGCTCGAGCAATGCATTCCTTCGACAATAAGTTCGATCTTTTCAGGCATAGCGGGGTTAACGGAAGTAAAGGTAGATTTATTTTAGCAGAAGCGGCGATGATACTGCTACTTGTTATTCTAACAAATGTTGTTTACTTTTGCACCTCTTAAAATGGTGGCCATAGCTCAGTTGGTTAGAGCATCGGTTTGTGGTACCGAGGGTCGTGGGTTCGAGCCCCATTGGCCACCCAGAATTCAAAAGCCCCTAGATTTAGGGGCTTTTGAAATTATAGATCATTTACAGCACTTATTCGCACTTGCGTTTACTGCTAAAATCCTTAGCTTTAAAGGGATTTTACTGGTTTCGAATCCTATAGGTGTATATAGGTATGTATTAAGTTCGAAAACATATTTATGAAAAATAAACAGGTCTAGGGCTTCAATACGCATAAATGCGTACCTGTATAGGATTCAAATTTATTCTGGTATTTGGATAAACTATAGACGCGGTCTAAAGTATGCAAGCTGAACAACAAAATGGATTGCTCTCCGTTCATAAGCGTTATTAATAGTTAGGATTAATTGATTCAAGTTAATCAAATTTGTGTAAACAAAATTGTTTATATTTGTATTATGAAATCGAATATTAAAATAATAAAAGGTATTCATCCGGGTATTGTATTGGAGAGAGAATTGAAGCAACGCAAAATGGGTAAAAGCCGTTTTGCCCTTTCTTTACAAGAGTTTCCGCAGACGCTGGTTTCAATAACTAAGGGGAAGAGAAAGATGAATACGCCATTGTCTTTAAAGATCGAGCAGGCTCTTGGCATGGAAGAGGGGTATTTAATGATTTTGCAGGTTTATTATGATATTGAAGAAGAAAAAAGAAGACAAAATACAGCACATCCCGACTTAACTAAATTACGTTCGATTTTGTTTTGGGACACCAAAATGGAAAAGATTGCCTGGGAAAAACAAAAAAAAGCCGTCATTAAAAGAGTGTTTGAGCGTGGTAATGAAATTGAAAAAAAAGAAATTATCCGCTTTTATGGTAAAGAAGTAGTAAATGGAATTATAAAATTGCATGGCAAATAGTTTGTTTAATAAAACAGTCAGTCCATTGTTGTTTAGCGTCTTGAAAAGACTCATGGTAGCCAAAGCGTTTGACGAGTTTAGATTAGTTGGAGGTACCGGGTTAAGCTTACATCGAGGGCATAGAGAATCTGTTGATATTGATTTATTTACAGACGCCGTTTATGGTTCAATAGATTTTAATAAAATTGATTCTTTTTTACGTTCGAGCTTTCCCTACGTTGACATTAGTAATAACGATATAATAGGCTTTGGCAAATCTTATTTTGTTGGTGATAGCGCATTTAATAGCATTAAACTTGATGTGTTTTATACAGATGAATTTATTGATTCAATGAAAGTGATAGATAATATTCGTCTTGCTAGTATTGAAGAAATTATCGCAATGAAGCTAGATGTTGTGCAAAGAGGTGGTCGCAAAAAAGATTTTTGGGATCTTCATGAATTGATGGATGAGTATAGTATTAGCGAAATGTTTTCGCTGCATGAAAAAAGATACCCATATAGTCACGACAAGCATTTATTAAAAAAGAATTTTACATCGTTTGATAATGCGGATGGTGATTTTGATCCCGTTTGCCTAAGAGAAAAACATTGGGAATTAATAAAACTTGATCTCATTGATTTTGTTAAAACTTTATAATTGAGTTTGTATTCATTCTCTTTTTAATAACCCTTCAATTTTAAATCTGAAAAGCGCGACGGATATCTGTCGCGCTTTTTCTATGAATAAGAAGATTGTATGGAGATAAAAAATGGTTAAACCAGCGTTTGGGTTGGCCTATTTGGCGCTCACGCTAACGTACTACAAATCAATTTGCAGTAATCTTGTTTTTGCTTAAAAAATCCTTCAAGCTTGGGTAGATGCTATAGGGATAATCGTAAGCAAACTGACAGCTATCCTTAGATAATTCTTTTTGGTTCTCGTCCTGCAAGGTGTAGCTCGAATCGACCATGGAAAGGGTGCCGCTGTACCACTTGGTCATGTTCTCCACGGCCACGCCATCCGTGCAGATGCTGTTAAAGAAACTGGCTTCGCGGCTGAACGCAAAGGTCTTGCCTTCGCTGTTGAAGTAATGTGTGTAAAGGATATTCCAGTCGCCACTTTCGCTATACGGACTTTCGTAAGCAGCCAGTATTTTACCGGTGCTGTCTTTTAAAAGCATAAAAGTGCGGTCGATGTTGAGCTGATCGGCTGTTGAAGAATCAATGACAATAATGTCTTCGCTGCCAACTAGCTGGGCTAATGTGGTGGTGCGCTCGGGATGCTTTTGACACACCGTATCAATTGATGCCTGTTGGCTATGCAGCCGCTCCAAAAGGTCGGGCTCAGCGAGCAGTCGTGAACCATCGGCAGGATCAACCGACGACCTACAAGCCGCAACAAGCAGAAGCAGAGAGAAAGCGAAGAGTCTATATGGTTTGTATTGCATGCGAAGTAACGAACGACAAATCAAAAGTACGGGTTTTTGAGCTATGCTTATTCGCCTTTGATAAATTGGCCCAATAAGGCGTTCAAACTGCCTCCTTTACCATAGCGGACATCATTTAACTTCCATCCCTTTTCGCGAGCGAGAACCAACGTGTCCTTCCATTGCGTTTTGTAGTTTTTGTTCTCGAACGCAAGTACAGCCTTGGCTTGTGATTCCTTAATCTCCACATGTTCAACAGTAAAGGAGGTATAACCTTCATACAGTCCAGCGAAGATTTCGCCTTCAATAAGCTTTGGTTTGTCTGTCGGATACTCGCTTTTGAGCACCCGCTCACGATCCATCTTCTCCACCTCTTTTGCTGCTTTTACCAAGCTGTCTAAAGCAATGGAAAAAACAGCGGTATCCAGGGCTTGGTTGTGATAGGGATCGGGCTTGCTATAGATGGTAGCAATGGTCTTACGCACCTCCGTTTCATCTGTGTTGTTTGTACAAGCGATTAATAGGGTGAATAAAAGGAGGAAGGGGAGGAGACGCATGTTTTTAATTATAAATTATCAGTGAAAATGATGAACTAAAATAGTAGGGAAGGGGATGCGGGTATGGGAGTAGAAAGTAAAAAGTAAAAAGTAAAAAGTATAATTAGGGGGAGTGCTATTAATGTATGAATCGTTTTGGACTTATTACTTGTCTATGCCGGTCCCTGAGCTTGTCGAAGGGCCGGTCCCTGAGCTTTTAGGCTGAGCGCTTGAGGTGAGCTCGTCGAACTCTGTCGAAGCCTGTCGAAGGGCCGGTCCCTGAGCTATTAATTAACGAAAGCCGCTCCTTTTGGAAGCGGCTTTGGTGTTATTGCTTGCTATACTTAGAACGTCAAACTAAATCCTGCGCTCGGCAGGATAGGGAATTGATAGATCGTTTGCCCAGTTACGCGGTTGGTGTAAAATACATTTCGCTGGTTGTAGACGTTTACTACATTAACAAAGGCTTCAAGCTGCGAGTTGCCTGTAAGATCGAACTTTCTTTTTACGGTTACATCTAATCGATGATAGTCGGAAAGTCGACTGCTGTTTATGTTGCCAAGCAAAGTGCCCAAGGTGCCGTTGTTGCTGGTGTAGTTGGCATTTAACCCACCTGCAAAGTTTTGATATTCGTAAAAACCAGCGGTAGGCGTGAAAGGAAAGCCAGAGCCGAAATTCCAACGTACATCGGCTTCCCAAAGCAATGTTTTTCCGAAGGTGTAGGACCCTACAAAGTTCACATTATGGCGGCGATCGAAGTGTGGCGCATACGTGCGAATGCCATCGGTGCGGCTAACATAGCCTAAAGAATATACAGCCCAAATGTATAGTCGCTTGTAGTCGTATTTTAACATAAAATCAACACCGCGTGCATAACCCGTTTCTATGATAAAGTCTTTCTTAAGATTGTCAGGTTGGGCGCTATTCTCTCCCGTGTCGTCAAAAAGCTTGTCGCGGTTGAGGTTGGTGAGCTGAAGAAAATCCTTCTGATAGCCTTCAATGTTGAGGTTCCAGTGCTTATAGATGTCATACTCAAAGCCCAAAATTTCGTGTCGTGCTTTCTGCAGGTGTGAGGTTATGGTTTTTCCGTTAAACTCCGATGGTAGGTTATCGCTGCCAGATAGAAAGCCGTAAAACAGGTTCACAACATCCATGTCTGAATTCGCCGCAATAAGGTTTTGGGAGTAGTAGCCGCCTGCGAATTTCAGGCGAAAACGGTCTGTCACATTATACTTTAAACCAAGGCGGGGCTCTGGTGAGAACTCAGCCAAGGATGCGTAGTAATTGGCGCGAAAGCTCGGTTCGATAATCAACTTGCCTTTGATTACCTTCTTGTATTTCATGAAACCGGCAAACTCCGTGGTGTTCTCTATCTGGTCGATGTGGCGGCCATAGTCGTTGTAAAATTTGAAGTCGGTGGAGGTGCCAAGTACCTCGATGCCGAATTTGAATTCGTCGTCGCGGGATGGGAAGTAGGTTAAGTTAAGACCCATGTTAAAGCCATTGATCTTGCTTTCTCGTGGGCGTTTGTCTGCTTCCGCAAGTGAAATGTCGTAGTTAGAAAGCGCAAAGTTTCCGTTGATAAGCACGGTGGATGTGCCTGGGATAACCACGAAATTAGAACCGAAGCCACTGGATTTCCAATTCAGGTTGGAAATATGTTGGTAGTTTACTTTATCGGTAAAGTTGAATCCAAAGATGTTCAGTTTGTTACCATTAGACGCATTGAGCGAAATCTTTCCGTATATGTCGTTGAAGTTGTATGGTAGACCAAGCGAGTCGACATATCCGTAAAACAACTTCGAGCTTTTATCAAGGTACGAGGTTTTTGCAGAAAGTATAAAGGACGATGTGCCGTCGCCTTCCGTTTTAGCCTTGCTTAAAGGCCCTTCAAAAAGAACCTTCGAAG
>CANFOZ010000047.1 GCA_947448795.1 Bacteroidota bacterium
GGCCTGTTTCGCCTGTAGGGCCTGTTTCGCCAATAGAACCAGTAACACCAATAGGGCCTGTATTTCCAATTGGCCCCATCTCCCCTGTTGGACCCACTGGTCCGCCCGAAGGGCCTGTAGAACCTGTTTCACCTTTTAGCCCAGTAGGGCCAGTTAAACCTATTGGGCCAGTTAAACCTATTGGACCAATATCACCAATATGACCTGTTGGGCCAACTTCACCAGTGGCGCCTGTATTTCCTGTTATACCAGACGGACCTACCGGGCCTCCAGATGGGCCTGTTGCGCCCGTCGCACCCGTCTTTCCCGTTGCTCCAGTAACCCCTGTGTCACCGGTTGCACCTGTCATGCCGGTTGCACCAAGCAATCCCGGCTCACCAGTAGGACCAACAGGTCCACCCGAAGGACCGGTGGCGCCAGTTACTCCATCCATACCAGTTGGACCAGTATAACCAATCTCGCCTGTGGCTCCCGTTGCACCTGTGATACCTGTTTGACCCATCGCTCCATCTGCGCCGGTTAATCCAACTGCACCTGTGATACCAATTGCTCCAGTTTGTCCTGTAGGACCTACAGCGCCATCGATACCAGTTGGACCAACAGCACCTGTTGCTCCCGTAAGACCTATACCTCCGATCTGCCCTGTAGGACCTACAGCGCCATCAGCACCTGTTGCTCCAGTAAAACCAATGGCTCCAGTAACACCAATGGCTCCGATCTGGCCTGTTGGCCCGACAGCGCCATCAATACCTGTTGGGCCAACAGCACCTGTTGCTCCCGTAAAACCTGTTTCTCCAATTAATCCTGTTGGGCCGACAGCACCGTCAATACCTGTTGGGCCAGCAGCACCTGTTGCTCCCGTAAAACCAATGGCTCCGGTTTCACCTGTTGGGCCGGTAACGCCATCAATGCCTGTTGGGCCAGCAGCACCTGTTGCTCCCGTAAAACCAATGGCTCCGGTTTCGCCTGTTGGGCCGGTAGCGCCAACAATGCCTGTTGGGCCACTAGCTCCAGTAAAACCAGTTACTCCAATACTTCCTGTTGGGCCGACAGCACCACCAATACCCGTTGGGCCGGCAGCGCCCGTTGCTCCGGTAAGACCTAATGCTCCGGTTGATCCTGTTAGACCGGCTGCACCAGTAAGACCTGTAGGCCCCGTTCCACCCGTTGTACCTGTAAAGCCTATTGCTCCCTGTAAACCAGTTGAGCCTGTTAGTCCTATAGGACCTGTATTTCCGGTTGCACCTGCACTACCCGTTGCACCTGTAGGACCAGCATTTCCTGTAACACCAATGCTTCCGGTGGAACCTGTCATCCCCGTCATACCCACGCTACCATTTTGACCATCAGAACCTGTAGTTCCTGTTGCTCCTGTTCCACCAGTAAATCCTACAGGTCCGGTTAGACCTATTAAACCAGTTGAACCCATTGGGCCAGTTGCGCCAGTCAAACCAGTACTTCCAATGTCTCCCATAGGCCCTGTTGGGCCCGTTATACCTGTTGAGCCTACTAAGCCAGTTGTTCCTGTCGCACCCGATGAACCCGTGTTTCCAGCGGGGCCAGTTGCTCCAACGCCACCAGTAGAACCAACAGCACCGGCAGCACCTTGAATCCCTGTTGAACCGGTTACGCCTCCTGGACCCGTTGCTCCCATCACACCGGTTGCACCTACCTGACCCGTGACACCTTGCGGACCCGTTACACCGGCAATACCAACCGGCCCCGTTGGACCTATTTCACCTACCGGACCTGTTTGTCCAGTAATTCCTGTGAGACCTGAAATTCCATCAATTCCGCCAGCTGTTTCAGCATACAATGCATACGGAACAGACAGCAATTTTGTAGCGCCCAAAGATACCATAGCCCCACCCGTACCAGCATCGTATTCTACCTCCAACCAAAAATTACCATGCGCCCAAGGGATCATCGAAAAAACGCCAACCGAAGGCTGACCTGTTCCAATTGCATGGGTAAAAAGACCATACATATTGGTTGTCACATTCACTTTTTCTTGATAAATAATATTCCCTGTAGCGCTTCCGTCATGAATAGAAAAAATAAGAACCATCGGCTCGTTGGCGAGGATGGTTCCAGATGCAGCACGCACTACCGATTGATAGCTGATGGATTGTGGCGACTGTGCAGTCGCCAAGAAAGGCGAAACAGTCAGTAAAACAAGAAGATATACTGATATTAACTTTTTCATCCAGCGTTAAATGTGTGCTTTTAGCAGCGTCTTGTTTTATAAAAATTCACAAAGTCCTTTATACTTGTAATTATAGTAGATGTTACATAGCGCACTTTTACTCTTGCTGCGATTTGTAAATTCGTCGGGTGAGCACTTTTTGCATCTCGCGCTCGATGATCAAACGAGCGATGACCTGTGCAAAGGACAAGTCGGTAAAGCGTTCGATTGCGGTTTTCAACTTTTCTTCCGCAATATCAATGCGATACAATACCTGCATCAATTTAGCTCCATTGCTACTCAACATGTATTCGATGGCTGGTGTGAGTTGCTCCATCAACTCCTTATAGGCCTCCTCTGGCCTACCTGAAAAGATAATCTTAAAACCAAAAGACTCAAAGTCGCGGATGATGCGGTCAGCTGTTTCCTGAACAACCGCCATGTTCAATTGATATTCCTGCAGTCCGTCGCTCATGATTGAACTTTTTAATTCATCAGTTTTCACGAACCATCAAACTCTCTGCAAGCTCTACTAGGTCCTTTTTACGATGAGCAACCGTTTGTATTTGCTCCAAGGCTTGCATGCCTTTTTCGAAATAGTTCATCATCTCCTTCTGTGCGAGCGCTCGAACACCTAAGAAATCATAGATGGCCGTTACTGCCTTGACCTTTTCCTTTTCGACAAAACGGGTGGCCTGCATCCAATTGCGAAGCTCTTCTTGCGTATAACTATTGGCCATTTCCAAGGCCTTTATCATTAAAAATGTTTTCTTATTGGCCACAATGTCGCGGCCCTTTTGTTTGCCGAATTTCTGTTCGTCGCCGTACACATCAAGGATATCGTCTTGCAATTGAAAAGCTATTCCGATGTTACGCCCAAACTCATACAAAAGCTTAGCATCCGACTCCTTGGCACCGCCAAGCAATGCACCTATTTCTAAGGAAGCGCCCAATAACACAGCGGTCTTGAGCTCGATCATCCGAATATAGCTTTGGAGATTGATGTTAGCCTGCTGCTCGTAGTTCATATCAAACTGCTGTCCTTCGCAAACCTTCAATGCATTGGCTAAAAAAACAGCCATCACTTGCTGCACCACGTCTTTGCGTGCATTCATCATCATCTCGCAGGCTCGCACAAACATGGCATCACCAGAAAGAATAGCCACATTGACATTCCACTTTTCATGCACCGTTGGATGAGCGCGGCGCAATGGTGAATTATCCATTATATCATCGTGAAGCAGTGTAAAATTATGAAACAGTTCAACTCCTATTGCCGAATCTATTGCATCCTCAATACTACCACCAAAAAGCTCGCAACCCATAAGCACCAACATGGGGCGCATACGCTTGCCGCCAAGCGACATGAAGTAACGCACTGGCTCATAGAGCTCATGCGGTTGCGCATTCAAAGGGAGTCGAGCGATTTTATCATTAATCAACCGCTGCAGTTCGTGCTGAGCAATCATACGTTAGGCAGTATATAGCGAGTGTCAGTCAGCAGGCGCTTAAGACCATCGCTTAGTGGTAATAAGGGACGATTAAGCAAGGATTTCATTTTGGTGATATCCGGTTTTCGACGTGTCATATCACCATCTAACAAAGCTGGTAAATGAACGATTTGAGAACTCGAACCAGTTAATGCTATGATCTGATTGGCTAATTCTAAAACGGTTGTTTCATGATCGTTTCCAATATTAGCAACCTCGTTGATGAGTTGGTTCTCGTAAAACGCATTAAGGGTAGCATCAATGTTATCGTCAATATGGCAAAAAGTACGCGTCTGTGATCCATCACCGAAAATGGTGATATCCTGATTGGATAAAGCCATCGACATAAATCGAGAGATCACAAAGTCGACACTCTGCTTGGGGCCATAGGTGTTGAAGAAGCGAAATATAGTGAACTCCATCCCAAACTCCACATTGTATGAGCGTAAAAATGCCTCACCAAGATTTTTTACAATGGCATAGGGCACACGCGAATTTAATGGCGTTGTGTGTTCGTTCTGAGGAAATTCAGCAGGTTCTCCATACACCTCCGAAGAAGAAGCATAGTAAATGCGCTTTACGCCAGTATTCTTGGAAAGGGCAAGTACATTGCGAATACCGTTAATATCATTTAACACCATCAAGGGTTGGCGCTGTGTTCGTTGAACACCCACCAAGGCAGCATAATGAAAAACATAATCGAAATTATTGGCCAGAAAAACGGCCGAGATCTCTTCGAACACATTGATATCCGCATGAATAAAGCGAATGTTGTTATGCTTCGCGACAGGCAATTTTGAAATCGAGCCTGTTAGCAGGTTATCTACGATGATGATCTGATTATCGGCTTTGTGCGATAATTTTTCTGCGAGGCTGGAACCGATGAAACCTGCGCCACCGGTGACTAATATCTTAGGCATTCGTGTTTGAGAATAGCGAGTGTGTGTTCAAAAAATTAGTCGAGCAGGTTCATGAGATAGGTGCCATAACCACTCTTCATTAGCGGCTCGGCTAATTTCATAAGTTGAGCACGGTCGATGAAACCCATGCGGTATGCAACCTCTTCGATGCAACCGATCTTGAGCGCTTGACGATCTTCAATAACTTGTACAAATTGACTTGCTTGCATAAGGGATGCAAAGGTTCCTGTATCAAGCCAAGCAGTTCCTCGATCAAGGATTCCTACTTTTAATTTATCGCGCTTGAGGTATTCCTTGTTCACATCGGTAATTTCATACTCGCCACGCGCAGAAGGCTGCAATGCTTTGGATATGGCAACAACCTCGTTGTCGTAGAAGTAAAGCCCTGGAACAGCAAAATGAGATTTCGGTTTTAATGGTTTTTCTTCGATTGAGATAACCTTGTTATCCGCATCAAACTCAACAACACCGTATCTTTCTGGGTCCGATACATGATAAGCAAAAACAACAGCTCCGTCTGGACTGCTATGCTGCTTTAGTAAACGACCAAGGCCTGCTCCGTAAAATATATTATCGCCTAGAACCAGAGCTACTTTGTCGTTGCCGATAAATTGCTCGCCGATAACGAAGGCTTGCGCGAGGCCATTCGGCACTTTCTGTTCCTCATAGGTGAAGCTACAACCGATCTTAGACCCATCGCCCAAAAGCTTTTTAAAATGAGGCAGATCATCGGGAGTGGATATGATAAGTATTTCAGAAATACCAGCCATCATCAATACAGACAAGGGGTAGTAAATCATGGGTTTATCATAGATGGGCATGATTTGCTTGCTCATGGCCATCGTAATTGGATAAAGTCGAGTGCCGGAGCCGCCGGCAAGAATGATACCTTTCATGGGATAAAGATATTGTTATCTATTCAATTGATTCTTGTTTGCTTGTCTTTTGTATTTCAAGTCCTTCGACATCAATATCTTCCTCTTCATCATAAACTTCGAGCAACGGTTCGCTGAGGAAGGCTTTTGTGGTGAGTCGTTTTTCAAGGGAAAGTAAGATGGCTGGCAAAAGCACAAGATTGGAACAGTAAGCGATAAGCAAGGTCAAGGAAATAAGTATACCAAGCGCTTGTGTTCCTCCAAAGCTTGAAGCAGCAAAAATACCAAAGCCGGCAAACAGGATGACAGCCGTGTATACCATGCTCACACCCGTCTCGTGTATAGTTTTTGAAACGGCCTTCGATATACTGAAGTTTTGAAGACGCAACTCGTGACGATACTTAGTTAGAAAATAAATGGTGCCATCGGAGGCGATACCAAAGGCAATACTAAAAATGAGAATTGTGGATGGTTTCAAGGCGATGACAAAGAAGCCCATAAGCCCAGCGGTAATCAAGAGTGGAATTATACTAGGCAAAACCGAAACAGTAATCATACGCACCGACATAAAGAGGCCGACCATGATCATGCAAATTAATATCAAAGCCAAAAAAACACTTTCTCTGAGATTGACCAACAAATAGTGATTAGCAGCGGCAAACGTAACGCTGTTGCCTGTCATCTTCACCTTGTAATCAGCAGGATCGAATAGCGAGTCGATACGAACACGCAGCTCGTTTTGCAGTTCGCGCATGCGCACCGAACCCACGTCAGCTACCTGCACACTCACGCGGGTGTATTGCTTGGTGCTATCAATAAATCCTTTAAAACGACTACCACGCTGTTCAGGCGAGTTGCTAATAAAATCAGCCAGTTTCTTCAACTCTGTTGGAGCAGGAAGAATAAAGAATTTAGATTCACCATCACGAAAACCTTGGTAGGCGAACTTTAAAAACTCAACAACGGACAATGGTTTGGTGAATTCAGGGTATTCGCCGAGTATGCGCTGTAAGGATTTAATCTTATAAAGCGTCCTTGCATTATCTGCAAATACACCATTTGCTTTTTTGGTATCGATGGAAATCTCAAAAGGCATTACGCCATGAAAATTAGTCTCAAAAAACTTCAAATCCACATAGATGGGATCATCGTGTGGAAGATCATCCACGATATAACCAACCGTATTGATATGAAAAGCACCATACGCGGAAATCGCAATCACAAGCGTTACTACACCGTAAATCCACCAGCGGCGATGATGCACAAGATAATCGATCTTCACCAGCAAAGCGGTCAGCACCTTGCTGTCTAAATGCTTCATGTGGCGGATGTCCGGCTCTTTTAGAAAACTAAAAATAACAGGTATCATCACCAAGGAAATCAACCAGGTGGCCATCACATTCATAGCAGCAACCAAGCCGAATTCCATTAAGATAGAGCTCTTGGTGAAATAAAAGACACCGAAGCCAATACTAGTCGTTACATTGGCTAGAAAGGTAGTAACGGCAATACGCTCCACCATTCGTGTGAGGGCCTTTATTTTATTGCCATGACGCTTAAATTCCTGCTGGTATTGATTCAATAGCAAGATGCAATTGGGCACCCCGATAATGATGATGAGCGGTGGAATAAGGCCCGTTAAAATAGATATTTTATAATTGAGCAACTCGATAGAACCGAAGGCCCACACCACCCCAATAATGACGATAAGCAAAGGGAAAATAACCGTCCGAACGGAACGAAAAAAAACAAGCAAAATCAAGGCCGTAACCGCCAATGCGAGAAAAATAAACAGCACAATTTCGCGGGAAACCTTTCGGGTGATCGCTGTTCGGATATAAGGCAGTCCGCTGTAATGCAACTTGATACCGTGTTTGCTACCAAAGGCATCAGCAACCATGTGTATACTATCAACCAAGGCGATACGATTGCGTGTATTGAGCTTGTTTTTGTCAAGCGTTACAGCCATCAAGGTGGCCTTGCTCTCGGCGTTGTATAGCAGGCCTTGATAAAAAGGCAAGCCCAAAATAATGCCTTTCATTGAGTCGAGCTCCACTTGGCTCAATTCCGATTTTAAAAGCACCGGCTTGAAATCAAGCTTTTGTAAAGAATCGTTTTTTACTAGATTGTAAATGCGACCTAGCGAAACAACTTCTTCAATGCCATCGAGTTTTTTTATCTCGCTGCCTAATTTGGCAAAATCGTTAAATACGGGTGCCTGAAAAAACTTATCCGACTGCAAGCCGATAACCAGCACAGAGCCATCCTCACCAAAACGCGATTTAAAATCGAGGTAGTCGATATAATCCGGATCGTTGTCGGGAAGAATTCGAGCGAACTCATACGAAAGCTGCACCTTGGTTGCTCGCCATCCCATAAAAACCGTGATCAAACCGATGACCACTAAGACAGCTATGCGATTACGGAGAATGGTACCAGAAAAAGCGCTCCACATAATTTAAAACATCTTTCTAAACAAGGCCTAACTAATGCCTTTTATAAGGTTGGTAAAAGTACTAATAAAAGAATGATTTTTATTTCTAGAATCGTATGTAAACTTATGTAATTTTACATGCTTAGATTTACACACCATGAAAACGTTTAAATACCTCCTTTTCTTTTTTATTATCGGACTCAGTGCCTGTAAAATCGGAGGGTCTGAACCGGCCAACACCTTTTCCTGGCTAAAAGGCCGCTGGGAAGCTACAGACCAAGTCTTCCGAATTCAAGAAGAGTGGACTATGGAAGGCGACTCGATGCTAGCTGGTTATGACAAAGCTATCGCTTTAGACAACAAGATCGTCATGGAAGAACATATGGGGATTTGTAAAAGACAAGACACGCTATATTACCTGTTAACTTTAAATCGCCAGTTGGTGCCTTTTAAATTTAGTCAGGAAAACGACCCTAAGCCAAACGAATTCATATTCACCAATCCCAACCCGGGCTTTCCAGAGCGCATCGTTTTAAAGAAGACCGATGACGAGGGATTTATCGCTGCTATTGAAGGCGGCAAAGGGGAAACACATATCCGTAGGGAGATGGCATTCAAAAAAATAAAATAAGGTCTTCTATTTAGACACCTTGCCCATCAGTTCGACAAAATCGTCGAAGAGATAACGCGAATCATGCGGTCCTGGCGCCGACTCCGGATGGTATTGCACCGAGAAAGCATGCTTGTTCTTTAAGCGAATTCCTTCGATGGTATTATCGTTTAAATTGATGTGCGTGGCTTCCACTTTGTCAGACTTTCTCACATCTTCTTCGCTTATAGCAAAGCCGTGATTCTGAGAAGTAATCTCGCATTTTCCAGTTATCAAATTCTTAACAGGATGATTGATCCCACGATGGCCATTATGCATCTTGTAGGTAGCGATTCCGCTGGTTTCAGCAAGGATTTGATGACCGAGACAGATACCAAATAGCGGATGATTATTCTCTAAAATAGCAGAGGTGGTGCCAACCACATAAGGCATGGCAGCAGGGTCGCCAGGGCCGTTTGAAAGAAGAAAGCCGTGCGGTTTCCAAGCGCGCATTTCTTTATAAGTTGCTTTCGCAGGAAACACCTGCACATAGCAATCGCGACTTGTTAAAGAGCGGATAATATTGGCCTTCACGCCTAGATCAAGCAAAGCCACGCGGTATTTTGCTTTTTCATCGCCCACAAAATAGGGCTCCGGCGTTGATACCCTTGTTGAAAGCTCCAAGCCAAGCATAGAAGGCACCTCTTCCAATTTCGCCCTCAACTTCACGACATCCGTTTCCTCTGAAGAAATGATGGCGTTCATTGCACCTTTGCTGCGGATATGACGAACCAAGGCACGGGTGTCCACATCGGAGATAGCGACAACATTATCCCGTACGAAATAATCTTGCAAAGACATATCGGCACTTTTGCGAGAAAAAGGCACATTGAAATTGCGACACACGAAACCCGCAATTTTGATTGAGCCCGATTCCGACTCCTTTTCAAAGATACCGTAGTTGCCTATGTGCACATTTGCAGCCACCATAAGTTGACCAAAATAAGACGGATCAGTAAAAATCTCCTGATAACCCGTCATACCGGTATTAAAGCAAATCTCTCCAGTTGCCGTTCCAATCTTACCGGCCGCTTTGCCGAAGAAAACGGTGCCGTCGGCCAACAGCAGAACTGCTGCCTGTTTATCGAGTTGCTTCATGGTATATGCCTTTTATTTCTGCAAAGGTCGAAGAATTATTTAGTTTTTTAGCACCTGTTATTAAATAAAATCTACCATCGACTAAGACCTCACAAAAGACGCGATTATTGGCTTTTATGCCGAATATCAAACAAAGGAATTGTTCATAATTAATAGGCCGAAGAAAGCAGGTGCGGAAATCCTTCTTTATTTTTACGAACATGAAACAAATTGTAAAAAACACCTTCCTGTGCTTACTGTTTCCACTTAGCTGCGCAGCGGGAGGTTTTCAAGTAAACACACAGGGACAGAAAGCGCTGGGGATGGGAGGTGCCTTCACAGGCATCGGATCGGATGCATCCAGCGTCTACTTCAACCCTGGGGCAATTGCTTTATTAACAGAAAAACAGCACTATTGCGTGGGCGCAAATCTTATTTTTCCTAAAGTAGCCGTTCGCACAGCGGCCGTGCCAGAGGAGCACATGACCTCGCCAGCAGGACATCCCATCTTTCTCTATTACGCCGGCCGAATCAATCAATACCTCAGCTTTGGCATGGGTGTGAACAATCAATTTGGCTCCACATCCTCCTATCCGAATGAATGGCAAGGAAAATTCATCGTACAAAAATTAGCCCTCAAAACCTTCATGTATCAACCAACGGTTTCCTTCAACTACAAAGACAAGGTAGGCGTCGGATTGGGTTATGTTTACAGCAGCGCCAACTTCGAATACAACAAAGCAATTCCGATAGCCGGCGCAACTACCGAGCATGGAGAAGTCAGCCTTACTGGCTCAGCACACACAACCGGCTATAACATGGGTGTTTTCTGCAAGCCGATGGAATCCGTTGCGGTTGGTTTTAGCTATCGCACCAAACTCGAGATGCCATTAAATCAAGGCATGGCGAGCTTCTCAGACATCCCTTCCTCCTTGACATCCGTTTTTCCTGAAACTACTCGTTTCAACTCGAGCCTCACCTTACCTGCTGTACTTTCTGCCGGTGTGGCTTTTCATCCCGACTCGCTGAAAAAAATGCTAA
This sequence comes from Bacteroidota bacterium, assembly GCA_947448795.1. GTDB lineage: Bacteria > Bacteroidota > Bacteroidia > AKYH767-A > JAHEYN01 > CANFOZ01. The sequence goes on from CANFOZ010000047.1 coordinate 10,672, forward strand.
TTGCTTTCGATGTCGTGCGCACCTATTGGTCATCGTACGACACGCTGCGTTTTGATTTTGAAAACGAAACGACACCCGACAGCAAAGTCACCAAAGATTGGCATAACACCATGACCTATCGCTTGGGAATTGCCTACAAAATAAAGCCCTCTATTACCCTGCGTGCAGGAACATATTACGACGAGACGCCGGTTCCCGAAGGACGCGTGAGTCCTGAGACACCCGACAACAACACCCTCGGTTTTACCATGGGTATCGGCCTTGAATTAGGCAAGCACTACAGCCTCGATGCATCGTGGTTGCACAATGCCTTGAAACGCACAGGCACGCTCGACGACGAGGGATTCTCCGCAGAATATCACCGCAGAATAAATCTTTTTGGACTCTCAATGGCCGCTCATTTTTAAACATCTCCATGAAAAAAACAATTCTTTTTGCACTCGCAATGAGCTTCTTGCAAGCATGCAAAACCGATTTCGCAAGTCTGCAATACACCTCTGGAGATGCTGATTTTACTCAAACTGTAGCCATCGGTGGTAACTTTTTATCGGGCTATCAGGACGGAGCACTTACAGCAGATGGCCAACAAAAATCAGTAGCAGCATTGTTAACAGAGCAGTTTAAATTCAGTAACGGCGGCACTTTCAATCAAGCCCTACTGCCAGCAGGAGACGGTATAGGCCTAACAAACAAAGCATGGCAGTCGCCCTATCGACAAGCAGAAACCTTAGGAAACTTCACCGACTGCAAAGGCGAAACAAGCCTCTTCCCCATCGAACACCCGATGCGTATTTCGGAAGCCTCCCTTTTTCTCATGCCAACAGGTGGAGCTTGCAGCGACTTCGCCATTCCTTTCGCACGACTCGATGACCTTGCCGACATCAGCTTTGGAACAGCTGCAAAAAGCCCCTACTTCCATCGCTTCGCAAGCGCACCCGGTGCAAGCTCCGCGATCGATGATGCCCTCCATCAAAACCCGTCCTTCTTCATTCTTTGGACAGGCATGGAAGACATCTATAATTTCGCCCTAAGCGGCGGAACAGCTGGCGCAATAACCGATGCCGCTGTGTTTAGCCAAACACTAGAAGCACTGCTGCAGAAGCTTGAAAAAACAGGTGCAAAAGGCGTAATCGCTAACATACCCGATCTAGATGCCTTTCCATACTTCAGTCTAGTTTCACCGCGCGCCCTCAATCTTACGGTGAACCAGGCGGATAGTCTGAACGCCTTAACAGGCAGCATTTTTGAATTCAAAGAAGGAGAAAACGGATTTATCGTAAAAGACATCGCATCGCCTTTTGGCTACCGCCAAATGACTACCTACGACCGCGTTCTCTTTTCCGTTCCAATCGACTCAATAAAATGTCATTTCTTAGGTGTCATCCCTGCAGATATGCCAAATCAATATGTACTAGATAGCCTGGAGTGCGCAGCGGTGCGCAGCAACATTCAAGCATACAATACAGCTATTGCCAGTTTGGCATCCAAGTATGAACTGGCGTTTGTGGATATGAACCGGTATTTTCAAGATTTGCAAAAAGTAATTGCTAACGATGGCGTGCATTACAGTCCTGAATTCATCAAGGGCGGATTCTTTTCATTGGATGGCTATCATCCCAACCAAAAAGGATATGGCTTGATTAGCAATGAATTTGTGCGCAGCATCAATCAGCGTTACCATGCGAATGTGCCAGAAACACTTTGCAAGGACTGCAAAGGCATTCGTTTTCCTTAGTTTCGAGGAGCGATGACAACCTTCTCTGTTTTCACTCCACCTTTCCCTTCCATGCGCAGCAGATAAAGACCTGCAGCCAAACCATCTGTTGGAAACAACACCTCGCGATCAGCGGATTGAAAGGTAGCTAACAAACGACCAGAAAGGTCAAGCAAGGTAACCTTTATATTCGCGCTGGTAGCGTTGACTAGCGTAAATGAAGAGCTTGTAAGATTTGAGCATAGACGCACCGAAAAATCGTCTTCATGAATCGGATTCACAGCAGTAGGTGCAACATAGGTTGATGGCTTGAGATTTTGTCCACAAAGAAAGTCGCGCACAAACTCCACCGTTGAATCCATGTAGGTTGTATTTGATAAATAAGGAACATGGTCGGCACCTTGCCAGGTATGGAAAACATGATCTAAAGATAATACCGTGGCCATGGAATCAACCGTATGACTACCATCGACCATCATTACAGGAAAGCCCAACACACTGATTATAGCCGTTGCATAAGGAACCGTACCATCGATAGTTCCATGCATGCTGCAAACCGGCTCATCGCCAGCATGCATCCAAGAGACAGAACCTAGTGCGCCGCACAAATTGATGATGGCATTTACTTCTGCGCTATAACCAGGACTCCCGCTATTGCCTTCAATATCGCCCATGCCCGTAGTATCTAGGTAAGAAGGTATTTCAGAAGCCTGATCTAAATATGCTAAATGCAAGGCAGTAAAGGCGCCAGCAGAGCTACCACCAAGATACACATACCCAGGATCAATTTTATAAGCATTTGCTGTAGCTGCATCTTTTCTAAAATAACGAATCACCCCCTTGGCATCTTGCGTAGCGCGATACACCGCACGACTCGCATTGGCTTGATTAATCGGGAAGCCCATGCCTATGCGGTAGTTATAGGATACGCAGACATAGCCACGCTTAGCAAAACGAGTACAAAGCGCAACAACATCAGGATCTGTTTTACTACCACCGACGAAACTTCCGCCATGGCCCCAAATAATGAGCGGGCGCTTCGATGCTGTGTCGCCAGCAGGTTCGTAAACATCTAGTGTCAATGTCTCTGTCGAGTTGTTAATATTCTTTGCAGCTCCATAGGTGATGCCCGAACTGATATTCACCGACGCAAATACCTCGTCGCTATAGCGTTCTGGTGTGCACGGATATTGCGCAAAGCTGGAGAACGAAAACGCAGATGCGATAAAGACCGAGCAAAGAAGTAGGAGTTTTTTCATTGGAGCGTGTTTGTTAAGTAAAGCTAAACATTCAGCCTTTACCACGCAAACAAAACAAGAAAACTAAAAAATCAGATGCCTTGCTCGATTTGCAAAGCCTCGTAGGCCTCATCGGTGATCGACTCCACGCCCTTTATCTCCGGTACCGCACGCAAAATAGCTTGCTCAATACCCGCCTTTAAAGTCATCATGCTCATTGAACAGGTGCTACAGGCTCCATGCAGTTTCAACAGCACCTTCATATCGTCGCTTACCTTTACAAAAGACACATCACCGCCATCCGACTGCAAATAGGGACGAAGCTGCTGCAGCGCATCTTCTATTTTTGAAATAAGTTCAGGGTTGCGATTCATTTTTGCAGTGTTAATTCGATTCAACCGCATTACGCATGGCGGTGTTGCTATTCATAATGGCTACTTGCTGAGCTACACTAGCCGCGAGCAATTCGAAGGACCTTGCTACTGCTGAATCGGGTTGCAGCACTTCTGGTTTCCCATTGTCGCCACCTTCTCGGATGCTTTGCACCAAGGGAATCTGTCCGAGCATCGGCACATGCATCTCCTCGGCCAAACGCTTGCCACCGTCTTTGCCAAAAATATAGTATTTGTTCGCTGGCAACTCGGCTGGTGTAAACCAAGCCATGTTCTCCACCAATCCAATAACAGGCACATTAATGACTGCCTTGCGGAACATGTCGATACCCTTGCGCGCATCGGCCAAAGCCACTTCCTGCGGCGTTGTCACCACAATTGCGCCCGTTACAGGAACCGATTGCACCATGGTCAAATGGATATCGCCAGTGCCCGGAGGCAGATCGACAATCATGTAATCTAAATCGCCCCAATCAGCATCGGCAAATAATTGTTGCAAGGCACGCGAAGCCATCGGCCCACGCCAAACAATCGATTGACTCGTATCCACAAAGAAACCAATGGACAAAACCTTTACCCCGTACTTTTCCACAGGCAGCATCACGCTTTTATCCCCGCGCATCTCCACCGCCACGCGCTCGTTGTCGAGTCCGAACATGATTGGCATCGAAGGACCGTAAATATCAGCATCAACCAAACCCACCTTCGCACCAAGCTGAGCCAAAGCCACAGCCAGGTTGGCAGCCACCGTTGACTTACCCACTCCACCTTTGCCCGAAGACACTGCGATGATGTTACGCACGCCGGGCAGCATCGATTTCGCACCGCTGCGTCCAGAGGTCACATTGGAGGTCATGTGCACCGTCACCTTGGCATCTTTGTTAACGTAATAAATTACGGCATTGATACACGCACGCTCAATCAGCTCTTTCATCGGACAAGCAGGCGTGGTGAGGATCACAGCGAACGAAACGTTCATGCCATCCACAAGCACATCTTTAATCATGTTCAAAGTAACCAGGTCTTTTTTAAGATCTGGTTCTTCCACATTGCGTAATGCGTCTAGGACTTGTTCTGCGGTGATCATGGATTTGATTTGAGGGTGCAAAGGTACGGAATTCGACAAACATGCTCGATTAGCTAAAGAAATAGCCCATTCTTTTTTTATTTGAAAATAAATATCATCACGACATACTTTGGCGCGATGAAGCTGTAGGTTTGCAAAAAAGAAAAATCATGGAATCCTTAAACCTAAAACACAAACACCTGCGCATCTTCGAAGACGGTCCAAAGCACCTGTCTTGTGCTCGCCTGTTTTTTGCCTACTACGAGATGATTCCAAATGTTATTACCCTGGCACCGGTAAATCAAGACAAAGTCATCAAAGACATCGAGCAACGCTTTGCATCAACCGTTGTAAAAAAACATGTTGTAGAACACATGCACCTTTTCAAAAGCAAAGTTTTTAGCGGCAAGATTATCTATTTTCTGAGTAACGGATTAACGCTAGAAATTGAAGACAATAGTTGCCTTACCTTGCTATACCCGGATGGATTAGAGGCGACTGCAAGACAACTTATAATGAGCATGCGCAAACATCTTTTAAAGCCACCCAAAACATCTTTTATTAGTTTGGTGGTAAATGGACCGGGCGGTTTGCGCACCATAGAAATGCCTAACACCATGCAATCACTCTCGGTGAAGGATAATTACAACGATGACTTTGCGTTGGTGCATGTTGATCTATTGAAAACATTAAAAAAAAAGAACAGCAAAGGCCTCCATCTTTTATACGGACGACCGGGTACCGGAAAGTCAACCTACCTGCGTTACCTGGCCAAGCGCCTCGATAAAAAGGTGATCTTTCTTTCGCGTGCCGTGGCTGAGCGGATGGATGAGCCAGATATTGTTGGATTTCTCTTACAAAGTCGAAATACCATTTTTATTTTGGAAGATGCCGAAGATCTGCTGCTGAGCAGAACGGCCGGCAGAAACAATGGACTCAGCATCTTACTCAACCTCACCGACGGCATGCTCGGTGAATGCCTAGGCATTCAAGTGATCTGCACCTTCAACAACGGCCTGCATCAAATCGACAAGGCCTTGTTGCGAAAAGGACGACTTATAACAGCGTATGAATTTAAAGCACTTGCGCCTGAAAAAACAAAAAAATTAATAGCAAAAATCGGTGGTCACTCGCATGATAAAGAACAAGAAATGACCTTGGCCGACATCTATAACAGCCGCAAACCGGACCTGGCAGCCAAGCTTCAAAGCCAAACAAGAATTGGGTTTGTGAATACCAAGTAAGAATATTAACTTCAAGAACAATTTACGTATGAATTTCATCGCTATCGATTTTGAAACGGCCAATTATGAGCCGCAAAGCATTTGTCAAGTTGGCCTGGCTTTTGTCGAAAATAGCCGTATCACCCATTCCATAAGTCGATTGGTGAAGCCGGATCCATATTATATTATTCCGAGCTTTATTGATATCCATGGCATCAGCCCTGAACATGTTGAAGCGTGTCCTACTTTTAATGTGGTTTGGAAAGAGCTCGCCCCCATGCTTAAAGCGCTTCCTCTCGTTGCACACAACATGTCTTTTGACCGTCGGGTGCTAGATAGCGCGCTCTTGCATTTTGGCTTAGACCCGCACCTAAGTCCTTGGCATTGTTCTTTAGCCGTCAGCCGTAAGGCCTTTCCTTTCTTGGACAATCATCGACTTTCAACCGTTTGCGATTACCTCGAGATTGAACTCAACCACCACGAAGCCGAAAGCGACGCCCGCGCAGCTGCTGAGATTTATATTCTTGCAAACAAGAGAATTTATTAAGGCTTAAGATCAAATCAATGTCCAAACGCGAATACCTCTTACGCTTCCTTGCCATCATTAAAAAGCTGAGGCACATTCGATATGCTACATTTGAGGAAATCAACGACTACTTGCGAACAGAATCCGAATTCACGGGCTTTCGTTTGCAGGTGTCCAAACGCACCTTTCAACGCGACCTGCAAGAAATTCGATCGCTCTTTCAATTGGATATTCAAAATCGCAAAGCCGACAATGTGTATTTTATAGCTGAAGAAGCTCAGGACGTGCATAGCCAGGGCTTGCTTGAAGCATTCGACATGCTGCATCTGTATGCAGCTGCTAGGCAAAACACCGAGCAGGTATTCTTCGAAAAAAGACGCCCAAAAGGGACCGAACACATCCTCACTTTGTTGCAAGGCATTCGAAGCAAACGCGTAATCCATTTCCAATACCACAAATTCGGCGAAGAAGAACCGAGCATTCGACAAGTGGAGGCGATTGGTATCAAAGAATTTAAATCGCGTTGGTATTTGATCGGCTATGACCGAAAAGACGGATTCCTAAAATCATTCGGGATGGACCGCATAGCCTACTTACGCGTATCCAAGCAATCTTTTACAAAACAAGAAATGGTGAATGCCGAAGCCTATTTCAAAGACTGCTTTGGAATCATGAACCCGTTAGACGAAGATGAACCTCAGCTTATCGAACTCTCTTTCACACCACAAAGCGCACGGTTTGTGAAATCACTTCCCTTGCATCCATCACAGCAAATAGTGTTTGAGAACGCAAAGGAATGCCGTATCACCTTGTTTGTTTATGTTACTGAAGACCTTGTGATGGAACTTCTATCCCATGGCGAAAAAGTGCTCGTGCTTGGCCCCGAAACACTGCAGAAAGAAGTCATGCGAAGATCAAAAGCGAGTTGCGAGCGCTATTTTAAAAGCTTAAAGTAGCAATATCATTCGCGTCTAAACTCCCGGATGCCAGAAAAGCTCCTTGAAGCGCACCACCTTATCATCCTTCACCTCAATACCCTCCTGCTCCAGCAGCTCCTGCATCTCCTTGCCTGTGCCAAAAAAGTGTTTGCCGGTTAGCATGCCGTTGCGGTTTACCACGCGGTGCGCTGGCACAGGAGGCACTACCAAGTGCGACGCATTCATGGCCCAACCTACCATGCGCGAAGAGCCCGCCGATCCTAGTGTTTCAGCAATCGCACCGTAGGAGCTAACGCGTCCTTTCGGAATTTGCCTAACAACCTCAAACACCTTATCAAAAAAAGAAGATGGTACTGGCTGAAAAGGATCCTTTTGTTTTTTCATGAAAAAGAAAAACGGATATAGTTAATAGGCACTCCTTTTTTAAGAAACATATTCTCGTAGGTGGTGCGCACTAACAACTCCGGCGCCAAGTCGGGATAACTATAAATATCCGTCATGTCTTGATGCACCACTAACTTTTCTTGCGCCACCACTTCTCGTGTATAATCAAAAAGGAAGCGGCTGTCGGTCTTAAGATGTATAACACCGCCCGGCTTAAGAAACTTTCGGTAGTAGTTCAAGAAACGCGGCGATGTAAGTCGCTTGTGCTCGCGCGTCTGCTGTGGCTGCGGGTCGGGGAAAGTGATCCAGATCTCACTCACCTCATTAGGTGCGAAGTAGTATATACCATGGTCAATCTGAATACGCATGAAACAGGTGTTGCTGAAGCCCTTTTCCAATGCGGTTTTTGCACCGCGCCAAAGCCGATTGCCTTTAATATCAATGCCAAAGAAATTCTTGTTTGGAAATTGTTCGGCAAGATAAACCGTGTATTCGCCGCGGCCACAACCTAATTCCAAAACAATGTCGGAGTTGTTTTTGAAATAATCACTGTGCCACTTTCCTTTCAGAAAATGATCGGGATGCGGGAAAGTAACCCTTTGCTGAAAGACATTCGGAAAGGTTTCGAGCTCCGCGAATCGCTGTAGTTTCTGCTTGGCCATGCCGCAAAATTACGACGAAAAACCATAGCAAGCGTGCTTCGTGCTATTTGGCTTATTTGTATTTTTACCACTATCATGAACGCCAAACGCATTCTCGTCTGTCCGCTCGATTGGGGCCTGGGGCACGCCACTCGCTGTATCCCCATCATCGAACAGCTTGTGGATGAAGGGCGTGAGGTGATCATTGCCGCTTCCGGTCGGCCTGCGCTATTGCTCAAACAAGCTTTTCCAAATCTCCAACACATTGCGTTTGCAGGCTATGACATTTCTTATCCTAAAAACGGTAACATGGCTTGGTGGGCATTGATGAACGCACCGCGACTGCTAAAAAAAATTCAACAAGAACACCTCGAATTGCTTGAAATCGTTAAGACACAACGTATCGATGCAATCCTATCCGACAACCGTTACGGACTGTGGCATCCAACGATTAAGAGCATCTTCATCACCCATCAACTGCACATCGCTTGCCCGCCCTGGCTATTTTGGCTGAAACCCTTCTTGCGTGCCATGAACATCTCCTTGCTACGCCGCTTTCATGCTGTTTGGGTGCCCGATCACCATCCCGAAAAAGCAAAACCGCTGGCAGGTGCACTCTCTGCTCCGCTGAAGGAAATTAAAAACCTGCACTACATCGGACCGCTTTCGCGATTAATCAAGCAACCCGAACCTGCTGTAAAAAGCTACGATTTACTCGTATTGCTTTCAGGTCCTGAGCCACAGCGTTCACTATTTGAAGAGAAGATACGGTCTCAATTAAAAGACACGAAACTGCGTGTGCTGCTGGTGCGTGGCATGCCAGAAGCGGGCACGCATATCGAAACAACAGAGACCATACACAGCGCTGGACACCTGCGCACGCAACAATTACAAGGCGCCATCGCCGCTGCAAAAATCGTCTTGGCCCGTTCCGGGTATTCGACCGTGATGGATTTAGCCAAACTCAAGGCCAAAGCCATCTTTGTGCCCACCCCGGGACAAACGGAGCAGGAATACTTGGCCGCGTATCTGCAACATCAAAAGATCAGTTACTCGGAAAGCCAACACCAATTCAACCTGATGCGATGCATAAATAATGCGGCTAAATTTTCAGGTTTTCAGCTTGCGTTTGTTGAAAGTGATATCAACAGCTTGTTGTAGGGCGAAGGCATTCAAAACACAGGTTAATTTATTACTTTTGCAGTCCAATTAAAGAAGCTATGAAACTCAACATAACCCTACTTGCTTTTGCAAGCCTCCTTTTTACAAGCGTTTTTGCTAACCCTACAGTGCGTCAGGTTATCGTGTTAAACGAAGGGCCTTTTGGTGGACCGGTTACCGTGGGCTCATACGACCCAAACACGCATCAATACAACAACTTCGCAACCGTTCAGGCGGCTTTTGCTTCGGCTGTAATTATCGACGGCAACTCCATTTATGTAGCAGCTGATTCCTTATTGCTGCAATACGACCTCATCAGCAAACAGCTGCTGCATCAAGTTACTGTTAAAGGTGTTCGCGAGCTTTGCGTATGGAACAATCAATTACTGGTTACCCGCGCCGACATTGCCGCGCTTCCTTCCTACTTCCAAGTATACAACAAGAGTGATCTTAGTTTCGTGTATGAACTCACTAACCTAAGCGGCCGAGCTGCTGAGGTGAAAGTGCTGAACGACTCGGCGTATGTGGCTGTGAACGATTTCGGCGCGATGGGCAAACTGGCGGTCATCGACCTCAACAACCACAGCCTTAGCCGCGAAATCGACCTTGGTGCCGATGGCATGAACCCCGAATCAGTAAATATTTACAACGGCAAAGTGTACACCATGAGCTCACCAAACTGGACTGATATTTCAGTTAGCCAGCTCACCCCGACCGGCTTGCAGCCGCAGACTACATTGCTTGGTGTTTCGTCTAGCTGCTCGGCCTCTGCGATGTTCATGAGCAACATCTTTTTGCAAGTGAGTGCCGA
>CANFOZ010000048.1 GCA_947448795.1 Bacteroidota bacterium
ACGGGCACTAGTTTTTCGAGCATGGCAGCGCCATCTTTAACTTGGCTTCGATTGACCTTGCCTTGAAAAGTAGCGCCTCCGTGAAACAGCTGATTACGCAAAACATAAAGTCGGGTAAGTACTTCATAGAGTAAATCGGCTACGCGGCCTTCAGACATGAATCTACTGGCTTTGTTAAGTGAGCTCTGCAGCGCCGTCTCGTATTCGGTTTCAATACCGCGAAGATGATTCCAGTAGGGTTGAAAAATGTATTTGTTATTAAGTAAAATGCGGATTTCATTGGAAAAGCGATCCCACAATAACTTGCCTAACTGCCCTCCTTCATCTTTCGCTTCTAGGTTTTTCAGGAAGTCGCGGATGTTGGATTTTTCGCTGGCGCGTTCTTCTGCCAACTCATTGAGATCATCGATGGCATAACAGGCGTTGAAAGCAATCCAGAGCGAGATGAAACGCAGGTCTTCGCTGCTTTGCTCTGCTGACTTGAGCCAACTTATTGCGCGGTGCAAGCGAAGGTCGATGTCGCCATCGAGTTGCGGCTCTTTCTTCAATAAGCGTTTGAGTCGATCCGAATTAACCGCGACTAAAGCAGGTGCTTTTTTTTTCATTACACCAGCTTCTTGGCTTTCTCCCAATACACATCCATCTCCACCAAGGTCATCTCATCCAGCTTCTTACCGTCTTTCGCCGATTCGGTTTCGAGGTATTGAAAGCGTTTGATGAATTTGCGATTGGTGCGCTCCAAGGCTTCTTCTGGGTTGATGTTCACAAAGCGCGAGTAATTGATAAGGGAGAAGAGCAGGTCGCCAAACTCATCGCTGGCTTTTTCTTGATCGAACGATTCGGCCTTTGTTTCGGCCCCAAATTCATGCAGCTCCTCTTGTACCTTGGCCCACACCTGGTCGCGGTGATCCCAATCGAAGCCCACGGCACGCGCCTTCTCTTGAATCCGCATGGCTTTGATGAGTGAGGGTAGGGAGGAAGGCACCCCGGCAAGCACGGTTTTATTGCCGCCTTTTTCCTTTAGCTTAAGTTTCTCCCAATTTTGTTTCACCTCCACATCGTCTGCAACCTTCACGTCGCCATAAATGTGCGGATGGCGGTGGATCAGCTTCTCGCAGAGCGAATGAATAACATCAGCGATATCGAATTCGTTGGTTTCGGAGGCAATGCGTGCATAAAAAACCAAATGAAGCAGCAGGTCGCCGAGCTCCTTTTTTATGTTTGGAAGATCCTTGTCTAAGATAGCATCAGCTAGCTCATAGGTCTCCTCGATGGTGAGGTGGCGCAGCGTCTCCATGGTCTGCTTCTTATCCCATGGACATTGCGCTCTTAGCTCGTCCATGATGACAAGCAAGCGTTCGAAAGCGGCTGATTTTTGGCTGAGGCTATTCATGGGTATTAATTTCTTGCAAAAATACTTCATTTTGGGCATGCTCGCCCTATTCCCTTTTGCTTATTTTTGCAAGCATGAAATGCTTGTGGCTTTCTTTTCTTTCGCTGTTTTTGTGCAATGTTCTTTTAGCACAGCACGAAAACTACATCCGTATTGTGCCGCAGTATGGCTTCGTTATTCCGCATCGTCCTTCTATGGGTGTTTTGCTCCAAGGGCATGTGCGCGGCATGGAGCTCGATCTCGTGCGGCATACCAACGGTTCGAAAGCATGGCAACGCCTGTATCGTTGTCCGGATTATGGCATTCATCTGTTCATCGCCGACTTGGGTAATCCAAGTATGTTGGGACAAGGGTACGCTGTTGTTCCTTTTATTGCTTTTCCCATTCTTACCATGCCGCATGCCGGTTTTTCTTTTAATATTGGCTCTGGTATTGGATATATAAGTCACATCTTCGATGTGCGTGATAACTATAAAAACGTAGCCATCGGATCGCATGTAAACGGCGTTATGCAAGCGGCCTTCGAGGGGCACTTGGACCTAAGTCAGAACACAGCCTTGCACTGGCGCTTTGCATTCACGCATTTTTCCAACGGTGCTTGGAAGGTGCCTAATCTTGGTATTAACATACCCACACTAGGTGTCGGAGTGTCGCATGCTTTTGGGCCAAGCTACAGCAAGCTTGCCGCGGTGACACCCGATACCCTGTCGCCTTTACTTCCTAAATGGGCTTTGCGAATTTTTGTTGCAGGCGGCTTGAAAGAAGTTGTACGTTATGGTGGAAGGAAATATCCTGTGGGTGTGCTGCAAGCGGCCTGCATGCGTGGACTAGGCAAAAAAAGCAGCTTAGGACTTGGTCTCGACGGCTTCTATAACAGCTCGCTGCCCATGATTTTGTCCGACTCGCTTGGCAACAAAGGACCTGCTGCGGATGGCTTTCGTCTTGGGGTTGTTTTGCCATACGAAGTCCATGTTTCTCAATTCGTGATCGCCTTGCAAGTGGGGTATTATCTAATCAATGCCTATCCTGCACAAGGCACCTACTATCAGCGTATCGGTTGGCGCTACAAACTTAATTCGCATATTGCCTTGTCGTATTCACTAAAATTACATCTCGCAAAAGCAGACAACATGGAAATTGGTGTTGTGTATTCATTATGAAACGACTGATTTTACTGTTCCTTATTAGTAGCACTTTTCTTTCTTGCAGCAAGGAGAATCGCTGGGATGCACTGAAAGGCGCAGGTAAGCAGGATACCTTGGTGAATGAGTTAAACGCCTTTCGCTACCTGAAAGTGGATAAAAACATGCAGGTTTATTTACATGTTGATACCTTTTATCGAATTCAGATTAGTGGTGGTTCGAATCTACTACCGCTGATAGAATATACAATCGATGCCGATTCTGTTTTGTATCTCAACGACAACAACCGTTGCAACTGGTCTAGGTCCTACAAAAATGTTCTACGGGTGGATGTGACAATGCCCTACTTGCTAGGGGTCGAGCAGGTTGGGGTAGGGAACATCATTTCTGTGGATACCTTGCGCGCCGATGTCTTTACCATCAATGTGCGTAACTCCGGTGATGTCAATCTGCTTATTTGTGCCAATACCATGCACACCAATCTCCATGTTAGCTCAGGCGATATTAACCTGCTCGGTCGCTGCGGGGTGAGTTATCTGTATAATTCAGGAGCTGGTGCTATTCATGCGCAGCATTTAGCGACGGATATCACCTTTGCTGGCAACCACGACACCGGGCTCATTTATGCTAACGCCTATAGCTTGCTGGAAGCCGAGGTCGATTATATCGGGGATATCTATTATGCCGGAACCCCCGATAGCTTGCTCGTGCATGAAAGCAATAAAGGACGCGTCCTTCCGCTGATTCAATAACTTTATTTCTTGCTTCGTAACTTTGACCCATGAAGAAGTTTATGTTGTCTTGTTTTTTAGGGATGTTGATCCTGCAGCCGCTCTTTGCTCAGAGGGAGATAAAAGGCATTCGTAGCTTGCGGTGGTCCCAGAAAGTATGGGTGATGAAATACCCATTGGTAGCATTCTCAGGTTATCGCTTGACCAAGCGGGTATTGGCCGTTACTGCTAGGGTCAAGGCTGATACATTGCTCGACGGCGATTCCAATGGCGGACAAGTGGATGCCTTTCGACATTCGTTTTGGATGGCTTCCATGGCGCAGCAATTTGCTTACAAGAAAGTAATCGATTTAGGATTAGCGCATGAGAAAGATGATTATCGAAATTACAAGCGCGACTTGATCGAGGATGGCTCACCTGGCGACTCGCTTGCATCGTTGATGGATAAAACCAATAACAAAGCAGGCGCTGATATAGGGCATGCCAATCGATCATGCTCCGAGCGTGAGTTAGAGGATCTGATATGCAAGGCAATAAAAGATGGAAAGATGGTGGTGCTTTGGAAAGACACCAAGCAAAATTATCTAACCTGTCAAGGTGATGTTCTAAGGATGGAAGAATACAAAGGGCATTGGTTTAAACCCAAGTGTATTAAGGCCTCTAATGTACTTAGGAAACCGGTCGAATAGTGGACTGACTTTTGATTTTATCTAATAATAGCAATAGCTCGCGAAGATTCTCAATTTTGTGCATTTTCCAATGGTGTGTATACTTCTTCAAGCTGATATCTAAGCTAATTTCTTTTCCAGATAGCGGCCCGCAATTTTCTGTTTTGAATTTAAATACGAAGAGTATCGTGCTTTCATCTACTTGTTTCTTGCTGAATCCTGTATAGGTTGAGTGCTCGTTGAAGGTCTTGCGATACGCTGCTAAGGATTTATCAGATTCATTCGTTTGTGCATAGTTTTTAAACGAGCCATGTTCTATAAAATACTGCAGTTCCTTGGTAAGAACAGGAAGCGCTTGTGGTTTCATGAGCATCATGATTGCTGTTGCTGAGAACCCCTCGTTTTTTTTGCTTGATGAATCGGCTAAGGATTGGGTATACACAAAGTCGTCATACGCCGAGCTCATAAGCGTATCGAGTTCCACATAGGTGTTAAAGGTGTCCCAGTTATGCCTCGTAAATGATTTCTCAATACGCATAATGGCATATTCAGGTATGCCGGTGACTACGTAATAGCCAAGCAAGAACAGAGAAACAAGAACTGGAAAAGAGATGCTGAGTATACGGTGCTCGCGGAAAAACGTAAAGGTGCTGTTGTTAGCCATTGGATTTCATGAAGGCATTCCAAAGAGGGTCATTCGGCGGATCGGCGACAATCTCCAAGGGTGTTTTTTTTACGGGATGTGTAAGACTGATTTTGCGCGCATGCAAATGGATGGATCCGTTCTCATTAGAACGGTCGAAACCGTATTTTAAGTCGCCTTTTATAGGGCATCCTATCGTCGACAATTGCACGCGAATCTGATGATGACGACCTGTCAAAGGATTTATCTCAAGCAGGTGGTAGCGGTCGGAGCTAGCAATAACAGTGTATTCAAGCTCTGCTCTCTTGGATCCGGCTACTTCCTTCTCATACGCCCTGCTTGTGTTGTTTTGTTCGTTTTTTCGCAGGTAGTGTTCCAATCTGCCTGATGTTGTTTTGGGCATGTTTTTAACAACGGCCCAATATGTTTTTTGAATCTCTTTTTTTTGGAACATTTCGTTTAAACGCTCCAAGGCTTTGCTGGTTTTTGCAAACAGAATAACGCCGCTTACAGGTCGATCTATTCGGTGGGCAACCCCCATGAATACATCGCCTGGCTTTTGGTATTTCTCTTTGATATACTGTTTTGCCTTCTCGCTAAGCGGCATATCGCCAGTCTTGTCACCCTGCACAATGTCGGAGGGTTTCTTGTTTATGGCTAAGATGTGGTTGTCCTCGTAAAGAACTTCCAGGCTTTCTATTGATCTAGTATTGCTCACGTTCGTTCGGGAAGTCTTGACTTTTTATATCGCGTATGTAATTGCCTACCGAGCTTCTTATATCGTCATACAGGTTCATGTATCGCCGCAAGAAGCGAGGATTAAATTCTTTCGACATGCCAAGCAAATCATGCAGCACAAGCACTTGCCCGTCAACACCATTGCCTGCGCCAATGCCGATAACCGGTATTTTTACCGACGCAGCTACTTTCTTTGCCAAGGTAGCCGGAATCTTTTCGAGCACCAATGCAAAGCAGCCGGCTGCTTCAAGGAGCAAGGCGTCCTCTAAAAGCTTGGTTGCCTCCTCTTCTTCTTTCGCACGCACAACATAGGTCCCAAATTTATATATGGATTGCGGTGTTAAACCCAAATGCCCCATAACAGGTACACCGGCCGTGAGAATACGTTCGATGGAATCAACAACTTCTCGTCCGCCTTCAAGTTTAACGGCATGCGCTCCCGACTCCTTCATAATACGAATGGTTGAGAAAAGTGCTTCTTTGGAGTTGCCTTGGTACGATCCAAAGGGAAGGTCAACTACAACCAAAGCGCGCTCAACGCCTCGAACCACCGAAGAAGCGTGATATATCATCTGGTCGAGGGTGATAGGGAGCGTCGTCTCGTGACCAGCCATTACATTGGATGCCGAGTCGCCCACCAACAAAACATCTACCCCCGCATCGTCAAGAATTTTTGCGAATGAATAATCGTAGGCTGTGAGCATTGAAATTTTCTCGCCTTTGCGCTTCATTTCCTGCAAGACATGCGTGGTGACTTTTTTTACGTTCTTTTTGCCAATTGTCATGGTTGGTGGTTTTTATTGCCGTTAATGCACCTTTTTTGCTACCTTTTTTTGTTAACTAGGCCTTTAATGCCTTGTTTGCTTTGCCAAAACTATGAAATAGTTCAATGAGTTCCTTAAATTATTTACCTTTGACACCCTATTCTTAGTGATAATTCCATGCAAAATACAAAAAGAACTAACTACTCTGCCTTAACATTCGTTCTGTGCTTGTTTAGTATCGCTGCATCCTTCCAAGCCTGCAAGAACGATTTCGATGTGAATGGGCCTTGGAAAGAAACCATGGTGGTGTATGGCTTGCTTGATCCGTCGGATGCTGTTCAATACGTGAAGATTAGCAAGGCCTTTTTAGGTAAAGGAAACGCCTACGATATGGCCATGGTGGCTGATTCTAGCAATTATGCGCCCGGTGTTATTGAGGCGAGTATTGTGCAGTATAATCCATCCAATCAATTGGTGAAAACCATTCCACTAAAACTTGATTCGTCCATCACGAAAAGCAGTGGCACCTTCGCTAGTGCACCGAATTATTTGTATTCCACAACAGAGCCGCTTACACAAGACGGAAGCTACTACGCGCTTAAGATAAAGAATGTGAATACCGGTTTGGAGTTGAGCTCATCAACGCCTATCGTTGGGAAAATTAGCCTCATCAGCCCTTTTAGTTCGCAGAGCATCGATTTTATGACAAACTACAATGCAAGCAAAGGGGTGCCTGCCAAAGTGAAATGGACCACCGCGCCGGGTGGTAAGATGTACCAACTAACCATCCGTTTCAACTATAAAGAGGTGGTGCGCAACACCTCTGACACCCTTGAAAAAAGTTTGGATTGGGTATTTCCGGTAAGTTTATCTAACTCAACCGATGGCTCAGAGGAAATGGTGCAGGAATTATATGGTGAAGCGTTTTTTACCTTCTTAGCAGCTAAAATTCCCATAGATCATAACCTACGCCGCTTCCCGGGTAAGCTTGAATATATTATCACTATGGGGGCCGCCGAACTCTATAACTATACTGAATTTAATAAGCCATCAACTGGTATTGTGCAGGAGAAACCGCTCTACACCAACATTCAAGGTGGTATTGGTATCTTTTCTTCCCGTTCAACCCAAAAATCGAACCTCTTTAAATTAAACGATAAATCACTCAGTGAATTACTTAACGGTCTGCATACCATCGATTTAGACTTCTGTATCGTCGGACCCGGTAGTCCATGCAATTAATTATGTCTTTTTGTCATTAAAAAAGACTGAAAAAGAACATTTCTTCTTGTTTTTTGTCATAATGTTCAGTTTTTCAGGGTGGCATAGTCATTGCAAGTCAGGCACGAAAACCTAAAATAAATTATACAATGAGAAAAGTAATCGGCATTGACCTTGGTACAACAAACTCTTGCGTTTCCGTTATGGAAGGCGGCGAGCCAGTTGTTATTGCCAACAGCGAAGGTCGCAGAACCACACCATCTATCGTGGCATTTTTAGATAATGGAGAACGTAAAGTTGGTGATCCAGCTAAGCGTCAAGCCATCACTAACCCACAAAAAACAGTGTACTCCATCAAGCGTTTCATGGGCGAAACTTTTGATCGTACCTCGAAGGAGACACAACGCGTTCCTTATTCTGTGGTAAAAGGAGACAATAACACGCCCCGCGTAAGCATCGGTGATCGCATGTATTCTCCCCAAGAGATTTCTGCCATCGTATTGCAAAAGATGAAAAAAACCGCTGAAGATTACCTCGGTTACGAAGTATCTGAAGCAGTGATCACTGTGCCTGCTTATTTTAATGATTCGCAGCGTCAAGCAACAAAAGAAGCTGGCGAAATTGCTGGCCTTAAAGTGTTGCGTATCATAAACGAGCCTACTGCAGCTGCATTGGCCTATGGCCTCGACAAGAAGCACGACGAGAAAATCGCTGTGTTTGACTTGGGAGGTGGTACTTTCGATATCTCTGTTCTAGAGCTCGGCGAAGGTGTTTTTGAAGTTAAAAGTACAAACGGTGATACACACCTCGGTGGCGATGATTTCGATCAAGAAATCATCAACTGGCTTGCTGAAGAGTTTAAAAAAGACGAAGGTCTTGATTTGAAAAAAGATCCAATGGCTTTGCAGCGCTTAAAAGAAGCTGCTGAGAAAGCGAAGATTGAGCTGAGTAGCTCAACCGAAACGGAAATCAATTTGCCTTATATCATGCCTGTTGATGGTGTGCCAAAGCACTTGGTGAAAAAACTCACCCGTGCTAAATTTGAGCAAATCTGTGACCGTCTGATCCAAGCAACCTTGGAGCCTTGTAAAAAAGCCTTGTCTGATGCTGGTCTTGCTCCAAACCAAATTGACGAAGTTATCTTGGTTGGTGGTTCTACACGTATTCCTGCTATCCAGCAACTCGTTGAGAAATTTTTTGGTAAAGCGCCAAACAAAGGCGTAAACCCAGATGAAGTGGTTGCTGTTGGTGCTGCAATCCAAGGTGCCGTTCTCACCGGTGAGGTGAAAGATGTGGTGCTGTTGGATGTTACTCCGCTGTCGCTCGGTATCGAAACGATGGGTGGTGTGATGACCAAGCTTATCGAATCAAATACGACTATCCCGACTAAAAAGAGCGAAGTGTTTTCAACCGCATCCGATAGTCAACCTTCTGTTGAGATCCATGTGCTTCAAGGCGAACGCCCGATGGCCAATGGCAACCGTACAATCGGCCGCTTCCACCTCGATGGCCTTCCTCCTGCGCCGCGTGGAGTTCCACAAATCGAAGTGATTTTTGACATCGATGCTAACGGTATCCTTAATGTTACCGCTAAAGATAAAGCAACTGGCAAATCGCAGAATATCCGCATCGAAGCGTCTTCTGGACTTTCTGATGAGGAGATCAAGAAAATGAAAGCGGAAGCTGAAGCTAATGCAGAGTCAGATCGCAAGGCCAAAGAAGAGGCAGATAAAGTAAATGCCGCAGATGGTCTTATTTTCAGCACCGAGAAACAGCTGACTGAATATGGCGATAAACTCCCTGCTGATAAAAAAGAGGCTATTCAGAAAGGCTTGTCTGATCTGAAAGACGCTCATAAAGAGAAAGATTTTGCGAAGATTGATACCGCAATGGCTACTTTGAACACGGCTTGGACTGCTGCATCTGAAGAGATGTACAAAGCAACTCAAGAGCAAGCGCAAGGTGCTGCAGGCACTCCTCCTCCGGGCGGACAAGCCAACGGTGCAGCCGATGCGAATGTTACTGATGTGGACTTCGAAGAGGTTAAAGACGAGAAGAAGTAATCGGTCTCGCACTACCAATCAACGACCCGTTTCGAAAGAGGCGGGTCGTTTTGTTTTAATCCAAATACACTTCAGTTTTCTTTCGACTGATCTTCAGTGCAGCATGCAGGAAAACCGAGGCCATGATAATCCCGGTGCCAAAATAAAAGCCGGTGCTTAAAAGCTGCTGTTCCTTGAATACTACAAAAGCCAAAATGATGCCGTAAACGGGCTCCAAGTTAAGCGTCAGATTAGCTGTGAACGCACTCATTAGCTTGAGTGATTTCAGTGATAATGTGAATGGAATCACGGTGCAGAAAAAACTTAAAAGAAAGAGATAGCCCCAGTCGCTTGCCATGGGTAGCAAGGATGGCGCGGGGAACAGATAGTTGTATAGCGGCATGCAGAGTGTAAGCACTAAAAAACCGCAGATAAGTTCGTAAGTGCATACCGATTCGGCCTCGTGTTCATCCATTAATTCTTTATTGAGGATGGTGAAGCTTGCGCCTAGAAATGCGGCCAGTAGAGCTAGCACAACTCCAATGCCAAAAACCGTTTGCGACTTAAAAACTAAATAAATACCTAGCAAGGCCATGCTGGCAAATAGCAGCTCCATGGGATTGAAGCGAATACCACCGTTTTTTTTGCGGTTGTACACGGCATCTCCAAGCGAGGTGAAGAGCGCGGTGGAGGCCAGGCAACTCAATGTAATAGAGACGTTTGAATACTTGATTGCGCCATAGAAGCAAAGCCAATGAAAGGCGATAAGAATCCCGGCCATTGCAATGCGAAGCATGCTTTTGCGATTTACCCGATGCAGCTTGCCACCTAATCCAAATATCAACAGCATCAAAGCGATGGTGAGAAGCATGCGGTACCAAACAAGAAGCCCTTCGTTAAGCGAGATAAGTCGTCCGAGGATGCCTGTGAATCCCCAAAGGAAAATACTCAGGTGCATTTGCAAATAGGCTTTTTTCAAATGGATGTAGGGTTAAAATTGAAGGAGTGCTTCGTATACTTCTTTTACAGGCAAGCCCATAACATTGAAATAGGATCCGTGTATTTTTTCTATTCCAACAAGCCCAAGCCAGTCTTGTGCGCCATAGGATCCTGCTTTATCGTAGGGTTTGTAGGTGTCGATGTAATAGTCAATTTCTTGGCGCGTGAGTTTTTTGAAATAGACCTCGGTCATGCTCACAAAGGATTGGCTGCGATCGCAATTGGAGAGGCAGACGCCGGTGAACACGCGATGCATTTTTCCCGATAAGCGTTCAAGCATCGAAAGGGCATCGTTGCGGTCGATGGGTTTACCCAAGGCCTGCCCGTCGAGCCAAACGATGGTGTCGGCAGTTATAAGCAGTTCGTTTGGGGCAAGCTCTCCTTTGAATGCCGCTGCCTTTGCGTTTGCGATATACAGGGCGATATCTCCGCCTTGAAGAGTTGCGGGATAGTTTTCGGCTGTATCTTTCAAGCGGATCTCAAACGTGTATCCAGCGTCTTTCATCAATTGCTGCCTCCTTGGCGACTGTGAAGCAAGTATGAGTTTATAGGAAATGGCTTGCATGTGCTTAGCGTAAAAAGAAGTAGTAGAAGGGAAGCATAGACAGGATGCCGAGCAGCATGATTACTTTGACAAATAAACTCAAGCGATGCAATCCTTTTTTTGTTTCCGTTCGCGCGATGAAGAGGAGTAAAAGTGCAAGAGGTAGCAACACAATAGTCAGTATGTTGCCAAAGGTGGCGACTGCGTTTTTGTAGAAGTTTTTGTAGATGAGCCATGTTAGAAATCCGCATATAAGCAGAACGAAAAGCGCGGCCACGGCGCGTGCCACATCTTGTCCGTAGAGAATCGGTAAGGTTCTGCAGCCGCCTTCTAGGTCGCCTTCCACATCTTCCATGTCTTTAATGATTTCACGCACCATCGAGATAAGAAAAGCAAAAAGGGCAAATACTCCAGCGTACACGAAGTTGAGATAAAATTCAGGTTCTGCGATTGCCGGCAGCATGAGTACTAATGCAGACAAAGCCGCTACGATTAAATTGCCTAAAAGAAAAGTCCGCTTAAAACGTTCGCTATAAAACCAGAGCAAACCCATAGCCAGCGCTTGTGTGAAGAGCAGTAGCTGCAGGTTTTTGGTAAAGCTGATGTATAGCGAAATGACCAAGGCAGTGCCGTTTAAAATCCAGTACAAGCGCAAAGCCTTTTTTTCAGAAACATGAATGCCGATTAACTGCTTGTCGGGTTTGTTGATGCTGTCTATCGTTTGGTCAAAATAATCGTTTATGATATTGCCTGCTGCAGCAATGCAAACGGTGGAAAAAACGAGCAAGAAGAAGTCGAAGTTATGCAGGCGCAGCATGCTCCCCAGCTGTATGAAAGGGTTTACATTGATCGTAAATTTGAACACAGGGATAATGAGACAGTATCGCACCAAATACATACTCAAGGCGATGAGCGCTAGATTTATTGGACGAAGCAGTCGAAGCATGGCGAACATGTTATTCGTGTTGGTTTTTGGTACGAAGAATAGACTCACTCAGGGCTTTATATACATTTTGCAGGTCGGGGCGATTGCTGAGCATCTCTAAATGTTTTTGCATCGTGGAGCTATCGCCACGTTGTGCAGGACCTGTCTGCATGTCTTTTGGGGTATGCGTCTTCAAACTTTCCACCGTGTTCGCAAGCATGGGCAACAGCAAATCCAAGGATAGCTCATTTTTTTTTAGCAAATCATCGCTTATGCTGAAAAGGTGGTTGCTGAAATTATTGGCGAATACCGCAGCAAGATGCAAGAGAAGGCGCTGATTGTGCGAGCTTTCTAGAACACGATCGGTGATCGACATTGCAAGGCGCTGAATACCTTGCAATGTTTCAGTATTGCTTGCTTCTATAAGAAGCGGAATGGTGCGATTTTCTTTTACTTCATTACCAGAAAAAGAAAACAGCGGATATAAGATGCCAAAATTTGGCGTGCCGCTATGGGCAAGCACTTCGATGGGCAAACTGCCTGCAGTATGCACTAACAACTGCTTGTTTAAGCGAAGCTTAGAGGCGATATCTGGTGTTGCATCATCACTAATGGAAACAAGGAATACATCCGTTTCTGATGGCAGTGCGCTTAGGTCGTCGGTGAATTCCGTTTGAAGAGCAGTCGCCAAGTTTTTCGCATGCTGCAGCGTGCGGCTATAAACAATGCTGATTGCATGTCCATCCTCTTTCAACCGATGTCCAAGATAGCGAGCCACGCGACCCGCACCGATCAAGGCGATATTCATGCTTTGTTTTTGCGGATGCGTTTTCGGATGGCAAGTGTGGTGCCGATAATCAAAAGCACAGCACCCGACCAAAGGAGGTTGATGCCGGGGAAGATGATGGCCTTCATGATGACAAATTCTTTCTTTGGGTCGCGCTTTTCCGTGACTTCGATATCGAACTTTTTTGTTTCCGGATCAACGCGTGTGAAGGCCAACTTCAAGCCTTCCTCTTCGAGCACTGATTCGCGCGTGAACATCATGTTGTCGCGGATTACAAAAACAGGCATTGCCTCGCGGCTGTGTCCTTCAATGTCTTTCACTTGGAGCACTGCGCCGATGGCCATGTCGCCTGGCTTTAGTTGCAAGGAGTCGCGATTAACCATGCGCTCCAAGCGTTTAAAGATTATAATATGGGTGGCAGTTCCAATGGTGTCACCCACGGCAATCGTTTGTGTGAAGGGTTTCTTGTACTCATCGCCTGGATTTACAGGTTCTAAATCGGCGTAGGAAATATGGGTGTAAATGTCCTTGTCCCAGAAATGCCTTGTAGATGGCTCAGAAACATTTCCCATGCGCGGATTGGTCTGTATCGTTGGAAACAAACTGAAGGCCTTCTCCATTTTCTTACTGCTCCAATTATAGGTCATGTAATCAATCTGGTAATAGATGTTTACACCCTCTTGCTTTTTTCCTTGGTACGACACGAAATAGTCGCCCATCATGAGCGTGTCGTTTTTCAGCATCATGATGTTCTCATTGCCTGGCAAGTCTTTGCCCAAATCGATACCAGATAGATTTTTAGAGATCACGGTGCTTTTCGCATTGGATATAAGTGCTCCGAGCATAATCAGGCCGAATCCGGCATGAGCTAACGTAGCCCCTGATAACTTGGACTTGCCTTTAAGCACTCGAATCATGTAGTCGAGGTTGGCTATAATAGCGAATATAGCAGTGAAAAGAAGCGCGTCGTAATGCGGCTTGTTGATCTTTATTTTCCAGATAAAAAGCCCTGTTATAAGGAGGGATAAAATGCAAGCAAGCGCTAGCTTTTTTACAACTTCTTTCCAGTCGCTTTTCACCCACTTCAAAAAGAGTGTGAAGGAAATCAGCAAAGTGATAATCACCGCAATTGGCAGCTGCCAAGCATTATAGTGGGCTTTAAGATCAGCAGGAGGAGCGATTTTAGTGCCGGCTATTTTGTTGAAAACAGGAATCGATGTGGTGAGGGTAATTTGGAAAGCAGAAATTACTAATACAAGGATGCCGATAAACATCCAAAATTCGCGGGACGAAAAGTTTTCTTCTTCAGCTGTGAGTGGAATATGCTTCCTGTTGCGGATCAGCATTGC
Source organism: Bacteroidota bacterium (assembly GCA_947448795.1). GTDB lineage: Bacteria > Bacteroidota > Bacteroidia > AKYH767-A > JAHEYN01 > CANFOZ01. The sequence continues at coordinate 13,947 of CANFOZ010000048.1, forward strand.
TACTGCTAAGATAACGAAGAAGCCAAGATAGACAACCAGTTGGCCCGACATGCCAAGGTCGGTGAAGGCATGCACCGATGCATCGCCCAAAATGCCACTGCGCGTCAGAAAAGTAGAGTAGAGGATAAGTAAGAAGGATGCGATACAAAGGATATACGCCGTCATCAGCGACTGCCCTTTTCTATTGAAAATGATGAGCACGTGTGCTGCTCCAACAAGCAGTAGCCAAGGCACCAGGGAGGCATTCTCTACAGGATCCCATGCCCAGAATCCGCCGAAACTTAAGGCTTCATAAGCCCAAGCTGCACCCATTAAAATCCCCGTGCCAAGAATCATCACACCAAAGAATGTCCAAGGCAGGGCAGGTTTCACCCATTCTGTGAATTTTCCTTTAAGCATGCCACCTAGAGCAAAAGCAAAAGGGATAACCGTTGAAGCAAAGCCTAGAAAAAGTGTTGGTGGATGAATAACCATCCAATAGTTTTGGAGCAATGGATTAAGCCCACGACCATCTTTTATTTTTTGCAGGTAGTCTGTCATTTGCACGAAGGGCAGATTGGCCATGTCGGGATGCAAACGCAGCAAGGTGAAGGGCGAGCTACCTAGCTTGTAGTTAAAGATATAAACACCCAATAGCATCGATGATAAAAACACCTGAACAAGCGATACGACAGACATAACGGGAGCTTCCCATTCTTTTTCGCGCCAGATAACGATTAAGGACAATACGACATGCCAAAAGGTCCACAGAAGGAAGCTGCCTTCCTGGCCTTCCCAGAAGGAGGCAAGCAAGTACTGTTTTGGCATTGCTTTAGAGCTGTGCGCAAAGACATAGTAATACTCAAAGTAATGATGATAAAGCAAATGAAACAGGGTAGCAACGATGCCGAACACAGCAAGACCATGGACGAAGAAGGCTAACCGCCCAATTTTTACCCAAGCCGCTTGGTTCTCCTTTTGCTTAAGGGAAATGAAATACGCTATACTTGCAAGTATAGAAAATGTAAAGGCGATTATAATCAATAGATGACCAGCTTGGCCATACCATAAATGCTCGCCTAGGAATGCAGTATTCATAAATGGGTTATTAATGCAGCCTATTAGGCTCCTTGTTTAAGTTCCTTCCGCTGCTCTTCAGGGTTGGCATACTTGGATGGACATTTCATCAGAATGCCGGAAGCTTCGAAGGTCTCGCCTTTCATTTTGCCAATGATGACAATCTGTTCGGAGCGTTCGAAATCGTTTGGTTTGGTTCCGTTGAAATTGATTTTACGCTCTTGGCCATCGTTGTCTTTGAGGTAAAAAGAGAACAGATTGGCATTCACTTCGGGATTGTATTCAAACGGTTTTTCTTTATTGACGCGGCCAACCACGTGGTATTCTTTACCTGGGTTCTCAACCGATGTTTTAAAGGATGCATAAGTGCTAGAGTCGGCAACAGTTGTAAGGATGGCGCCTATTGCCAAGGCGATAACGACAATGCCGATGATGTGTATTCTTTTCATTTCGAAAAAGTCTTGGTATTCATTTTAGCTTCTAAACGACTGATTTTTCGGTCAAGCAGAAACAGATAAGCGAAGATTCCGGAAAGAATCAAAAGCCCAACGGTTATGACCACATAAATCTTCCCATCGGCATAAAAACCTGTTGCCATTTCTATGGGTGGTGTTTGGGCCATGGCAGCAAAGCAGACTAATAGGGATAGCGAGAGGAGCGTTATTTTCTTCATTTTATTGATTCGTTTCCAAGTGGGAATTGATCTTTTTTAGGCGGATGCGCAGTTGAAGGATCCATACGCCAAGCAGTGTCCAGCCGATAATTGCAGGATAGAAGACCATGCGCATGTTGTTGTCTAAATCGTATTTGCCAAAGCCCGGATTACCGCCATTGCCTGGGTGTAAGGAGTCGGTCATGCGTGGTAAAACCATTATAAAAACGAGCATCATAACATAGGCGAAGATGTTATATACGGCAGCGATCTTTGCGCGTTTGTGATCTTCATCGATGGAGTTACGAAGCACGAGGTAGGCCATGTAGGTGAGCATACTGATAGCTGCTCCGTTTAGTTTAGCATCGTTTACCCACCAAGCGCCCCAGGTGTAGCGCGCCCAACACATTCCCGTGGCCAAGCCCAAGGCCCCAAACAGCATTCCTGTCTTAGCTGCTTCGCTAGCCAGCATGTCGTGTTTTTCGTTTTGATTTGCAAGGTATTGAAGGCTACCTACTAGCGATGCTGTAAGGATGATAATCATGCCAAACCACATCGGTACATGGAAGTAAAGATTGCGGATGGATTCGTGCAAGATTGGAAGCGCTGGAACAGGCAGTAGAAAACCCGCAATCACCGTGTAGAAAAGCAGTGCGATTGATCCTAATTTCCACCAAAGTGATTTCATGAAATTTGCTAAAAAGATGTCGACTTTATTCTCTCCAAAGGTATGGAAATAATATGATTGCAAGTGCGGAAATTGCAATGTTTAAGGCAAGTAAAACGATTATAAATTGCTGGTTGGATGCTACGACCAAACCGTCTGCAGCGTTTTTCGACAGGCGGATGCTAGTTAGCAGGAGCGGCATCAGCACCGGAAATCCAAGGATGGCCATGAGCGTTGAGTTGGCTCCCGCTTTTGATGCGATGGCTGAAATCAAGGTCATCACGGAGGCCAGACCGAAAACGCCCAAAAAAAGAGCAATTAAAAAGAGTGTCATATCTTGCACTGGATTGCCAATAAGCAGGGAAAAGATGGCTAGGTGCAAAAGCGCAAGGCTCAATAGCAATAAGGTGTTGTAAATAAGTTTAGCCCCAATAACAAGCTTCGGATCGGCAACGGTATAATAGTACAGGTTGCGGTGCCTGCTTTCTTGCATAAAACTTTTTGCTACAGCATTAACGGATGCAAAAAGCAGAATAATCCAAAATAACGCGTTCCAAGTAGGCACATCGACTACTTTTTTGAAGCTTAGATAGCATACAAAAATGGTGGTTACTACATATAATAGGAGTCCACTCAACGCATAGCGCTGCTTCCATTCCAACAGAAACTCTTTTCGGATAAGGTGTCGAAGCTCGTTCCACATCGTTGGCGAAGGTACATAAAGCAGTGTTAACCGCCGCTGTTTTAGATGGTTTTTACTATTTTTGTAGTGCTGTGTTAATTTTAAAATTTTTAAACCGCTATATTTGCAAAAAAACTTATGAAAACGCTACTGATGTTCATACTCACTATTTTGTCTGCACTTGGCTTATATAAACCCAAACCCGATATGTTGTTTTCATCCGCTCCGACCTCTTTTTACGACTTCAAAATGAAAACATTGGATGGTCGTGATTTCGATTTTCATCAATTGAAAGGCAAGAGGGTACTCTTGGTTAACACGGCTTCAAAATGCGGTTATACCCCGCAGTATGCCGAATTGGAGAAGCTTCAAAAAGCATACGGCAGCGATAAGTTTGTAATACTCGGATTTCCAGCCAATAATTTTATGGGGCAGGAGCCCGGTTCAAACAGCGAAATCCAGACGTTCTGCTCTAAAAATTACGGGGTTACTTTTACCATGTTTGAAAAGATCTCTGTTAAAGGAAAAGATCAACATCCACTGTATCAATGGTTGACCAACAAATCGCTCAACAGTGTATCCGATGCTGATGTGAAATGGAATTTCAATAAGTTTTTGGTCGACGAATCTGGGAATTGGGTTGCTTGGTTAGGTTCTGGAACCGCGCCAATGGACGCAGCGATAATTGATTGGATTAAAACAGGAAAAAAACCAAAAGAGTAAGTTTCCCCTCATGCAACTGGATATACTTGTTTTCTCTGCACATCCCGACGATGTTGAATTGTCGTGCGGTGGCACTGTAATTAAGCACATAGCTGCTGGTAAAAAAGTAGGTGTTGTAGATCTTACAAGAGGGGAAAAGGGAACCCGCGGAACGCCCGAAACCAGGCAGCAAGAAGCAGATACTGCAAGTCGCCTTATGGGGCTTTCTATTCGTGAAAACCTTGGTTTTGACGATTGTTTTTTTGCGGTTGATAAAGCACACATCGTCGAAGTGGTTCGGATGATTCGCAAGTATCGTCCGAAGGTGGTCATTGCAAACGCAATTGACGACCGCCATCCCGACCATGGTCGTGCCGCTCGTTTGGTGGTAGAAGCTATTTTCTACTCTGGCTTGGTGAAAATTGAAACTTTAGAAAATGGTGTTGTTCAGGAAGCATGGCGTCCTCAAAGCTTATATCATTACATACAAGATCGCTTTATGAAGCCCGATTTTGTGGTGGATATATCCGATTTTATGGAGCGTAAGATAGAGGTGATAAAAGCATTTTCTTCTCAATTTCACGACCCAAACTCAACGGAGCCTAGCACGTATATTTCTTCCGAGCGCTTTATGCCTGGTATCATCGCAAGGGCTGCCGAGCTTGGTAACCCGATTGCAGTGAAATATGCAGAAGGCTTCATCGCCGCTCGCATTCCGGGAGTCGATGATATTACGGCCTTAGCTTAAATTCTTTCGAAACCTATTCGAAGTAGTTCAAGGTTTTAAATCCACCTTGTTGAAGGTACTGGTCTTTCTGCATTAAAAGCAGATCAGTGAGCACCATCTCTTTTACCATCATAGGCAAATCATACTTCGGCTTCCAACCAAGCAGGGTACGCGCTTTGGTGGCATCCCCGATTAACAAATCCACTTCCGTTGGGCGGAAATATTTTTTATCAACCGCAAGCACGGTGTCGCCGACTTTAATTTTGCAAGCACTAATTTTTAGAGCGGATTGTTTGTCTTTATCGATAGACTTTACAATAGCACATTCGTTCTCGCCTGTATTTGAAAATTCTAATGCGATACCAAGTTCCATGAAGGCCATGCGGCAAAAGTCACGTACGCTAGTAGTAACGCCAGTAGCAATTACAAAGTCTTCGGGCTTTTCTTGCTGCAGCATAAGATACATGGCCTCTACATAATCTTTGGCATGACCCCAGTCGCGCTTAGCGTCGAGGTTACCTATATATAGCTGGTCTTGTAAGCCCAAGACAATTTTCGCTGCTGCTCTTGTGATTTTTCGGGTAACAAAGGTTTCTCCACGAATAGGGCTCTCGTGGTTGAAAAGGATGCCGTTGCATGCGAACATGTTATATGCCTCGCGGTAATTGACGGTAATCCAGTAAGCATAAAGCTTAGCCACACCGTATGGCGAACGCGGATAGAAAGGGGTGCTTTCTTTTTGAGGTACTTCTTGAACGAGACCAAACAGCTCGGATGTGGATGCTTGATAAATTTTTACTTTGTCTTTTAAATTCAGAATCCGAATGGCCTCCATCAATCGAAGGGTGCCTAAAGCATCTGCATTAGCAGTGTATTCCGGTGTTTCAAAGCTTACTTGTACATGACTTTGTGCAGCAAGGTTGTATATCTCGTCGGGCTGGGTTTCTTGAATAATGCGGATGAGGTTGGTGCTATCCGTTAAATCCCCATAATGAAGTTTAAGGTGCACTTGCTTTTCGTGCTGATCTTGATAAAGATGGTCGATGCGGTCTGTATTAAACATCGACGAGCGACGTTTGATACCATGAACGAAATAGCCCTTTTTTAGAAGGTACTCTGCCAAGTAAGCGCCATCTTGTCCAGTGATGCCTGTAATTAATGCTGTCTTCACGGGTGCTATACTTGAAGTATTTAAAAACTAACCAATTACGGACCTTGAAATAACGATTCGCTGTACCTCTGAAGTGCCTTCGTAAATCTGGGTAATCTTCGCGTCGCGCATAAGTCTTTCAACATGGTATTCCTTCACGAAACCATACCCGCCATGTATTTGTACAGCTTCAATAGTCGTTCGCATTGCCACTTCTGATGAGAAGAGTTTAGCGATCGAGCTAGAAAGCGTGTAATCTTGATGCTGATCTTTCATCCAAGCCGCCTTTAAGCATAGCAATCGGGATGCTTCAATTTCAGTGGCCATATCTGCCAATTTGAACTGAATGGCTTGGTGATTAGCGATTTCGGTGCCAAAAGCTTTACGCTCTTTCGAATACGCAAGCGCCAATTCGCAAGCACCACTAGCAATGCCAAGGGCCTGCGCAGCAATTCCGATACGGCCGCCAGCAAGTGTTTTCATAGCAAACTTAAAGCCGAAACCATCTTCTCCGATGCGGTTGGCTTTTGGTACTTTAACATCTTGGAACATTAAAGAGTGCGTATCCGATCCGCGGATACCTAACTTATTCTCTTTTAAGCCAACCGTAAATCCAGGCATATCCTTCTCAATAATGAGGGCGTTAATGCCGCGGTGCTTTTTGGAAGCATCCGTTTGCGCAATAACTATATAGACAGAGGCCGTGGAGCCATTTGTAATCCAGTTCTTTACACCATTAACCAAATAATGGTCGCCCATATCGATGGCTGTGGTCTTTTGTGAGGTGGCATCGCTGCCAGCTTCTGGTTCGCTTAAGCAGAATGCACCTATAATTTCTCCTTTTGCAAGCGGAGTGAGGTATTTGCGTTTTTGCTCTTCGGTACCAAAGGTTTCTAATCCCCAGCAAACCAAAGAGTTGTTTACAGACATTACTACCGAAGCAGATGCGTCTACTTTGGAAATCTCTTCCATGGCTAATACATAGGAGATCGTATCCATTCCACCTCCGCCATATTCCGGACTAACCATCATGCCCATGAAGCCCATTTCACCCATCTGGCGAACTTCGTCTGTAGGGAATTTTTGATGCTCATCGCGTTCAATAACGCCTGGCTTTAGTACTTCCTGCGCAAAATCACGCGCAGCTTTTTGAATCATCA
>CANFOZ010000049.1 GCA_947448795.1 Bacteroidota bacterium
GGCAGCAGTAAGTTCGGCTGCCGTGTAGATCACTTGATAGTGAAGAGAGTTGTAGTAACGGCAAATAGGATCGGCACCAGAACCGTTGGTGTTACCCAAGGCCGTTCCACCCGTAGGCGTTACAACAGTTGCTGTTTGAGCAAAGCCAGTAAAGCTCAGCACCAATGACAGCAACAGAACAAATGACAAAGACGCTAGTCGCGTAGACCAGGCCGTCATAGGGTTATTTGTAGTTGTTTTCATAGTTTTCAATTTTTTAGTTAAAAAATTACGGAGCAGCCGTCATGGTCGGAGCGCCGTTGCCTGCAGATGCAGGAGCGACAGATCCGTTGCCGGTTGTTTGTGCAGTGGTAGTACCTACAGCAGCACCGTTGCCAGTGCTCGTGTTCGTGGTAGCTTGTTCACGCTCCCAGGCAAAAGCAGCAGCATCTGCGCTAACACCTGCAGCAAACTGAGCCGCCATGAAGTTGAGTTGAGCCACCAAAGCAGCTTGAGCGATCTGCATTTCAGCCGCTTTTTCAGGAGACACACCAAAGAGTGATGGGTTCGCAATAATCATTGCGCTCTTCACCGCTTCAGTAGCATTCACATCATCAGGGTTGTTGAGATACATCTGCACAAAACTTTTGTCTTTGTGCGTTGAGAGATATTCCTCAAACGGATCAGCCGCATTCGCGGACTGCCCAAAGGAACTCAGTGATGCTAGGAAAAACAGCGAAGCTGTTCCCAACATCATACGCCAGAGATTTCTCCCCGACGCGGCTCGGTTTTTGTCAATCGTCCTTTTCATAGGTAATTGGATTAATGGTTAATAATAAAAGAAATTACAAGTTGGAAACAATCAATCCGCATGCAAGCCTGCCGCTCACTTTGTTCTTGCAGGTATTTAACACAGCGCTCACATACTCTTGGTTATTCTTTCTGCGCTGCGACATCGGGTGAATGATTAATTATAAATTACTAATTATGAATTATACGTTATGGATGAGTGTGGTATGGTATTTGAAAGAGGGATTATGAATTATTAATTACTAATTACTAATTACTAATTATAAATGATAAGTTGAAAGTTTTTGGCGATGAACTACTGATTAAAGTCTAACAATCATTTAACGAACTTATTTATTTATACTCGTATTCGCAAATTTTTGTTCCTTCCTGCTTGCCCTCTGTTTTCGGGGTTTTTGTTGTTTATTTATTTGTATAGTCCTTATTATCAGGCGTTTACGAATTCTACCACATTTTTGCTAAGTGCTTGATAATCAGCACAACTATTTTATACTGCATAAGTAGCTTTTCAGCATATTTAAACGAGCATTTCGTAAACATAGAATATATATTCTGTATTTCCAAATTTCCAAAGAATATTTTATCAACATCTCCACTGTTAGTGGAATAGTTGGTGTTCAGACCGAAAGACCTTCTTTTAAAATTTACAAAAAGACGATGCTCAACCTGCAATTTCCATTGCAAACAGCGCTGCGAGGTGTTTTAGCACCTGTGCTTTCACAAGGGATAGGTCGATTGGCCTACCGAGTTCCGCTTGCAAGGAAGTTACAGTGCTGTCGGTGATGCCGCAAGGCACGATGTAGTTGAAGTAGTTCATGTCGGTGTTCACATTAAAAGCGAAGCCGTGCATGGTTACCCAGCGGCTACAACGCACGCCCATGGCACAAATCTTGCGTGCACGGGCAGGATCTTCGGTGTTGAGCCATACGCCGGTTTTGTTAGCAATGCGGCCTGCTGCAATACCATACTCCGCTAAAGTGAGTATAATGGATTCTTCCAGCAAGCGCATGTACTTATGTATGTCGGTAAAGAACTGTTCGAGATCAAGAATCGGATAGCCCACTAACTGGCCGGGCCCGTGGTAGGTGATATCGCCGCCCCGGTTGATATGAAAGAGCGTGGCGTTTTTTGCTTTAAGCAGCTCTTCGCTAAGCAGCATGTTCTTTGCATCGCCGCTCTTGCCTAGCGTATATACGTGCGGGTGTTCGCAGAAAAGCAAATGGTTTGGGGTGATGGTATGCTCCTGCACAGGGATGCCGCTATCCGCACGTTTCCTGTTTGCTATCTTAATGTCGATGATCTCTTTAAAGAGCTGCTCTTGCAAGTCCCATGCTTGCTGGTAGTCTATGAGGTTGAGGTCGTGGAAGTGAACGAGCGGCATAGAGGAGAATGGGAATGGGAGCGAGAAAGAGAAGTAGAAAGTATAAAGTAGAAAGTATAAAGTAGAAAGTAGAAAGTATAAAGTAGAAAGTATAAAGTAGAAAGTATAAAGTAGAAAGTATAAAGTATAAAGTATAAAGTATAAAGTATAAAGTATAAAGTATAAAGTATAAAGTGAGCAGCCGAGTATTGATTATTAATTACTAATGATGAATGGAAGAGAGAGTAGAAAGGGGAAAGTAGAAAGTATAAAGTGAGCAGCCGAGTATTGATTACTAATTACTAATGATGAATGGAAGAGAGAGTAGAAAGTAGAAAGTAGAAAGTATAAAGTGAGCAGCCGATTATTAATTATAAATTACTAATTACTAATGATGAATGGAAGAGAGAGTAGAAAGTATAAAGTATAAAGTATAAAGTGAGCAGCCGATTATGAATTATGAATTGGGGGCAGCTGCCGCGACCCGAGCTCATTCTCATTCTCATTCTCATTCTCATTCTCATTCTCATTCTTAGCTCTTGCTCAACTCTCCTTTCAAGAAATCAATCACTTTGACTTCGACGGGGTCGATGTTTTTTAGTTCGGCAATAAATACGGTGATCCAATCGCCGAGATGTATATCATAGAGGGCGCGTTCGAGGCGCGTGGAACCCATAGCATGCAGCTCGATGATGGTGTTGGTGCATTTGGCGATTACGGCTTTGTTAATCTCGAGCCGTGTTTGACTGCGCTCAAAATCATCTTCGTTGCGAAAGATAACAACCGCAAGTTTGTCGTTGTTATTCTTCCAACCCACCAGTTCGTTGTGGTTCATTTCGGGCACCACATGATGCCAACACAACTCCTTTGAATTTTCATTGATCTGTTGACGAAAGCGCACTGCGACGCCTTCGTAGCCGGCCACTGAATAGATGACGGGGATTTTGCCGAGCAGCTTGCTAGCCACTTCGTGTGCGGTCTTCAGCACCTGCTGCTCTTGTTCATCGAGCAAGGCGATGGCTCTTTGAAATTCGGCGAGGAAATGATTGCCGATCAAAGCAAAATGGTGAAGCACAAAAAACAACTGCGGCAGCGAATACCCGAGGCAGGCACGCGGCGGCAAGCCTCCTGGTATGCGGATATGATCGTAGCTCTTTGCAGCAGCCAGTTCCAGCATGCGCCCGCCGGAGCTCACGCATACGATCTTGGCCTTGCGGCGTTCGCCTTCCTCGAGGGCCATGAGCGTTTCTTCGGTGTTGCCTGAATAGGAACAAACGATAAGTAAGGTGCGCTCATCCACAAAAGCGGGGAGGAAATAATCTTTATTAACGAGCAAGGGAATTTTCACTTCTTGAGCAACGACATCGCTGAGGATGGTGCCTCCAATGCCTGAGCCACCAAGACCTGTTACAACGATGTTGCTGAAGCTGCGACTTCCTTCGGTCAGTTTTGCTGCTGCACCAATCTGCAATGCTTCGCGAAGCTGGTTGGTAAAATTGCTTACGAGATTCTTCATGTTCAATGTTTATAAAACGTTTAATTCGGAGGTTCGCACATACCAAGAGAAAGCGAATTTCTCTATCTTTGCGGCGAACTAGAAACCCCTACTAAAGGGTGCAAAAATAACAAAAAAATGAGCAATTCATTGAGCGAACAGGAAATCCTGCGCAGACAATCCCTTGACGAGTTGATACGCCTTGGCATCAACCCCTACCCTGCCGAGCGTTTCGAAGCCAATGTGAGCGCACGCGACATACATGCGAACTACGAGCGCAACAAGCTCGATTACAAAGCTGTTTCATTGACAGGACGGATCATGACGCGCCGCATCATGGGCAACGCATCCTTTGCAGAGCTTCAAGATGCTAGCGGTCGGATACAGATTTATATTCGACGCGACGATATTTGTATGGGCGAAGACAAGACGCTATACAACACCGTATTTAAGAAGTTGCTAGACATTGGCGACATCATTGGCATCAAGGGGTATGTGTTTACCACCCAGCTGGGAGAGATCACGGTGCATGTTACGGAGCTGACCTTGCTTTGCAAAGCCCTACGCCCGCTGCCTGTTGTTAAGGCGGATGCCGACGGCAATGTGCACGATGCATTCACCGATCCTGAGTTGCGCTACCGCCAGCGGTATGTGGACATGATTGTGAATCCGGGGGTGAAAGAGGTGTTCTTGAAGCGCACTGCATTGATGACCTCGATGCGCAACTTTTTACAAGCGAAGGATTATGTGGAGGTGGAGACGCCGATACTACAACCCTTGTATGGCGGTGCGGCAGCAAGGCCCTTCACAACACACCACAACACCTTGGACATGAAGCTGTATTTGCGCATCGCGAACGAGCTGTATCTCAAGCGCTTGCTTGTAGGAGGCTTAGACGGGGTGTTTGAGTTTGCAAAAGATTTCCGCAACGAAGGGATGAGTCGCTTTCACAATCCGGAGTTCACGCAGATGGAGCTGTATGTGGCCTATAAAGATTATTCGTGGATGATGGACCTCGTTGAGGAGATGGTAGAGAAGGTGGCGATGGACCTGCATGGCACGACCTTGCTTCCTGTTGGCCAGCACCAGATCAACTTTCAGCGTCCTTGGAAGCGCATGACGATGTTTGAGGCGATTCAGCATTTCACCAACATCGATATATCAGCTATGGAGGAGGCCGAGCTTCGCGCTACGGCAGCCACGCTGAATGTTCCACTTGATCCAAAAATCGGCAAGGGCAAGATCATCGACGAGATTTTTGGCACCTTGTGCGAGCCGCATCTTATACAACCCACCTTCATCACCGACTATCCAGTGGAGATGTCGCCCTTGGCTAAGAAGCACCGCGACAAACCGGGCTTAGTAGAGCGCTTTGAAGCGATCTGCAACGGCAAAGAAATTTGCAATGCCTTCTCTGAGTTGAACGATCCTTTGGATCAGCGCCGCCGTTTCGAGGAGCAGTTGGAGCTGGGCAAGCGTGGCGACGACGAGGCGATGACTTTAGACGAAGACTTTCTGCGTGCTTTGGAATACGGCATGCCGCCTGCAGCAGGCTTAGGCATGGGCATCGACCGACTTGCGATGGTGATGACAAATTCGCCATCCATACAAGAGGTCATCTTCTTTCCGCAGATGCGACCGGAGCACCCTTAATGCTTGCATATACTGAATAAAAAAGGGGCCATTGGCCCCTTTTTCTTTTTGCTTGCATGTCGCTTAACAATGCTCTTCGAAGATCATCTTAAGGTGTTCGGCAATCATAGCGGCGCTTCGGCCTTCGATCTGGTGCCGCTCGATGAAGTGCACCAGTGCGCCGTCTTTGAAGAGGGCCATCGCTGGTGAGGTTGGTGGATACGGCAGGAAGTGCTTGCGTGCTTCGTTGGTTGCTTCAAGATCTTGTCCGGCAAACACCGTTTTCATCTTGCCTGGCAACTTAGACGCACCTGCAATAGCCGATTTCACGCCAGGACGGGCGGCGCCTGCAGCGCAGCCGCATACAGAGTTAACCACCACGAACATCGTTCCTTTGGCTTCGTTAAAATCGTTTTGAACATCTTCTGGGGATCTCCACTCAGAGAAGCCTTCCGATGTAAGGTCTTTGCGCATCGGTTCGCAGATATATTCAGGATATGGCATAGGGTATGTATTTAGACTGCAAAGATACGCAAAAACGAATGCTTTGGTAAATAAGCCGTGACACGCCTATTTTTCGTTGTATATAACCCCGAGCAAGGTTTGTCCGACAGCACGCAAGGAGTTTTTGTCGATGTATTCGAGTTTGTCTTGATGGGTGTGCCAATTCCGATAAAAGCGGGACGGGCTTGATGCGTCGTATTGAATAATATCGATGGTTGGGATATGGGCGATGCTGTTGATGTAGTAGTGGTCGTCGATGATGGGTGCGGTTCGGTCGTAGCTAAAGTAATCCGAGAAGCCCTGCTGACCTGCTGTTCGCCATACTTTTTCGAGCACCGAGGATGCGTTTTGAACCGATCCACCTTCTTGGGTGAAGATCGCATTTTGGGCGCCAATCATATCGAGCAAAATGCCATAGCTAGCAGTGTATCCAGGGATGTGTGGCGTCTTCGACCAATATTGGGTGCCCAGGCACCAGGAATCTTCGTTAGGAGGAAGTCCGCTATCATCGGGCTGTCCTTGGTCTTCGGCATCAATAAACAGAATATCGACGCCTACATCGGGCTTTTGTAGTTTCAGTTGTCGCGCAACTTCCATCAACACGCCAACCCCCGCAGCACCGTCGTTAGCGGCCTCAACCGGTTGATCGCGGCGCACGGTGTCTTGATCGGCCCAGTTGCGTGAATCCCAATGTGTACAGAGCAGGATACGCGTTTGCTTTTCAGGAGAAAAGGAGTAGATGATGTTGGAGATGTCGAACCATTCTTTGTTCCAGCATTGCAAACGCGCCTGCTGTACAAAAACAGTATCGGCCCAACGCTGTCCTTGCGCTATGATGAAGTTGGCACAGCGCTCGTGGGCTTTGGTGTTCATGGCACGCGGCCCCATGTCGGTTTGCGTTTTGGTAAAGGAATAGGCGGTGTCGGCCTGAAACACAGGAATGACAGCCGCTTTAACCTCGGTCTGTGCCTCGGGCGCAGCAGACTTATCCGGTGTGCAGGCAGCGTATAGTAGCAAGAGCGAAAGCAATCGGAAGAGCTTAGGTACCGAGGGAGAAAGAGAGAAAGAGAGAATGCGCCTTAGGCGAAGGGATTTTAGCATGGTATTAATTTTCAATTGACCAGGTGGTACCATCCTTGCCGTCTTTGATGCGAATGCCCATGCTAGCGAGCTCGTCACGAATTTTATCGGAGGCCGCGAAGTCCTTATTCTGTTTGGCTGCAGTGCGGGTGTTGAGAATCATGTTTAGGAGGTTGCCGAGCAGGTCGTTGTTGGCTTCTTCTTCCTGTTTTAGTCCAAGTATTCCAAACACGAAATCGTTCACGGTGGTGCTTAGCAATACAAGGTCGGCTTTGGTAATTGTTTCGGTACCCGCATTAACGGAGTTAATAATACGAACGGCTTCGAAAAGATGAGCCACCAGGATCGGTGTGTTGAAGTCGTCGTTCATGGCGGCGTAACAGCGATCGCGCAGCGCAGTGATGTCGGAGGAGCTGGCAGCGGCAGTAGGCAGGCTGTTCAACAAAGCGACGCTGCTCATGAGTTTGCGAAAGCCTTTCTCGGCGGCTTGCAGGGCTTCGTTGGAGAAATCGAGGGTAGACGCGTAATGCGATTGCATCATAAAGAAACGCACAGCCATTGGCGCATAGGCCTTGTCAAGCAAGGGATGCTGTCCTGAGAAGAGTTCACCGGGAAGAAAGGAATTGCCTTTGGATTTGCTCATCTTGTCGCCGTTCACGGTGAGCATGTTGGCATGCATCCAATAGCGCACGGGTGCTAAGCCATAGGCACCGATGCTTTGTGCTATCTCGCATTCGTGATGTGGGAACTTGAGGTCCATACCACCTCCGTGAATATCAAATTGCTGCCCGAGGTATTTGCTGCTCATAGCCGAGCACTCGAGGTGCCAGCCGGGGATACCCATTCCCCAAGGGGAGCTCCATTGTTGGATGTGGTTTGGGCTTACTGCTTTCCAGATTGCAAAGTCAACAGCATTGCGCTTCTCGTCTTGGCCATCGAGCTCGCGGGTGTTTTCGTAGAGCTCGTCTACAACACGACCGCTAAGCTCGCCATAGCTGTGCTTTTCCATGAATTTTCGAACATCGAAATACACCGATCCATTCACCACGTATGCGAAGCCATTTTCCAAGATTCGTTTAACCATCTCGATTTGCTCAACGATATGTCCAGTGGCAGTAGGTTCGATGCTCGGCGGCAGTATGTTGAAGATGCGACAAACCTCGTGGAATCCATAGGTATATTTCTGCACCACTTCCATGGGTTCGAGCTTCTCGAGCATGGAAGCCTCGTGGATGCGATCTACGCCTTGCCCAGCGTCGTTGGTGAGATGTCCGCAATCGGTGATGTTACGCACATAGCGCACCTTGTATCCGATGTGGGATAGGTATCGAAAAACGACATCGAAAGTGGAGAAGGTGCGAAGGTTACCGAGATGCACCTCGTTATACACGGTAGGTCCGCAGGAATAGAGACCTACATGAGGCGGATTCAAAGGAACGAAGACTTCCTTTTTGCGAGTCAGTGTATTAAAGATTGAAAGTTGCTGCGTCATGAATGCTAGAGCGTTCGGGCGAAGATGAATGTACAGAATTTATTTTTTTTCAAGGATCTCCTGCGTCATTTTACCGTCCTTGTAAATCAAGGTTTTTGTGAGTTGACCATCGGCCGTGTAGTAGTATTGATTACCGTCTACCAACACCCCGTTAGAGAAGATTCCTTCCCTTGCTACCAAGCCCTGTTTGTTTTTTATTTTATAAAAACCATTGCCGTTAAAGGCGCCCACATTATCAGCAGGAGCGGATTGCTTGTCCTCTGCTGATCCAGCTTTGATGGTTTTTGTGTTGGTTGAAGTGGCGTTCTTTTCTTCGTCTTTTTTCGGCACTTCAAAATACCTGGTCTGCTGGTCATTTACAACACCCTTGTCGTACACCGTTTCAGAAACGATGATGCCGTCTTCGTTGTATTCTTTAACAGCACCGTTCGGCATACCGTCTTTCCATACCCCTTCGCTCTTGAGTTTGCCATTGGAGTGATATTGCTTTTGCATGCCGTCTTTTTTGCCATAAGCGTAGGATAAATCTTGCGAAAGTGGGCCTGTTTCGTAATAGTTCTTGTAATTGCCTTCCCATCCACCATAAACCCATGTACCTTCTTCGGCAACGACTCCGTTTGGGTAGTAGAAGCGGGCCATGCCCGAAGGTCTGTTGTTGCTATAATTGACTTCGCTTTTTACCTTGCCATTGCTAAAATACAGTTTGCGCAGTCCTTCGCGCAATCCATTTTTATAATTTGTTTCCTCGAGGAGGGCATTTTCGGGGTAGTCCGGATTTTTATTTTCCCTATTAAACACCATCCATTTCCCTTGTTTCACACCAGCCGAGTCGGTGCTATTGATGGTATCCTTTTTATACAGTTCATAGGACTGTGCAGAAACGCTCAAAGAGCAAGCGCAGAATAACACAGAGAGGCATAGAAGAACGTGTTTGCGTAAAGTCATAATCGTTATTTTAAAGCTTATATTAATTGTAAACATACAGATAAAAGGCACTCGAAGCAAACCTGCTTATTCGCTTTTTAATCACACGCAACTCGTTTAATCACGCGTGTGTCAATGATTATTAGAATGCGGAGACAGTTGCCATAAGAATCGTATTCGTAGCATTTTCCGTTCATCAAAAAGCCCTCTTTGAAGAGGCCTTCTCGGGTGATCCGCCCGGCCTTGTCTTTTGCTGCATAAAAGCCGTTAAGTGCACCGAGTTGATCTTGCTTAGAAGCCGGCGCAGCGTTTTTTGCAGCTTGCTCGATCGCGTTATTAGCAACACTTGAATCGGCGGTGCTTCGACTGGCAGGCTGAATTGGCGATGCCTTAGCCACTTCTTTTCCATCCTTCCAGATGCCGATATAATCCAGGGATCCATCGTTCAGAAAATACGCTTGTTCGCCTTCTCGCCTACCCTCTTTGTAGTTCCATGCGTAAGACAAAGAGCCATCCTCATAATAGGACTTGTAAGGGCCGTCCCAGCTGGCATTGAGCCACATTCCTTCTTCCGCCATTCGGCCGTTCGTATGGTATATTTTCATATAGCCACGCGCCGCGTTTCCTGCGAAAGTGGTTTCGCTTTTTAATACACCATCCGGATAGAATTGTTTGCGGATTCCATCCATTTTATCATTGACAAAAAAGACTTCTTCCACCAGCTGATCCGGAGCGTAATTAGGCAGCTTAAGGCTTGTGTTGAGGATGCGCCAAAGACCTTGTCTTTGCCCGCTTGCATCGAGGCGATTGAAGGTGTCCTTACCAGCTATCTCGAAGGTCTGCGCATCGACACAGAAGACAAGCAACAGCAGCAAAAAGCTGAGCAGTCCTTTTATTGCGAACACACTGATAGATTAAAGTTGAAGCGCAGCTTCAGCCTGTTTTTTTTTAATGTTGTGCAGCATGTCTTGCGCCATTTTCGCGAGATCATACTCAGGCATCCAGCCCCAGTCGGCTTTTGCAGGGCTATCGTCAATGCTACGCGGCCAGGAATCGGCGATCGGCTGACGAAAATCGGGCAGGTATGAGATCTGAAATTCGGGGATGTGTGTTTTTATTTCTGCAGCGATGTCTTTTGGCGAAAAACTGATGCCTGCGAGGTTATAAGCAGAACGAATTTTCACGTTAGCAGCAGGTGTATCCATGAGCTTTAGTGTTGCACGAATAGCATCGGGCATATACATCATCGGAAGCATGGTGTTTTCATTGAGGAAGCACTGGTAAGCATGCGCTCTGAGTGCTTCGTGGAAGATATGCACCGCATAATCGGTGGTGCCGCCGCCGGGTTCAGACTTGTGTCCGATAAGACCTGGGTATCGAACGCTGCGTATGTCGAGGCCGTATTTCAAAAAATAATATTCGCACCAGCGTTCGCCGGCGAGTTTGCTGATACCATAGACGGTGCTAGGGTCCATGATGGTATTTTGAGGGGTATTGTCGCGGGGTGTTGTTGGACCAAAAACAGCGATTGAGCTAGGCCAAAAAACGCGGCCGATGCCTCTTTCGCGAGCCACATCGAGGACATTGAAAAGGCCTTCCATGTTTATTCTCCAGCCGAGCTTAGGCTTCTTCTCCATGGTAGCCGACAACAAAGCCGCGAGGTGAAAGACCTGTGTTACTTGGTATTTACTTACGATTTCTTGGAGTCGGTTACCATCGAGCACATCGATAATCTCGGTGGGCCCGTTTGTGTTGACGCCGGAAGCGAAGGAAAGATCGGCAGCAATGACGCGGTCTTCACCAAGTTGCTGACGAAGATCTGCAACGAGTTCGGTACCTATCTGACCATTGGAGCCAATGACCAAGATTGTGTCTGAAGGTTTCATAATAAATAGTTTCTCTTACAAAGATAGGATTTTCAGGCCTTAATTCCCATAAGCAACAAAGATTTTTGCCCGCTATCATTGAATCGTAAACACTAGATAGGAAGAAAAACGCATAAAAGCGCTATAAGTTGCGTTAGGAAACGCTCGAAAAACGGATAAGAATAATACATTTGCATCGTGAGTAAAAGAATCCCTCTGCTTTTTAAATGGTTTGAAAAACAGCTGCTATTGACGATCCTAGGATTAGGGATTAGCGGCGCTTTGTTTGGCCAGCAAGTGCCTATTGGCAGTTGGCGGTCGCATCTGCCCTATGGCCATGCATTTGCTGTGGCAGTAGCAGAAAGCAAGGTGTATTGCGCCACGCACAGCGGTCTTTTTTCATACGACACGTCGACGGAAGAATTGCAGCGACTATCGCCGATCGAAGGTCTCGCGGAAGTGGATGTTACAGCGATGGCTTACAATCACTACGCCAAGAAGCTTGTGGTAGGCTATGAAAATGGCAACATTGACCTAATCGACGGGAGTAGCATCATCAATCTCCCCTTCATCAAAGACAAAAACCTCACCGGTATAAAACAGATCAACAGCATCACGATGTTGGATCGCTATGCCTATTTGTCGTGCGGCTTTGGCATTGTTGTGATTAACCTTGTTAAACAAGAAATAGCGGACACCTATTATCTGGGCTCGACCAGCGCACCCTTGGAGGTGCTTGATCTTGCCTTCAACGGCAGTGTTCTTTTTGCGGCTACGCGCCAAGGTGTTTATAAGGCCCAGCAGGATGGGCCCTATCTGTCGGACCCGGCCTCTTGGCAGCAAGACACAAGCATTCCTATAGGCACCTACAACACGCTGTGTTTCTTCAACAGCAAGATCTACGCGAACTATTCGAAATACCTAAGCAGTGGTGCTGATCCGATGTATTTCAACCAAGACAGTTTGTGGGCCTTTGATGGTTCGAGCTGGGCGCTATCCTCGCTTAATGCGGGGTACCTTATCCGAAAGCTTGAGAACTCAGAAAACCAATTGGTGATTACCAATGCCTTTGGTTCTTCTTTCTACGATGCATCGGGTGCACGCACGCACATCGTTTCGGCCTATGGGCCGCACGGAGAGGCCAACACAATGCAAGCAACTGCCGATTCAAAAGGCGCTATCTGGATTGCCGATGACGGACTCGGTCTTGTAAAAAACGAGCACCTATATGACTATTGGATCTTAACACCAAACGGACCTACAAACAGCCATGTTTGGGCACTCAGCTACGACCAAGGCGACCTTTGGGTGGCTACAGGTGGAATGTCGAGCATCCTCACAAACAATTACAGCCGAACTGGTTTGCATCGGTACAGAGAAAACGGGTGGACATCGTTCAACGGAAGCACTGTGCCAGCCCTTGATAGCATTTACGACATCCTGAGCGTGGCGGTAGACCCACGCGACAAGGAGCATGTTTTTGCTGGCGCTTGGGGCCAAGGCTTGCTTGAGTTTCGCAATGGATTAGTAACCGCTATAACAGGCCCCTATAGTCGCGGAATAACCGGCGGGATTGGCGGCATGGAATTCGATACAAAGAGCAACCTTTGGTACACCAGCTCAGAAGATGGCAATGAATTCGTGAATGTGCTTTTAGCTGGCGGCAGCACGCAGCGCTATGCGATTAATGGCGTTAGCACGCACCTTGGCAAGATTCATACAGACGGCTTTGGTCAGCATTGGGTGATCAATCCCCGCAGTGGTGGCCTGTTGGTGTTTAGCGAGCAAAATGGCGGACAGTATAAATTTTTGGGTACGGGTGATGGCGAAGGCAAGCTACCGACAAAGAGTGTAACATCCTTAGCCGAAGACAAGCTCGGGCAGCTATGGCTAGGCACAGCGAAAGGCATCGCCGTTTTTTACAATCCATCCAATGTGTTCACGGGGGGCAATTACGACGCACAGCAAGTGTTAGTGGAGCAAGACGGCCATACGCAGTATCTTTTAGAAACAGAGACTGTTACGGCGATCGCTATCGATGGTGGCAACCGGAAATGGTTTGGCACCGAAGGCGGAGGTGTTTTTTTGATGTCGCCAGATGGCACACAGCAGATTGAGCACTTCACGCAAGACAACAGTCCACTTTTATCGAATCAGATTTTAAGTATCGCAATAGACGGGGAAACGGGTGAAGTATTTATCGGCACCGACAAAGGAATAATCGCTTACCGAGGAACAGCCACTGACGGAAAAGACAACATGCAAAACGTGGTGGTGTTTCCGAATCCGGTGCATGCTGATTATGCGGGCCTTATTGGCATTCGAGGCCTCACAGAGAACGCGAGCGTGAAGATTACCAGTATTGGCGGAGAATTGGTTTATGCTACGCTAGCGAAAGGCGGGCAAGCCGTTTGGGACGGAAGAGACAAGCAAGGGAGTAAAGTGGCAACAGGCATCTATCTTGTGTTTAGCAGCAACCCCGACGGATCGCAGACGGAAGTGAGCAAGCTTCTTTTCATTCACTAATTCGGCTTGATTGCAGATTCATGATGCTTCAGAAAACACGCGGCTTGGTTTTTCAAACCATAAAGTATTCGGAAAGCAGTGTGATTGCGAAAATTTTTACTGAAGATTTTGGCTTGCAATCCTTTCTAATTCGAGGAGTCAGGAGTCAGAAGACAAAGACAAAATCGGCGAACATGCAGTTGCTTACTGCCTTGGACTTGGTAGTTGAAATAAAATCATCGCGGGGCATACAAACGGTTCGCGAGATGAAAATTGCAATCCCTTTTCAGCAGATTCAAACGGATATTCGAAAGACTACCGTTGCTTTGTTTTTAGCCGATGTATTGAAGCGCACGGTGCATGAGCACGAGGCCAACCCTGCGCTCTTCGCTTTCGTTTATCAATCCTTGCAAGTTTTTGAGCTTCAAGACGAGCATCTTCCTTTTTTTCATCTTTCTTTTTTGGTTCAATTGTCGCGACAGCTCGGCATCTTGCCAGCGGGCCGATACAGTGAGCTGACACCGTATTTCAACCTCGCCGAAGGCACTTTTCAGGCACAGGCACCGATCGTATCGCCGCATGTGGAGGGCAAGACCGCAGCCGACTTCTCTTTTTTGACACAGCTAGGCTACGATGGCTTGGGCCAATTGCAGATGACTCGCTTGGAGCGCAAGGAGATGCTTGCACTGATTCTGCGCTACTTTCAGCTCCACATGCCTTCCTTTTCCGGTTTTCAATCGCACGAGATACTTGCGGAGGTTTTAGGTTAGCTTTCTTTCCATTTCAATAAAGATTTTTTTTTAATCGTACCTTAGCTACTATGAAACGCGGCTTGCATAGATTGCTGACTCTGCTCTTGGTACTTGTATTTTTTTACAATTACATAGGGGCTTATGTTGTTTTCGAGGCCCATCATCAGGCCCTAGCTCATAGTGTTTTGGCTACTCGTCAATATAGCAACCCAGACCAGCTGAGCATTATCCGTTTTAAACCGCTAGACCCCGCCTCGAGCTTGCGCACGCATTTCGTTGATGGTGGTAACGAATTGATTTCTGACGGCCTCATGTACGATGTTGCAAGTAGCGAAAACATAGGCGATGAGTGTATTGTGTATTGCATGAACGATAGGCAGGAGGATCTTTTGATTGCCTCTGTTGATGCGCAACTAAACAACAAAGGATTTTCGGGAGAGCAATCCAAGAACCAGCCTATTCCTGTAAGCATATCCTTTGAGAAATTCATTCCTCAAAAGACAGTTTCGATGGCCTCAACAGCCTTTGTGCGTATTCGCCATTTCGACATGCATCATCCACTTCTGGATGAGTTATCCTTAGCAGAAACGCCGCCTCCGGAAGTTTTAGCTGCCTAAAATTTTTACAATTCTTTTTTTTCTTAATGGCAAGGCTTTCCTTGCAACACATTCATTTATAATACTATGAAACACATTGCATTAACCATACTTTCAATCAGCATTATCCTTGGGTTATCTATCTCCTCATGCAAGAAATACGCCGATGGGCCCGTGTTCAGTTTGCGAACCAAGCAGGCACGCGTTAGCGGCGATTGGAAAGTGGAGAAAATCAGTTACAACGGCGTGGATGAAACAGCCAATTATATGACTGCTGGCGGCGGCTCTACAATGATCATGATTGAGCGTGACAAAACGTACACGATAATGAGTAACGGAGCCACGATGAAAGGCACGTGGAGTCTTGGAGGAGATGGTGACGACATCTATTTCAAAGGAGACACCGCAACCACTGAGCTTTCCTACCGTATCCTTCGACTCAAGAACAAGGAGCTTTGGTGGAAGCACACCGAGTTGAACGGAGACTTGGTTGAAACACACTTCGTACCTGCTAAATGATGAACAGAAGCCACGCAAAGGTTTCCGTTTTAGTTCTCTTACAGCTTCTCTTTTACAGTCTCTGCTCAAATGGGCAGGGGCTGTTGGAGGGGCGTGTTTTTGATCTTGATGATGGCCATGCGCTGGAAGGCGCAGCAGTTTATTTACCAGACTTGCATCGGCTAAACTTATCTGATGCGACTGGTCATTTCAGGATTCCTGACCTTCCTAAAGGACACGTGCTTTTGCAAATTGTATATACGGGATACAAAACCGAGGTGAAGCGCATAACCTTAGGAGACAGTTCGCTCATACTTGAGATAGGACTAAGTCAATGCGTTATTGAAGGGCCCGAAGTTGTTGTGTACGGAACCACCAACAGCTCTTTGAGTGAGACATCGAAAAATATTGAATCAATCACAGCAGAGGAGATGAAACAGAACGGTGCTCTTAGTGTGAGTGACGGACTTTCGAAGCTTCCCGGCGTGAGCCAACTGACAACGGGGCCAGGCATCTCCAAGCCAGTTATCCGTGGCCTTTACGGCAATCGCATTCAAACGCATGTTTTAGGGATGCGTTTCGACAATCAACAGTGGCAAGACGAGCATGGCTTGGGGCTCCCTGATATTGGCTTGGACAAAGTAGAGGTCATCAAAGGCCCCTCGGCGCTGCTTTATGGATCGGAGGCGATGGGCGGGGTGGTCAATCTGGTTGAAGAAAAACCTGTTGCGGCAGGCCAAATCCAAGGCGACATAAGCACTCGCTATTTTAGTAATACAGGAGGCATAAGCAGCGATTTTGGACTACGCGGAGCGAGCTTAAAAAAGTGGTGGCGGATACGGCTTGGCGAGGATAGTCATGCCGATTACAGCGACGGCAATGGAACACGGATATTGAACTCGCGCTTCGGCAGCTACCATGGCAAAGTAGGATGGGGATATAGCGGCAAGCACTGGGTTAGCGACAACAACTATCAATTTGGGTTAAGCAACTTCGGCTTCCTCATGGAAGCAGGGTCGCCCATGGCTCTTGATGGACGCTGGAGTCGAAGTACAGACCTGCCACATCATACAGTACTAATGCATATTCTAAGCTCTCAAAATACATTTTATCTTGAACGCTCGACCATCAAAATAGACCTTGGTTTTCACAGCAACAGCAGACAAGAGCAAGAAGGCGGCAACCGCGTAAGCCTAAATATGCTGCTCAACACCTATTCGACAAATGTGCAATGGAAAAAACCCTTTGGCAACAAAGGAGAAGTAATTTGCGGCACACAAAACCAGTATCAAACCAATGCCAATTATGGCTCGCGAACAATCGTTCCGGATGCGCACATTTTGGAAGCGTCAGTATATAGTTATCTGAAGCGGACCTTTACCATCTTCACAGCTGAAGGAGGATTGAGATACGATTTACGAAATCTTCACACCTTTGAAACTGCGACACTTAACAGCCCCGGCAGTGACATGCTTCCCTTTGAACGGCTGTTCAAATCGCTGAACGGCTCGGCGGGTATAAGTATGGTACCCAGTGCATCATTGAACATCAAATTTAACCTCTCTTCTGGTTATCGTTCAGGTAATTTAGCGGAGCTCTCATCGAACGGTCTGCACGAAGGCACGATGCGTTATGAGATCGGGAATCCTGCTTCTAAAACAGAACAAAACCTTTGCGGTGAGCTCTCCACCCACTATGAAGGTTCCCTTGTATCCATGCAAGGCGCAATGTATCTCAACCGCTTTAACAACTACATCTATCTTGCTCCAACAGGTACGCAGTATTATGGGTTAGACATCTATCGATACCAGCAAAAAGATGCAGCTCTAAAAGGCGGCGAAGCTTCCTTGGTGATTCATCCAGAACATTTGCAGATGCTTCGTTTAGAAGCCGGATACAGCCATGTTAGTGGGAAGTCAAAGGAGGACGATTCGAATCTTCCCTACATCGCAGCCAACAAAATCAACACCTCTATCAAACTGATATTTCACGATGGCCACAAACTAAGCAAGACCTACCTTAGAGGAGGATTCGATTATGTTTTCGCACAAAACAAAATCGCGCAGTTCGAAACCAGCACACCTGCGTACCAACTTATCAATGCCTCGTTTGGCGCGGTCTTGCTAAAAAAAATGGACCTTGGCATAACCTGCAAGAACGTGCTCAACACAAGTTATTATGACCACCTTTCGCGCTTCAAATATTTCGGCATCCGAGACCAAGGGCGCAATCTTATTTTCAACCTCTCGTATCACTTTTAAAAATGAAAAAAATACTCACAATCAGCCTTCTTTTTTGCCTTGTTTTACTATTCAGTAAATGCAAAAAGAAAACAGACCCACATATACCGCCTGGGGTAAGCTTTAAAACCGGTGGGAACTACATCTCGGGCAATACATCCGTTGCTGCTGGAGATAGCGTATTGGTTGGCATCTCCGTTGTGAAAAATGAAGACAACCTAAAAAGTTTTAACATTTCGTATGCATACGATGGTGCAAGCACTACAATTACCCTATCAAATTATCTCATGACGCCTGCAGAATATGGAGGCTACGCAACGGATGTGTGGATTAAAACGAGGCATCAAGCAGGCAGTGAATTGTGGGTTTTTACCATTTTAGACCGCGATGGTAATCTCGCACAGCAAAAATTGACGCTTACTGTACATTAAATGGTTTTTTATATTGAAAAGAATTTTTTAGAGTATATTTGCTGAAAGACACACAGCCCCATGTTCAACTTAACCAATTCCCCCATGGCAAATTCTAAAGACACCCCAACGGCCTCTGTCAATCTTATCGGAGCCGGTACGGTTATCGAAGGCGAAGTAAAATCGAACGGTGATATTCGCGTTGACGGTCATATCAAAGGTTCAGTGAACTCAAAATCGAAGGTGGTTATTGGCGCATCGGGTGTGATTGAAGGAGATGTAAACTGTCAAAACGCTGACATTTCAGGCACCATTAAAGGCAAACTTATCTGCTCGGAGATGCTTTTTCTAAAAACCACCGCTAAAATCATGGGCGACATCACTACAGGCAAATTGGTTGTAGAGGCAGGAGCCACATTCACCGGCTCATGCAGTATGGGACCTGTTATTAAGGACATCAAGCATGCCGACAGACCCGCAGAAACCGAGAAAACCGCTAGCGGATTACGCTAAGTATTCTGGCATCGGCTTCATGATGCTGGCGATTATCCTGCTGGGCACCTATGCCGGCTTGAGACTCGATGGCTATTTTGGCATAAAATCCCATTTAATTACGGTTGTCAGCTCCTTATTATCCGTGGCCTTGTCGCTATACATGGTCGTCCGCAAAATCTCCTGAATCCCATGAAAGGCCATCTCCCCTATTTGCTTCGCCTTGTGCTATTCAGCCTTATTCCCGCATCTTTGCTCATTGCCCTTGGTATCGTTCTGAAACCCGAGCTAAAGCCAGCATATTATGAGATTATTGGCCTTTCGGTGTTTTTTCTGCTGGTCACTTTTTTTATTCATCGCTTTTTAGTGCAAGCGAATGCAAAAAACCCAGCCCAGTTTGTACGGGCTTTTACGGGTGTCATCGCTTTAAAAATGTTTATTTTTTTGTTTCTTCTTTTAGGCTATGGACTTGCTAACAGGAGTCATTTCGGGGGCTTCGCCGTTGCATTTTTGGTGATGTATGCGTCGTTCATGGCATTCGAGTCGTGGGCGCTCATTCGCGACTTGCGAAAATAAAGCAGGCCGTCGACTTAACAAGCGATGGCGGTCTTAAACAAATCGCTTACCTTTGTGTCAAAATTAGCCCTTGAAAATTTCGGCATCTGTTTATTCGAACAAAGAGAAAACGCTGGAAGCGTTGGTTCAGGAATTGGATCGCTACGAAGTGGATTTTTTTCACATCGATTGCAATGACAATCCCGCTGTATTCAAGGATATCGCTCAGATTCGTTCGCTAAGCAAAACGCCAATCGATCTGCACATCATCACCGCTGAGCCCGAGAAATACTTTGACGGCATAGCCGAAACCAAGCCGGAATTGGTTTGCTTCCAATACGAAAACCTGCCATCCAAATTAGACCTGAGTAGCATTCAGAACGGCGTTACGCGTTTTGGTTTGGCTATTCAAGCCGATACCTCGCACCTGGTTTTTGATGACTATAAGAAGAACATGGACTTCATCTTGTTCATGGCTACTTCGCCGGGCAAAAGCGGTGGCACCTTCAATCAAAACAACTTCAGTAAGATCCGCCAATTCAAGAAGTACTATCCACAAGCCAAATTGCATGTAGACGGTGGCGTCAACGATGAAGTTTCCTTTGTGCTTCGCAGCATGGGTGTTTCTTTGGTGGTGTCGGGAAATTACCTTGTGAATGCTGATTATATCGGCCATGCGATACACAAGCTTAGAAGCAACAACATTGCTTCACACATTCTTGTAAAGGATTTTATGGTTGGGCTTTCAGATTCGCCTGTGTTGCGTTATGATAATTTCAACTTCCACCAAGTTCTGAATGCCATCGAGGTATTCAACATGGGTTTCACCATGCTTAGCGATGCATCTGGTCGACTCGAAGGCATCATCACCAATGCTGATGTCCGACGAGGTTTGTTGAAAAACATCACGAACCTAAACCTCTTAGATCCAGTGCGCATTGTCAATCGCAATCCAGCCACCATCAATGAAAACTGCACGGTAAGCGAGCTCATCGAAAAGATTCGCAGCCTCTCTTTTCCTGCCCTTTTCTTGCCGGTTATCGACGACAACAATACAATCAAGGGCACTATCACTTTCAACAACCTCATCAAAGGCGAAGCTTAAAACCTTAGCCATAAGCAATTATATATTATGATCATTCATATCAAAGCCAACACACCCGAAGCAAAGATTGCCGAAATGGCGGAGTCATTAAGCGGCATACGCGTAAAGACCGGCGACGGCGAACTTCTTGTAACCCCATCCAAGACCAAGGAAGTAAGCGAGGCCTATGCTGCTTTTGCAGAGAAAACCTTTGTCTTTAACGACGACATTCAATTGGCGAGCAGTAAATACATGAGCGAGAAACGCTCGATAAAGCTCGGATCTGTTGAGATCGGCGGCAATTCGAACAACACCATCATGATTACTGGTCCTTGTTCGGTGGAGAGCGAAGAGCAGATTGTGAGCTCGGCAAAACTCTGTGTAGAGCTTGGCGTCAAAGTGCTGCGGGCCGGTGCATTCAAACCCCGCACCTCGCCATAC
>CANFOZ010000050.1 GCA_947448795.1 Bacteroidota bacterium
ATAAGTCTTTCTTAATGTGTTTGTACTGGTCGTGAAGCGGACAGGGATTCACTTCCGAACATTTCTTCAAACCAATAACGCACATATTAACTGCTGATTCGCCATCGATGGCTCGGACAATGTCGGAGAGCTTTATTTTTTTTACCGGTTTTTGCTCTATTTCAAAGCCACCGGTGGCACCTTTCACGGAAATAATGATCCCGCCTTTAACAAGCATCTGTAATATCTTAGCTGTAAAAGCCTCCGGGGAATCAATTTCCCTTGAAATGTCTTTCAAACTAGCCCTGTTTCCATTCAAGGATTGCTGCGTAATATAAATGGCAGCTCTAATACCGTATTCACAAGCTTTTGTAAAAATCATATCGTTGTTTATTCCACAAATATATATAACCATTTTATCTCGGATAATATTATCCGAATTACTTTTAAACAAATTCGTGTTCATTGCTGTTTGTAAAACAAAAGCTTGCTTGATAACCATGCGTTGATTAGAGCTGCAGTAAACGCGTATTGCGTTGCTTAGGAAATTTCTACTTCCCTTTGTGTTGGTTTTTTAAAATACGTGTTAATTAAAATAATGGCGAAGGATCCAAGCGCGGTTAGTAATCCTAAACCCGCACAAGCAAAGCCAATAAAATAAGGCCTAAGCGATTCCATCATTTTAGAATAACTTCCTTGATGACTGCTTAATTGCCATATTCCTTTTTGAATCCCAGCGGCGTTAAGCGAAAGCCAAAAAATAAGTAGACTTATTTGAAGTAGCCAAAAGAGACCATTTGCATACTTGCTTTTATCTTTTTTATCAAAAAACTCAAAACAAGCGGCCAACAATATCATGGTATTAATCCCAATCGTTGTGCCCATAGCATGCGCTACGGTAACATGCGTGCCGTGCGTATACCTATTGATGGCTGGTATGGACATCAAGATCGCTTGCCCCATGTTCATAAACACCCATATGTCGGTTGCCATTAAAAATCGGTACGGAAAATAATGATAGTTCTGTTGAACGATACTCATAGTGCTTTTCCAATCAAGTACTATTTTAATAAAGAATACCCATTCGGTCATACTAACAGCATATCCTATATAGCGAATGTATCGTTCGGTTGGCAGGGTGTAAATGTGGTGGCTCCAATTAAACAGGAGATTGAACAACCCTAGAAAATACATGGCAAAAGCAAATTTACTGCGACCTGCATTTTTTGTATTTGAAATCTTGTCCATTAAAAAAATGGCCGTGCCGTATAAAATCTGGTTCCACGAGCCCACCAAAGATCCATTGACCTTCCATTGTATGGTCATGTCTGTTATAAAATGGTTCCTGAAATACGGAAACACCCATAAATAATTCTCAGAAAATGTGAAAAGAAAAAACAGGACTCCAGTTAACCACATCCAAAGATAAACGGGCCAATCTTTGATTTTTTTTAGCAAACCAAGCACATTTATTAAAAACAAAAACCATGCGCCGGCAATGGGTAGCGCCCACACCGGATTAAACTCCCAATATTCTCTGCCGCCAAAGTCTTTATTTAAATAGCAGCACAAAATACCAACTAAAGCTATTATCCAAAGCACCCATTGTGCAAACGCAATTGTATAGGTAATCGGTTTGGTTATTTCCTCTTTTAAGCCATTATAAACGCAGCCCGTGGATCCTAAAATAATCCAAAATATAGCGGAGGATACATGCAAGGGTCGCAAGGAAACAAAACCCAGTTGCTGCTTCAGAAACTCCGGGAAAATATAAATCGTGGCTGCCAGTATTCCAAAACACAAACCAAGCACAAGCATGCACAAGGCCGTAACCAAAAACAGGTTACCAATATCAAATTTATCTTTTTTCATTTGCTTCAATTAATCCATATTTATTCAGTCGAAAATGCCGAATATCCGCAATACCGCTAGCATCTGTGGATTTCAGAAACTCAATAAGTAAACTCATTTCATGATCTGAAAGAGAAAAGGCTGGCATTTGCTTGGTACCCGATTTAATCATTGCCCGTACTAGATTTGCGCCTTTGTTCGGAGTCGATATGACGTTCGTTAAATCAGGCCCAAGGTATCCACCTAAGCTATACAACTGGTGACACGCTTGGCAATTATAGGATTGCCAAACCAATCGCCCCTCCGATGCCATATCCTTATCAAACCTAGGGTCCGAAGGTATTGATAAGGGCTTCAAGTAAATCGTAAACGAATAAACAAGAAAGGCGGTGCTTAAAACCAGTAAAACATGTTTCGGTTTTAGTCTCATGCGTGTATCGCCAATCACTTTAACGTTTCGAATTTCGCCTGAAAAAACCGAAGGTACTTGGGTTCATAAACCATTTTTAACCCTTTAATGGATTTCCTGCGTTCATAAACAGCCGCGGCTGATTCAGCTATAACGTCCATGTGCGCTTGGGTGTAAACGCGACGTGGAATAGTAAAACGCACCAACTCCAATTTGGGATAATAATTTTCTCCATTGGCTTTCCTACCCGCCGAAACAATGCCTCTTTCCATAGTCCTTACACCTGAATCGATATACAACTCAGCCGCTAGTGTTTGCGCTGGAAACTGATCTTGTGTGAGGTGCGGCAAAAAAGCTTTTGCATCAACAAAGATGCCATGCCCACCGATGGGCTTGACAATGGGAATACCGAATTCCATCATTTTATGTCCCAAATATTCTACCTGCCCTACTCTAGCATGCTGATGATTGTCGTCTAAGCTTTCGGCGATTCCGATAGCAATCGCTTCCATGTCACGGCCAGCCAAGCCGCCATAGGTATGAAGTCCTTCATAAACAACAACCATGTTGCGCGCTTCCTCAAACACATCCCATTCGTTTGTTGCCAAGAAGCCCCCGATATTAACCAAAGCATCTTTTTTCGCGCTCATGGTAGCACCATCAGTAAGCGAGCAGATCTCTTTAACAATTGATTGAATACTCTTTTTTCCATACCCCTTTTCGCGTTGCTGAATGAAATACGCATTTTCAGCTACGCGGGTCATGTCGTGGATAATGCGAATACCCAACTTGGAGGTGTAGGCACGCAGCTCTTTCAAATTAGCAAAACTTATAGGCTGCCCACCTGCCATATTCACATTCGTAGCAATACTGATATAGGGTATTTTTTTTGCGCCGTATTTTTTTACAACCTTATCAAGTTTGGCTATATCCACATTCCCTTTAAAAAGATGCTCACTATAGGGATCATGGGCTTCGTCAATAATGATGTCAGTAAATATGCCGCCCGCTAATTCTTGATGCAAGCGAGTGGTTGTGAAGTACATATTACCAGGAATAACATCGCCCTTCTTGATAAGTATTTTAGACAAAATATTTTCGGCCGCTCTCCCTTGATGGGTTGGGATAATGTATTTATAACCATAATACTTCTTAATGGCTGCCTCAAGTTTGTAATAGCTTTTGCTTCCTGCATACGCCTCGTCGCCTAACATTAATGCCGACCATTGCACATCACTCATGGCATTGGTGCCGCTGTCCGTTAACAGGTCGATATACACATCTTCTGAATGAAGCAAGAAGGTGTTGTTTCCAGCTTCTTTTATCGCTTTAAGGCGTTGCTTTTTGGTGGTCATTTTTAACAACTCCACCATTTTAATTTTATAGGGCTCTGCCCACGATTGTTTGATTTTTGAGTCCTTCATAAGTGTTTTATTTATTTTAAATTTTTTCAAATTGAGCTGTAAAGTGCCTTAAAAATGGTGGTTCGTAACGTATACGGAAACCGCTTGTCTGATCTTTAAGTGCTAAAATATCGTCAAACACATCCAAGACATAATCGATATGGCTTTGGGTATAAACGCGACGAGGAATTGCTAAACGAACCAATTCATTAGCTGCTGGAATGAGTTGCTTGTTCTCATCGTACTTGCCAAACATTACACTTCCTATTTCGCAACAACGGATGCCGCCTTGTATATATAAATCGCAAGCCAACATTTGTCCTGGAAACTCATGCACTGGGATGTGGGCATATAGTTTTTTTGCATCTACATACACTGCATGACCGCCTATGGGCCATACAACGGGTATTCCTTTGGCTTTGAGTTTTTCGCCGAGATACGCAGTACTTCGAATTCGGTAATGCAAATAATCCGCATCAAAAACCTCCGTTAAGCCAATCGCCAAGGCCTCCATGTCGCGTCCAGCCAAGCCTCCATAGGTGGTAAATCCTTCCGAAATAATCAACTGATTTTTGCATTTCAGCGAAAGCGCTTCGTCTTTCATGGTGAGAAGGCCGCCGATATTTACAAGACCATCTTTCTTAGCACTCATGATAAAGGCATCGCCCAAACGCAACATCGCTTTTGCAATATCCTCATAGGTATAATCCTTGTATTCGGGTTCGCGGTGCTTAACAAAATAGGCGTTTTCGGCAATGCGGCAGCCGTCAATAACCAACAACAAATTATGCTCGTCACAAATACGTCGAAGCGCTTTTACATTTTGCATGCTCACCGGTTGACCGCCTGAAGAATTGTTCGTAACCGTTATAATAACCGCGGCGATATTTTCAGATCGATAGCTTTTAATTAATTGCCGAAGCTTGTCGAGATCTATGTTGCCTTTAAAAGGAAGATCTGCTTCCGGATCTTGTGCTTCATCATAGACTATGTCTATAGCTGTAGCACCCGTAAATTCAATGTTTGCACGCGTGGTATCAAAATGCGTATTGCTAATAAATAGTTTATCTGGACCACCTAATATGCCATACAAAATCCGTTCTGCGGCCCTTCCTTGATGGGTTGGCAAGATATATTCCATGCCCGTTAATTCTTTCACCACGCGTTCGAGATGCTCCCAACTGCGCGCTCCTGCATAACTCTCATCACCCATCATGATGCCGGCCCACTGCCTATCGCTCATAGCGCCTGTTCCACTATCTGTCAACAAATCAATAAACACATCGCTCGACCTGAGTAAAAAGGGATTGTAGCCTGCTTTTTGAAGGGTTTTTATACGATACTCCGCTGTGGTTATTTTCAGCGGCTCAACCATCTTGATTCTGAAGGGTTCTGTTAATGTCCGGAGTCGGTTTTTCATAAATTTCGCAGCTTTAATTTTAGATTTGCTTTACTATATCATACGAGGCCAGCTTATCAGCCATAATTAGATTGGCTGTTTGTGCTAAATTCCGGAGCGTCAATAATTCCTCAGAAAAAGCATCAAGCTTGATCTCTTTCTCTATGGATGTTATTAAACTCACTGTTACAGCATTCGCAAACTCCAAGGCTTTCGGATTTTCCTCAAATGCCATGTTCATCATCCTATTCTTAAGCTGCGCTGTATGCTCTTTCACGCGTTTATAAACATACGACTTCACTGTTTTTGTGGGAGCCGCATCTGGCTTTATCAAAGAGGAATATTTCGTCCTGCTTATTTTATGCGCCGCATTGTGCGCAAAAACCAAAGCCTCTAGAAGACTATTTGATGCCAATCGATTAGCTCCATGTAAGCCGGTGCATGCCACTTCACCCAAGGCGTATAAGTTGCGAATCGAACTTTGTCCGTTTTTATCCACTACAACACCACCGCATTGGTAATGAGCAGATGGAGTTATGGGTATTAAATCACATTGAGGATTTAGTTTGGCATTTTTTAATTCGGCAAATATTTGTGGGAATTCCTTTTTGCACAGCGTCAAATCAAGGTGCCGCAAATCAAGATAAACAAAGGGCATGTCGTTTGCTAACATGTGCTTATAAATAGCGCTACTGATGATATCTCGGGTTGCTAACTCACCACGGCTATCGTACGTATATAAAAACCGGTTGTTGTTTCCATCAACAATATAGGCGCCAAAACCTCTTAAAGCTTCGGATATTAAAAAAGATACGGGCTCTTTTGTGCTTGCATATAAGGATGTTGGATGAAACTGCATAAAACGCATGTTTTTTAATTTCGCTCCAGCGCGATAGGCCATTGCGTAACCATCGCCAGACGCAACCTCGGGATTGGTGGTATTGGTATACACTTGTCCACAGCCGCCGCTTGCCAACACCGTCACCTTGGATTTAAAAAACCAGATTTCAGATTCTGATTTATCAAAAACTTGAACCCCGTGGCAATGCAGTTTGTTTTTGTTGGATTGAACAAGTAAGTCAATCACAAGGGCATTGGTAAGCAAATGAATATTCGAATGCGCCTTAATTTTATCGAGCAGTACACGCTCAATTTCCATACCTGTTTTATCCTTGTGATGGACCACGCGCGGCATCGAATGACCACCTTCTAAAGCTAAATGATAGTCCTTGTTTGCCTTCAAATCTATTTTCGCCCCCAATTCAATCAAGTCATGAATGCGATCAGGTGCCTGTTTAACCACCATCTCAACTATTTGCTTGTTGCATAAACCTTTGCCGCAATTGATCGTGTCTAAAATGTGATTTTCATACGAATCCTTTACGTGGTTCATAACAGCAGCGATACCGCCTTGTGCATAGCGCGTATTGCAATCACTCGCCTCGGCTTTTGTTACAATCCAAATCTCCAACGCGGGATTTAATACACTGAGCTTCAAAGCCAAAGAAAGCCCCGCTATTCCCGATCCTATTATTAGCACATCCGTTTTCATGTTTTAAATAGATAAAGACAACATGCGATTTAAAGGAATGAATGCGCGATCAATTAAGTCGTCATCCAAGGTTATAGCGGGCGTTTCATGCAGCAGGCAAGCATGGATTTTCTCCAGGGTGTTCATTTTCATGTAATCACACTCGCTGCATGCACACGAAGTATCCGCTTGAATAGGCATAGGGATAAGCACTTTATGGCCAATATTGTTTTTTAATTGATGCAGGATGCCGATTTCTGTTCCTACAATAAATGTTTGCGCTTGACTACTAATAATGTAATCGATCATAGCCGATGTTGAACCAACGAAATGCGCGACATTCAAAATGGCTTGATCAGACTCTGGATGAGCGACAATTTTTGCAAACGGAAAACGTGCACAGAGGGCCTTCACTTTCGCTAAAGAAAAGGCATGGTGTACCTTGCAAACACCATCCCATAAAAGCATGTCTCTACCTGTCTCCTTAATAAGATATCTTCCTAAGTTAAGGTCTGGGGCAAATAGAAGCGGTTGGGTCAGCGGAAACGATTCCACTATTTTTTTCGCATTGGAAGACGTACAAATGATATCGCTCTGCGCTTTTATTTCAGCCGAACAATTAATGTATGTGATTGCTAAATGATCGGGGTTGTTCGCCCTGAATTTTCGAAAGGCATCGGGTTGACACGAATCCGCCAATGAGCAACCGGCATCCATATCGGGAATCAATACCTTTTTTGTTCGGTTTAAAATTTTGGCCGTTTCTGCCATAAAATGAACCCCGGCAAAAACCAGTATATCGGCATTGCTTGATGCAGCTTGTTTTGCTAGCGCTAAACTATCCCCAACAAAATCAGCAATGTCTTGAATTTCTGGGCGCTGATAATAATGCGCCAAAACCACCGCGTTTTTATGCTTTTTAAGCGCGCTGATAGCTTTTGGATACGTTTCGCGTGTTTGGTTAGCTAAATACATATTTACTCAAATTAGCTGCGTATCTCGCGTAATCAACAATCGATTCAACGATTCTTTAATATTGCTCAGCATAGTTTCGTTGTTTTTCAAAAAACGAACACCCTCCATATTGCGAATTAAATTTTCATAATAGGCAATACCATCACACAAGTTATTTTTGAATGTTGTCAGCTGCTCAGCCTTCTTAACACTTAATTCAGCAAGGTTTTGCTCTATGTCTTTCTTTAAATAATCAACATACAGCTGCAATTCATTTACGAAAAGATTGGGGCGGTGAAGATTATTTAAGAGATTAATGCGACCATAAATGTGATCAACCATTTGTTTTAATGAAAACGAATCTGAAAAATAAGCCAGGTTGGGTCCAGGACAAATGGTCACTGCGCTTAGATTGTGAGAAAGTGTAGACTTGTTTTTTAGTAATGCGGAAGCCCCAAGTCCTTCGCACAAACAATCCTTTTCTGTTATTTTTTCAATTTCAATAGCTGCTTCATGAACATCTGAAAGGGTTGCTTTAACCTGATTAATTTTCAATATTTGATATTGGCGCGAGGCAACGCAGATCGGCTTCTCCGTGAATTCAGTATCCATAGCCAGAAACTTTTTAAAGCAGGGGCTACCAGGCCGGTTTTTATCTATTCTCATTTTGCGTTGCTCCTCCGAACTGCTGTTTCTGAAATTGCTAAAAGGAACACCTAAAGGAGACGAATGACTCAAGTAATAATCTTCTTTCTTGGCTGTTTTCAACTTATTCAGCGTTTCCGCATCCACATTCGTGGCTTCTGGTACCAATAAAAAAGGACTCCCCCAGCCTGTTGAATCTAATTTATAGTACGTCAATAAAAATTCATTTTCTTCGCTCGTACCAATGCCTCCTTGTGCTGTAATTTTCATTACCGGTTTATTTACAAAAGGTATTCTACCTTGCACCCGCAATGCTGTATCGCAGGATGCAAACAACTCCTGAAACAGCACTTCCCTTTTATTTTTAAAATCTTCCAAGATCGGCCCCAATGGTATCCCGTTGGATATAAATGCGTGACCACCGCAATTAATGCCCGATTCAATTCTAAACTCAGAAACCCATAATCCTTTTTTTGCAAGGTATTTCCCCTGAATCAATGCAGACCGATAATCGCTAACTTTTAGAATTATTTTTTTATTGATTTCTCCATTTTTATCCGGAAAAAAATCATCGAATGTTTCACAATAACTAAAAAGCTTTGGATTTAAACCCGCGGAAAAAACGATCGCTGATTTTAATTTGCTATTGGCATAACCCCTTAAGGCCGCTAAGGCATCGGCATAAGTTGCCGGCAGCTCATTGCCCAATCCATCGTAATTTGTTTTATTCAACTTCGTCATGATGTTTACATCAATTTTTCCAGCCTGAATATACTGTCGCAACTTTTGGGATAGTATTGCTTTTTTATCGTCGCTGCTGGTCAGCCATTCTTTATAAAGCATTTTTGCTTCTGAATGGTCGGGTAACATTTCGAAATAATGCATGCTGTTTTGGCCGCTTCCTAAATCTTCCTGCTTTATTTCTTCTATTTGCGAGTCTATCACTTCCTGCAAAAGATTTAAATAAGCGGTTACCCGTTTCGCGCGATGATCTTCTGAAAGCGTTTCTATTTTTACATAGTCACGCCCTACCTTTTTACATATAATTTCTCGCATTTGCTCTATCAGGTGATCTTCGATGATAGATACAACCGATGTGATTCCAAACTGGGCCACCTTTACTGGCGTATCAATTGTATAAGCGAGTCCCATAACAGGAATATGAAATGTATGCGGGGCTAAAGTTTTCATTGTGTTTTTATTAAATAAATAGTGGACAAAAGTATTTATTATTTTGACTATTTCGGATAATTTTATCCGATATAAAAAATATAGTATATCATGTGATTTAAATCATACATACTTAATAAATACAGGAATACTTTTAGGAAAAAAATTACACTATGAAAAGAACCATAAAATATGCGTTTGTAGCAGGATCCATTATCCTGTATTCGTGCAATTCTAAAAACGAGCCTGCCAAAGACGCAAGTGCTGAATCTAATACTGAAAATGCAGCTGCGGCAACAGATGGCGTTGGGCAATCATCGGTTAAAGACGATGCCTCTCATCCTAATATTGTACAAGTAGCCATTGGAAGCAAGGATCATACAACATTAGTTGCTGCAGTTAAAGCAGCAGGATTGGTAGATGTTCTTAGCAATGCGGGTCCCTTTACAGTTTTTGCTCCTACCAATGCGGCCTTTGCCAAACTACCGGCTGGCACTGTCGAAGGCTTATTGAAGCCTGAAAAGAAAGAAGATCTAAAAGGCATACTTGAATACCACACGTATGTGGGTGCTTTAAAAACAGAGTACATGCAGGATGCACAAGAATTTGAAATGGTAAATGGCAGCAAGGTTAAGATCTCAATTAAAAACGGTAAATATTATGTCAACGGGTCGGAGATAGTTGCCTCTATACCAACATCAAACGGTATAATTCATGTTATTAACGATGTCTTATTGCCTAAATAAACCTGTTGTTTAAAACAATTGATCTTTATTATAATTAGTGCGAAGGGCTTGCTACCAATACAAAGCTTCATTGCTGTTTAAGATTTTTTAATTACGTTTTTGTATTGTTATTTGAAACAAAGACTGCCGCTTACAGGTGGTCTTTGTTTTTATACACAAACAAAAAAATCGTCATCGTTAACCAATTGAATACAGTGTATTATTAACCCCCCTTAACCATGGAAACAATAGATGTTACTCGTATTGAACCTGTTTTGAAGCATCCAACCATTATTCAAAAATTTAATGAGCTATTGGCTGGTGAGGGATTTATTATTCATAATGACCATGATCCACGCCCTTTATACGAGCTATTAAAATACAAAAGCGAAGTCCCTATCAGTTGGGAATACTTAGCTTCGGGGCCCACTTTTTGGGATGTTAAAATCACCAAAAAAGAGGTGTCTATAGGGCCAA
The DNA here is from genome assembly GCA_947448795.1 of Bacteroidota bacterium. Lineage (GTDB taxonomy): Bacteria > Bacteroidota > Bacteroidia > AKYH767-A > JAHEYN01 > CANFOZ01. The sequence goes on from CANFOZ010000050.1 coordinate 10,544, forward strand.
CTATTGGCGAATTAGTAGCTATCGATTATAGAAGAGCAGATGTCTTTAAAAAACACGCTATAGACTTCTGTTGCGGCGGCAAAAAAACGGTAGCTCAAGCTTGCGCTGACAAAAAAATCGACCTCCGTTTGGTTGAAGACGATTTACTAGTACTTGAAGGGAGCACATCGCTCCCGTCACAAAATTTCAATGCTTGGAGCTTGAATTTTTTGGTGGATTACATTATCAATACCCACCATAGCTATGTAAAATCGGCCATTCCTTTGTTAATAGAATACACTAAAAAAATAGCGAAAGTGCATGGCAACACACATCCTAACCTCATTATAATCGCTAACAAATTCAACGAAATTGCCGAAGAATTAAACGCACATATTTTCAAAGAAGAGCACATCCTATTCCCGTATATTAAACAACTTGTGCTAGCTAAATCCAATCCCCTTGCTAATCCTTTAAATGCAATTAGCACGATAAAGAACCCAATACGCACGATGGAAAACGAGCACGAACGAGTAGGCGCTCTCCTTAAGGAAATACGGATTTTGTCTAACAACTTTACACCTCCCATAGAAGCCTGTGCTTCGTATAAAGTTGCTTTTTACAAACTGCAAGAATTCGAAGAAGATTTGCATCAACATATTCATCTAGAAAACAATATCCTTTTTCCTAAAAGCCTACTCCTAGAAAGCTTTTTGCTAGCCTAGGAATGAATTTGATCTTTCTTATCAAGGAACAGATGAATGCTTTTCTTATTTATTGATTTTGATAAATAGGTGCTTTCTTGCTTTGCGAATAAACCATTAAAACAGTTCCTAAAAGCAAGAGTAATGAAATACCAAAAAGGGTTTCGTTTACGTATTTTACGACTACATACCCAATTGCTGAAATACCTTGAATGGCTAAAACCAGCTCATTTAAAAAGATTCCACTTGCAAATAAACCGATTGCTGCGGCAGTGGTCCTGTTAACTGAAATTAATTTAAACGTAAACACATACGCGAGTATAAAAACAGAAATAACAGCCAATAAAACCAAATGTAAATACGCTATTACTATAGGCCTAAAGCCAAATGCTAGCGTACTTACAAAGGGTATTGTTGAAGCTAATTGCAAGCTTAATTTAATGGTAAATGCTATACCTACAAACACAAACAGGTAACCTTGAAATTTCGTCAATGTCGATCCCGTTTTTAGCGCTAAAGCAATCGACTTAACAATACTAATCCATGCATAAAGTTGAGCCATGGCGGCAATAACAACTACGCTATATAGCCATTCAGGAAGCTTCGCCCATAAAGTTGATAGAAAATAGGCTGGGATTACGGATGCACAAAACAAGTAAAAAAACAGGGGCTTGTATTTAAAATCCGGTAATAGCGTCTTGCATTCCCCGAAAAACAAACCCAGGCAGACAAAAATAAAAAAACCATTGTATTGAAAATGCAGATAGAAAAAAACGGAAGCCAAATACCAGTGGTCATTAAAATCACGGGTAGCCATCATATAGGCGAGGTAAAAAGTACCAAGCGATGAAAATATATTAAATAAAAGAGCTGCTTTAAACCAAGGCAAAGCTGGGCTTGCAATGCCTGTTTTTTTCAAGTCTTGAAAAAAACAAAAAGCAAACCAACAAGCTAGAATAATTGTACTTGTTGAAAACACAATTGATAATGTACTGTATCCCTGATAGAAAAAGGAAAAAAGCATTCCATACGAACAAATCAGGTTCACTTTAATAATTCGATTATACGAAGTTGTGTTTATTGATGGTGAGTTTTTTAAAAGAAAATGAATCATTAAAACATATAAAGCATGGGTAATCCAAGCAGCAAAAGCAAAATGAGAGTGGGCATGCTGTATGTTTTTTTGATCAAAGTAGGGGAAACAAAAGCCAATTTTATAGCGCATTAAAACGCCAAGACTTGCCACGATTAATAAATTAAACAAAGATACCTTCAACCAAAATTTTACATTAAAAGACATAGAAACCCAGGCGTTAGTGTGTTGTTAATTTCCTTTATTCATACGCACACGGTATGTATAAAAGTAAAACAGTCTGCGAAAGTATTTTTAATCCCTAGTTATTTGTATGATTTGAATCATTAAATAAGGCATTCATGCTCGTAATTAAAGCATCGATTAGCTTTTAATTCGGAATTGCGAAAAGGCACCAGATAAGCGCAAAAACACTACCTACTCGGCCCAACCAATTGAACCTGCGTCTTACCCTCTATATCCAACATCAACATAAGATAGTCGGGTCGCACTTTAAATGTTTTCAAGTTCAAACTATTGAGCTCGCCAGTTACCTTCACCTGATTTTCGTATACATATACTTTTAGATAGGCATTCGCTTGTCTTCTATATTCATTCAGGTCATTGGTCAGTTCATATTGAAAAGCGTCTTGCATGCGCTTCCGTATGCGTGATCGAAACAAGCGATTGGCCAAACCGGGCAAGGCCTGCTTTGTCTTGAAGTCGTACTTGAACTCATACATGGAAAGTCGCAGGGCCAAGGTGTCATACATCGGACGCCCTTCAAACACCAAGCTACTGCGCAAAGCGCCACTGGTGAGCACCGTGATGCGCAGCTTGTCCTCCAACGACTCCACGCCTACGCTATCCACCTGTATGCTGCGTTTCTTTGTAATCTGAAAAACCGTGTCTTTTAGATACGCTGTGGCTTGTCTACTGATCTCGGGGTAACTCAACCAAACGGGCATGCGCATTTGCAAACGGTCCTCACCACCTTGAATTGACTTCAGATTCGGAAGTCCCGTGAGCTTGCCCATAGCGGGCTTGAAGCCCACGCAGGTCATTAATTGCAAATTCATACTTAAATGGATTTGCATAACAGCCGATTGAAAGACCACCGGCGCTAAACCACACGAGATGGGAGTCACGCTCATCCAAGCCTTGTAGCTCGTATCAACCATGGTTGGCTGCTGCACTTGTTTCCAGTAGCTTGCCGCCTGATCGCGCAGCACCGTGCTACTGTATATCGCTTCGTCGATAGCCGGCACCATCTTGGGCAGTGTGCCGTCGAGCGCGAGTTTCAGTAGGTACTTCACATCTATTGTTTTACCACCTAATGGTAAAACAGGATTTCGGGTAATCGTGTACTCCACTACCTTGGTGGCTGAGCGCAAATGCCAAGTGGAATCGAGACTGATGCGTGTCTTAAGGACAAGTTCGATATCGAAGTCAGTGTTGAGATTGAAGAGCGGCAGCTCTTTGCTGATGGCGATACGCAAAGGCATGCGCACCAAGGCATATTCGGTGAAGCCGCTGATGCTCAGTTTGCCAATCTTACGCACCGACACTTTAAGATGGTCGGCCGACTGATCCGCATAACTGGTATCGGCATACAACACGCCTTGCATTTCTTTGTCAATATAGCTGTCCATCCAGGTGTATGGCACAGAAACAGGGAATTGGAAGTAGGAGGACTGTGCGGAGGAAGGGGGAGTGAGAAAGAGAATGAGAATGAGAATGGGAATGGGAATGGGAATGGGAGTGAGAAAGAGAGAAAAAGAAAAGTTAGAGAACGGACCTTCTACCCCGAAGCCCCTCTTTTTTGATATATTCAAGCAACGTAACAGCACGAAGAAGCCGGAGGCTGAGTAGCGAAGCGTCCCGAGCCCTCGGAACGACCCACAGCCCCTCGATCCCGAAGTCTTGGGGCTCAGGGCTTGACGGCTGAGCATTTTAGGTGAGCGAAGTAGAACCGTGTCGAAAACCCGATTCTTTAAACCAGAAAACGGACCGCTCAAACCTCTCCCCTCAAACCTGTTCCCTGTTTCTTTTTCCACACATTAAATTTACACCTTTTTAAGCATGAAAGCAAAGCCCATCAAAAGGCCGGTTCGATATCTTCCTCGCGAATGCCCTTGAAGCTTAGTCCTTGGGCATCCCAACGCAAAACCACCCATTCACCATGGAGGTTCTTGCCAAACAACTGAATAGCATCCGCGCTTTTATCGGTGCGGCAAATAGAATACGGCGTGTGCTCAAAATGCACATCCATAAAATGCATTGGCAACAACACGGCGTCGCCGCTCTTTTGAACGCGGCAATGCAAGCCGTGTAGCGTCAAGCTGCGGCGCAACGCTTTCGCTGGAAAATCAAGCATGTCGCCAGGCTGCAAGGCACTCTTTAGTTTAACTAATTCATTTTTCGTGATCCTGTTATTCAGGACCAAGTTAACAAGGAGGTTTTTGTTCATTTATTGTTTTTTCTGGTCAATAAAAAAGGTAGGTTCAACGAGCGAAAGATGCGTCACCAAGCCGCTGCGCATATCAACAGTGAGCGCAACAAGCACCTCCCCTTGACGAATTAATAAGGCCGGTTGATTTTCAACAACAGCTGCTTTAGGACGGTTTTTTTCAGAAAGCATGGCATTGAATTTTGTTTCGAGATAAAAACACACCGATCTTTTGCCCTTCATGGTCGATAAAATCCACATGCTGTCGTAAGAAATATCGGGGGCAAAATACGGCTCTGCACACCTGATATCACAGTTGTTAAACATATCGCATAAGGCTTGCATCATGCGATCAATTTGTTGTCGGCTTTGCATACCGCTTAGTTTGAATTAGAAACTTCAAAAACAGTCGTGCGCACCGTTGCCATAGACACATTGTAGAAATTAAACCAATTGCCGCCTGGTCCTTCAGCCTCAATGATATTAATAGCCGTCACATCGCGCGGCACAGGAGGAAATAGAAGGGTGTAGCAAAGCATCCCCTTCAAGTTGCGAAAGTGGTGCACCGAAGGCGATAAAGGGATATTCACGGCTTTAATCAAGCGCAAGCGCTCGTTACTGCCGACCGGACTGATGTATGCGTCTGCAAGCATGCTCACCCAGCCCCCATTGACGTATTTTTTACAGGCTCGAACGATGAAATCGATGCGGGTTACCCCTGACTCAGATACCACGCGCAAGATCTCAGCGGTGTTCGTTGTTTTGTGACCAATACGGGGATGCATAGTTGTTCTTCTTAGCTCTTTCAGTTTCGGTTTTTCTAGGATTTTTTGCATACGGTTTGAGTTTTTGTAAATAATTCGCGTTTTATAACTTTCGTAAATAATCGAATACAAAAGTCGTAGGGTAAAACGCATTGAATCTGCGTTTATATAAAAGCCTATTTAAATTTTTACAAACACCTCATTAACAGCACATTATCTACTAAAAGCGAATAAAATATCGCATGTTTTAATACGTTATCTCACATCGAAGCCTAGGTTCCGTTTGATTGTGAATATTACTTCGTTATCTTCGTAGCGATAAAAAACACATGCCAAAGAACAAAGAGGCGGCTTACCGCTACAGCATCATAGACAAACGTATTTGCTCGATCTATAAGCCCTATCCGAGCATGGCTGAATTGATCGATGCCCTCGAATCGGAGCTCGGCACCTCGTTTTCGGTTTCGACTATACAAAAAGACATTCAGGCCATGAAGCACGACGAGCAGCTTGGCTATAATGCTCCGATTCGCTTTGCAAAAGCGCGCAACGGCTATTATTACGAGGATCCAAAGTATACCATTCGTAGCTTCGGATTAAACGAGCGCGAAATCGAGGCCATCGAGTTTGCTACCGGCATCCTTGCGCATTTCAGAGGGTTGAAAGTAAACGAGGCGTACAACCAGGCCGTTGAAAAAATACGTACCTCACTCAACATTAAAAAAGGCGACCGCGATAGCAATCTTAAGAATGCGGTGCAGATGGAAGACACAACGCATCTGCGTGGCATGGATGATTTTGAAAAATTCATGCATTGCATCAAGGAACACATCGCCTTCTCTTTCGTGCATTACTCCTACGACCGTCAAACATTCAAAGCGCATGTAATTCATCCTTATTTATTGAAAGAAAGCAACAAACGCTGGTACGTCGTGGGTTTTTCAGAAGAACATCAAGCCATCCGCTACTTCGGTGTCGATCGCATCTACGACCCTGTCTTGCTCGCCTTGCCTTTTAAGGAGCATCTCGGACAAGACTTGCGTGATCACTTCCGCGATAAAATAGGCCTCACAGCAATCGCACCGGTTGGAAAAGAGAAAACGGAGAAAGTGACTGTATGGGTAAGTCGCGAGTGGGCCAATTACTTTCAGTCAATGCCCCTGCACCACTCCCAAAAGATAGTGCATATCTTGAAAGATGGTGAGCTGCTCATTGAGTTCACCCTCATCCCAACCTACGAACTGCTTGCCCTGCTTCAGTCGTACGGCAATCGAGTAATGCTACAGCAACCCAAGTGGTTGGTCAAAAAAATGCGCGATGAGCTCGAAAAGAACCTTCAACAATACCAATAAGATGAAGAAAAAAAGCGAAGTAAAGGCCTTCCAAATACTACACCCAAAGCGCGATGGTTCAAGCGACAACCTGCAGCTGTTAAGAGTAACCGTTACCACAGAACACACCAAGCTCGACTTTGGTTACCAAGCGCCTGACTACTACACCCGAGGCGGCTGGGTAACAATGAATCCAGCTAGTTATATTCAAATAAAGGATAGCAAAATCAAGTACACCTTGCTTCATGCCTCCAACATCCCGTATGGACCCGAGCAGTTGCATTTTAACTCTACCAACGACTGCCTTTACTTCTCCTTGATATTCCAAGCCATCCCGCCAGACAGCGCCGTTATCAGCCTCATCGAAAAAGAAAAACCTACCGACACCGATTTCAATATCTACAACATCCGCTTGGATGCAAAAGAAAAACGAATGGAGCTGTTTGGGTGAGACCAAGCAAATAGGATAAAAACGGCTCAATAGCTTCGCTGGAGACAAGCAAGACTAACGCTATCGTTTAATCGTTCCGACCCTACAAGGAGTATACTCGCTCACGACAATAACATTCCTTGTCGAATGATACCATTTTAGAAAGCTTCTTTGGTCTATTCAAAACAAATTTTACTAAAACTGAATAATATAAAAAGGGTAAACGTGAAAAACGTTTACCCTTTTTACAATTACAAATGCGGCTTGGTTAAACCAGCAAAATGCTTAACAGTTGCGTATGATTATTTCTTCGAAACCGCATCAATTTGCTTTTCTATTGCTTTGAGCTTAGCTTGCAGTAACTCCAACTCCGCTTCCATTTTTGACATTGCGGCCGCTTGTTCCTGAATGGTTTGCGTTAGCACCGGTATTAAACCAATGTAGTTGACCGCTTTATAGCGCTCCTCGCCAATTTTCTCCTTTATCACAATTGGTGATCCATCTTCACCTATTTTCTTTATCATTCTGAATTTCGGAGAAACTTCTTCGCGAACCAGCTCAGGATATACAGCTTCCACATCTTGGGCCAAGAATCCAAATTGTTTTCCTTCTGGTAAATTCAGGCCTTCGATTTTCTCGTATTCATATTGATAAACAGGAAGTTCAATAAGCCCTTTAGTCATCGATTTAAGAGGGCGAATATTTTTCTTTAATCGCTTGTCAGATGGATTTGTGAGTGTACCAACAATATGCACATTACCATCAAAGTAACCAGCGTAGTTTATTGCTCCACCAGTTGCATAACCATAAATACCATAGTTATTATTGATACCATAAGCCCAACCCGTCGTTCCGTAACTATCGTTAATTTGAGAATCTGATGTGCCGTCAATAGAGAAATTGCCATAAACGTTATTGTTTACAGCATAGCCGTATAATCCGGTATTATTGTTTCCGGTAGTTTGGGCATCACTAATACCCACTACTCCATAATGCGCACCAGTTCCGGAAGCACTTCCATCCCATGGACCACGAGCCCATCCAAAAACACCTCTTTTTTGGTTGTTATCGCCAAGAGCACTTGTAGCATAACCCGCTAATCCATAGGAAACCGCTCGTGTATCAGATTCTCCAACAACGCCAATGCCAAAGTGACTTCCAAAAGCAGTAGCATTAATCGACCGACCACCTGCTAAATCGGTATTTATATTGGTCTTGATGCACGCATTAAGAAATGACCCTGCTGGATTTTGCGCTTCTACATACGCATACATTCCAACTGTTTCACCGCTATTGATATTATTGCCGTTCCAGCTTATATGAAGCGGATATTGCGGGTTCGTTTCATAAATACCAATCGTATTTCCGTTATTATATAGGTTGTTAGAATTATTAACCCAAGTGGTTCCGTTCCAGTAGGTTGTGTTTCCAAAGTTTGTACCATCCTGCAGTGCAATAGGTCCTGTTGGGCCTGTTGCCCCAATTGATCCTTGATCCCCGACTAAGCCTGTTGTACCGGTAGCTCCAGCTTGCCCAGGCAATCCGGATGGACCTGTAGGCCCAACCAATCCAGGAAGTCCAGTAGTACCGGCTACTCCCGGTGCTCCTGAAGGGCCGGTCGCTCCTGTTAATCCGGGCAATCCATCAGCACCCGTTGATCCCGGAGCGCCTGAGGGTCCGGTTGCACCTGTTGCACCGGCTACTCCAGGTTGACCTGTTGCGCCAACTAAACCCTGCGAACCTGTTGGACCAGGGGTGATGTTACCGCTTGTTTTGGCATAAAGAGCGAATGGAACACTTAAGAGCTGACTAGTTCCAATGATGCTGTAGTTGCTGCCACCGGCTGGATCTGTTTCTGTTTTAATGAAATATGGACCAGCTGACCAATTAATTGTTGACACACTGCCGCTAACCACAGTGCCGCCACCTATCTCAACTGAAACCAATCCATTCGCATTGCTTGTCGCGGTTTGTGTTTCAACATACACAGGAGTTCCGCTAGCAGTGCCTTGCAGCAAACTTATTTTAATTGCGACGGACTGATTAGCAACTAACTGATTGCTACTATTGCGAATCACCGACTGATAACTAAGTTTTTCAGGTGCTTGTGCAAATGTCATTTGCAGAAGCAACAGTGAAAACAAAAAGGAAGAAATACGTTTCATATTATTTGGTTTTTATGATTTGAAAGGTTTGTTTAACAGTATTGTTTTGTACGACGCGCAAAAAATAGGTGGCAGCCGGTAAGTCTAGCAACTCAATTTCTGTTTGATTGCTGGCTATAGCGCCTTTTTTCAATGCTTTTCCTTGTAAATCGAAAAGCTCGTAAAGTTGTTGGTTTGATTGAACACCATCAACCTGCAGAATAAGCTTGCTTGAAGCCGGATTCGGGTAGACAGAATAACTAGTACCATTCTCTTCAATCTGCACACCAGCCGGACTGATTGTGTAGGCCTGCTGCACACCTTGTGAAGCATTTCCAGATGAACCCGTGTTGCTGGTATACGCTACTTGTCCGATAGAATAAGACGCCGTGCCGCTGGCGCCTGAAGCGTTTCCGCCGGAGGCATTAACAGACTCTTGGGCATGCACATGCATGAATACCCCCGAGCAGAGCATTGAAAAAATAATAAGCAAAGGTTTGTTTTTTTTCATAAGTTTTATTTAAACCAACGTCTTTAATTTGTGTGTTCAAATGTAATCAAACTTAGTATATTAAAAAAAATAAAAAAAATTCAAAAAAAACATGATGTGAGTTCAAGTGATAAGTGCAATTTTTTCTGAGAATACTTGGTTAGGTGTTTTGTATTTGAATTTTCTAACAGGGCGATTATTTAATAATTCTTGAACCCGATAAACTTGCTGATGATTAATCTTTGTAAGATCTGTTTTCTTTGG
>CANFOZ010000051.1 GCA_947448795.1 Bacteroidota bacterium
AAATCTGTAGCATCTTGTGCAAAAGCGCCAATAGTTAAAAACAAAAAAGACAGAATAAAGATAATTTTACGGTTCATGGTTTTTTGGTTGTTATTTATCAAAAACTACAGATTTCTTATACTTGGGATTATCGATTAATTGCTCTAAATGTAAAAAGGCCTTCATAACAGGAATGTAATCGGCCTCGCCATTGGCAAGCTGATAACTGATGCGAGCGTATGGTCTTGAATTGCCTGTAATAAACATCTCGCGCTCCACACATTTACCAGCGTCATCTATACAGGGAATAAAAACCAGACTGTCCGATGCCTCATAGCCAATACTGGTGATTGCTAATTCAGAACAAATTACACGATCTTCTCTAAAGAGCACTTTCTCGTCATTAAAACATTTTGAAACAACGATAGACTTTCTGACATCAATTTTACAGTTTGAAGCTAGTTTTTCGTTGATAAAGGAAAGCGTTTCACGCACCGAAGGAGTTTGCGCCAAGGATTTTTGCACACCTAGCAGAATGATAAGCGCAAGGATATTTCCAAGTGTTTTAATAAAACAACCAACGGATTTATTCATGCCTCAAAAATACCTATTTTTGTTTAGTCTGCAAGGATAATTATCATATTGAAAAATTTTGAACAAGGAATAGTTGAAAATTGAATTTGAGGCAATTGCGTTTTAAACTAACTTTACATCCAATTCATAACTATTCGGCAGGTTATAAAAATTACCTTGAACGGGCCACCCGGGAACATGATCTATCAACATACTTCGAACGTATTTCAAAAGTCACTCTATATTATTAGGTACTTTATTCTTGTTCTTGTTTTCCTGTTTCCACTTCTTGCGCTTGCTCAAAACGACGTTAAGCTAGAGGTGCCTGTAAAGATTAAAATAAATGAGGGCGGTCTTGACAGTGCAGAAGTAATTTTAATAAAAAACGGAGGTACCCCGCGTAGGTTGCCTGTATCTACAAAGCTGTCGCTTAAATTGGACATGAACGCGAGCTATGTTATTAAATTTAGCAAACCGGGCTACATTACCAAATCCATTGAGATAAACACGACCGTTCCTGACAACCGCATAAACGACGGCTTCGATCCATATCCTTTTGATATCAAGCTCTTCAAGCAGTTCGATGGTGTTAATATTGTCGTTTTTGATCAGCCTGTAGCCAAAATTGGCTTCTCCAATGAAATCGATGACTTTGACTACAACGTGGATTATACCAAATCCATTCTTTCAGATGTAACCATAGCCGAAAAACAACTCGAACAAAAGCAAAAAGAGGAATTGCAGAAACCAAAAACCGTTCCTGCTCAAACCACAGCAACCCAGCCAACAGGTGGAACAGCGGCTGCTGATGCAGCCAAAGCGAAGGCTGAGGCCGATGCAGCCAAAGCTGCTGAAGCAGAGCGACAAAAGCAACTGGCAGCAGAGGAAGCCGCTAAGCGTCAACAGGGCAAGGCAGAAGAAGATAAACAAAAACTGGCTGCAAAAGCGGCTGAAGAAGAGAAAAAGAAACAACTTGCTGCTGCTGAGGAAGCGCGCAAAAAACAAGCAGGGCTTGCCGCCGAGGAACAAAAAAGACAAGCAACTGCTGCTGGCGAGGAAGAAAAACGCAAACTGGCCGAAAAGCGTGCTGATGACGAACGCAGACTTCTGGCGAACAAAGCTAGCGACGAGGCCGCCAAAAAGGCCAAGGCAGAAGCAGACGCCGAAGCGGAACGAAGCCGTTTAGCCGCAAAAGCAATAGAGGACGAGAAGAAACGCTTAACCGCTGCTGCATCCGAAGAAGAGCGCAAAAAGGCCGCCGCTGCAGCTGCTGAAGAACTCGCTAAACGAAAATTGGCTTCCGCAGCCGATATGGAGGAGCGTCAACGCCTAGCTGCACAGCGCGCGCAAGAAGCGGAAGCAAAATTATTAAAGGCACAGCAAGAAAGAGAAGCGCGGATTCAATCCATGAAAGTTACATTCGGTGGCGATGAACGATCCGGCCACAGCGCCTCTGAAGCTCCAATGATCGTCTCCCGCGAAACACTCACCGAGGATAAACGAAGCATTATTAAAACCATTATCCGCCATGGCAATATCCTCTATACTTGCGAGGAGATTCAATACAACTGGGGCGGACTATTCTATTTCGTGGACGGTGAGTCGGCTACTAAAACAACCATCGACTTGATGACCAGTTTGAAATGGTTACCGGAGAAATCAAGTAAAAAGTAACAAGGATAACTTTACAAGCTTAAAGCAGAAATTTCAAGTACTACTCTTTGTATTAAATTTAGACAAGTCTAAAATAGTATTTAAATTTGTTTAAAATTATTCGTGATGAACACATTCACCGAAGAAAATTACATCAAAGCCATTTATCAACTTTCGGAGCGAAATGCTGCCAGTATTAGCACCAACGCCTTGGCTGAACAGATGAACACACGCGCAGCATCGGTAACGGACATGCTGAAGAAACTTGCGCTAAAGAAATTGATTAACTATCAACCCTACCAAGGTTTTAACTTAACAAGCAAAGGCCGTAAACTCGCACTCCATGTGCTGCGCAAGCATCGTCTATGGGAGCTTTTTCTGGTTGATACCTTAAACTTCTCTTGGGACGAAGTGCACGACATTGCCGAACAACTCGAACATATAAATTCACCCAAATTGGTAGACCGCCTTGATGCCTTCTTGGATTTTCCAGAGGCGGATCCGCACGGTGATCCAATTCCCGACGAAAATCTTGTGTTCAGAACCAAGAGAGCGCAACGGCTCTGTGATATGAAAATCCTGCAACCTTTAAGGATAAGCGGTGTAATGGATCACTCTCCCCTCTTTCTTAAATTTATGGCGCAACATCAACTCCAGCTAGGTGAGGTAATTTTGATAGAAGATGTGAATGGCTACGATGCTTCCATGCGCATTAAAACAAGCAGCGATCGTATTGTTTTTATTAGCGCTACAGCCGCGCAAAACATTTTAACAAGACCTCACCATGGCAGCAAATAAAGAGCATAAACCAGTTTCTCTAGGCGAGGTGCACGACTCGGTCTCAACCGAGCGCAAAGGATTTTGGCGCAAACTATTTGCATTCATAGGTCCTGCATACCTCGTTAGTGTTGGATACATGGATCCCGGAAACTGGGCAACGGATATCGCTGGCGGAAGTCAGTTTGGGTATTCTTTATTGTGGGTCTTGCTCTTGTCTAACCTTATGGCTTTGCTTTTACAAGGCCTTTCGGCCCGACTTGGTTTGGTGCGCGGCCGAGACCTTGCCCAAGCTTCTAAAGAATTGTACCCCGCTCCAGTCAACATGATGTTATACCTTTTAGCTGAAGTAGCCATCGCGGCATGCGACCTTGCCGAAGTGTTGGGTATGGCCATCGGTTTGCAATTGCTCTTTGGCTTGCCTTTAATATACGGCGTTTGCATAACAGTGCTCGACACCTTCCTCCTGCTCTTCCTCTTAAACTTCGGCATTCGACGCATGGAGGCCTTCATTATTACCTTAGTGGCAACCATTGGCGCGTCTTTTTTTCTTGAAATGATTTTTGCTAAACCCGATGCGCATGCTATTCTATCTGGGTTTGTGCCAAGTATACCGGGTGATAACGCACTCTATATCGCCATCGGTATTATCGGTGCTACCGTTATGCCGCATAACCTCTATCTGCATTCGGCACTTGTGCAAACGCGTAAATTCGAACACAGCTCCAGCGGCATTAAAAAAGCCATTCGCTTCAACCTCATCGACTCCACCATCGCACTTAACCTGGCTTTCTTTGTTAATAGCGCAATTCTCATCCTTGCCGCCACCGCCTTCTTCAACAATGGACTATATGAGGTTGCGGGGATTCAGGATGCCCACCGCTTCTTGCAACCTTTGCTAGGCACTCGCTGGGCCCCCATCCTGTTCGCTGTGGCGCTGATAGCCGCCGGACAAAGTTCAACCGTTACCGGTACCCTTGCAGGTCAAATAGTGATGGAAGGCTACCTTAACCTGCGTATCCAACCCTGGGTTCGCCGCATCATCACGCGCCTTCTGGCAATTGTGCCAGCCCTGCTTGTTATCTATTTTATGGGCGAAGCGGCAACGGGTCGCATGTTGATTTTTAGTCAAGTTATCCTGAGCGTTCAACTGGGTTTCGCTGTTATTCCTTTGGTGCATTTGGTTAGTGACAAAAAGAAAATGGGGGAGTTTGCAATAAAAAAAGCAATCAAGATACTGGCTTGGTCTTGCGCCATTCTTATCGTCTTACTGAACATGGTGCTTATTATTGATCAACTGACCCATTGGCTAGAGGCAAACGGCAGCAGTCACGTGTTTGCCAGTACCATACTAATTGCAGCGGCTATACTTGCTATTCTACTGCTTTGCTATATTTTCCTCGCCCCGTTTATCAAGGTTAAAAAACACCTTGAAAAGCAATCTCTTCATATGGAGCCCGCTACGTTGAGTCCAAGCAAGCAGGTTCGTTTTAAAAAGATTGCAGTGGCGGTTGATTTCTCGTCAACAGACATTGACAGCATACGACATGCTTTAAGCTTGGGCGCAAAAAACTGCGAATACTGCCTTGTCCATGTCGTGGAAACGGTTGGCGCACGTATCATGGGTAGTGAAATCAAGGATATGGAGACACAGTCGGATCTTGTGCATCTTCAAAATTATGTCGATCAGATTGCCCGTCAAGGGTACTCCGTGACCTACCAATTGGGCTATGGTAGCCCAAAGAAAGCCATCCCAAACATCGTAAATGCCTATCGCGCAGATTTGCTTATACTTGGCGCCCATGGGCACACCACTTGGAAAGACATGCTGCTTGGCACTACGATCGAGGCGGTGAGGCATCGCGTTCAAGCGCCAGTGATGATTGTGCAACGCGCCTCCTGAGTTCCTCGTGCTTAATCCGTAACTTTGCTGCATGGCCATGGAAAACCTCCTAATAAAAAACCGAAAAGCGTCTTTCGAATATAGCTTTATTGAGACCCTTGAGGCCGGTATCGTGCTCACCGGAACAGAGATAAAATCCGTTCGGGCGGGAAAGGTATCACTATCCGATGGCTATTGCTTATTCAAGGACAATGAGCTGTTTCTGAGCAATGTTCATATTGAGGAATACAAAGAAGGCAGTTACAACAACCATGAACCGAAACGCATGCGGAAGCTCTTGCTTTCAAGGCGTGAGCTCAATAAGTTGCTGGCAAAAACAAAAGCAAAAGGACTTACAATCATTCCCGTAAAAATGTACATCACCGACCGCAGTTTTGCGAAGATTGAGATCGCCTTGGCGCGCGGTAAAAAGATGTATGACAAACGGCAGGACCTAAAAAAGAAAGACGCATCCAAACAGATGCGTCAACAAGCGGATTAATTCACGCTTGCTCGTTTAGAAGTAAACGTTTACCGTAATCATACCACTTCCATCTGGAGCAAAGCTCTGCGTTTCGATACGCGCTGAATTCGAGCTAACCGTTGTGCCTGCTGGTCCGAAGGTGCTTCCAATTTTTGTAGTCGTTGCATTCCCGTTGGTAGTTTTACTAAAAGCCAAGCCATAGCCAAACTCAGCTCCGATAGCTAGGTGCTCTGCAATATAGTAATGAAATCCTGTGAATAGACGCAAGCCGTAGTTCTTGCCTTTGCCCAAGCCCGTACTCACCGTTTGTGAATAATCGCCAAGGGAACCAAAACTACTGGCGGACACCACTTCTGTCTTTGTGTCGAGCGAACCGTTCGTTCCACCAAACCAGGCCTCGCCACCAACATAGGGATCGAGTCGTTTTAAATTCCCTAAGCTGCGCTGAAAGCCCATGCTCAATGCCCACACCGATCGTTTGTTAATCACCGTGGTATCGATACCCGTGCCACTCGTATCCGATTTGGTTTTTTGAGTGGATGAACCAAACTTAACCCCAGCCCTAAACTGCACCTTGTCTTTGGTCATATATCGAAAACCAAGAGTTCCTGTTGGCGTAGCAGCTGTGCTTAAGCGCAAGCCAGAAACACCCGTAACACCAAACATAAAACCTTTGTCGCCTTTGATTGGTTTCAAAGATGGATTGACTGTTAGATGGTTTTCATCCTTTAATGGAATGGATGGGGTTTGCGGTGCTGCAATGTCTTGAGCCCAAGCATGCAGACATAAAAACAAGGCAATACTAAGTGCGATTCTGACTTTCATGTTTTCTAGAATTAAATGGCTACAACGTTTTTTTAACGACTTTATTCTCCAACAAAGGAACAAAACTAAACAGACCGTGCTCGCTTTGCTCGTAATGCTTCTCAGTGAGACGCTTGATCACAATCATCACTTGCTTGTCGCTTGGTCCCACTGGAATGACAAGAATCCCTCCCACTTTCAACTGACTAAGCAACGGCTCTGGAATATGCGGCGCACCTGCTGTCACGATAATTTTATCGAAGGGCGCAAACAGGGGCAAGCCCAGATAACCATCTCCATGAAAAAGGCGCGCACTGCAATCGATATCGTGTAAAAAAAACTTCGTTTTATCATAGAGTCCTTTCTGACGCTCTATAGAAAACACTTTGGCCCCCATTGCCACTAAAACACACGTCTGGTAGCCAGAACCAGTGCCTATCTCCAGCACCACATCCCGCTTTTTTACTTGTAGCAACTCTGTTTGGCGAGCCACGGTATAAGGGTGAGAGATAGTCTGCCCATCCCCAATTGGAAAAGCGATGTCGTTGTAGGCGGCATAGGTATCAAAGGCTTTGTCCATGAATGCATGCCTTGGAATGCTATCCATAGCAGCCAATACGTCTTGGTCTTGTATTCCTTTTTCGGCCAGTTCACGGATGAGTTTCTTACGCAGTCCTTGATACTTGAAATTATCTACACCCTCTTTGAACCCCATGATTTAAAACTAATTATTAATGATGGCGAAAATACTCAATTCATAAAAGCAAAATCGTATTTTTGCGAGGAACTATCAAAAGCAGATTGTTAACATCTAGGGTATGGTTAAAATTGGCGTTTTCGGAGCCGGACATTTAGGAAAAATTCATATTCGCCTCTTACAAGAGATTGCCGGATTCGATTTGGTTGGTTTTTACGACCCCCACCCAGAAACAGCTGCTGCTGTTGAGCGCGAATTCAAAATAAAACACTTCAGCGACCCCGATGAACTTATGGAGCTGTGCGACGCTATCGATGTGGTGACCCCAACCCATTCGCACTATAGCTGCATGGAAAAGGCGCTCAAGATGTCGAAGCATGTGTTTGTTGAAAAACCGCTTGCCAAAACAGTGAAAGAAGCAAAGGCCTTGATCGCATTGACCACCGAGGCCGATGTAAAAGTGCAAGTAGGCCATGTGGAGCGCTTTAATCCTGCCTTCATCGCGGCTAAGCCACACTTCGATCATCCAATGTTTATTGAGACACATCGCTTAGCGCAGTTCAACCCACGAGGAACAGATGTGCCTGTGGTGCTCGACCTGATGATCCACGACATCGACATTGTGCTGGCTGTGGTAAAATCAAACATCAAAAAAATCAGCGCAAGCGGGGCCTCCGTATTCAGCGATACGCCCGATATAGCAAACGCACGCATCGAATTTGATAACGGTTGTGTGGCAAACCTTACGGCAAGCCGCATGTCTTTAAAAACCATGCGAAAGAGTCGATTCTTCCAAAGAGACGCCTATATCGCCGTTGATTTTCTAGAGAAAAGCGCCGAGATCGTTCGTATGGAAGATGCCAAAGAACCTATCGATCCTTTAGCCATCACCATTGATCTTGGTGCAAAAGGAACAAAGCTTATCCTCTTTGATAAGCCCAAAGTAGAAGCAATAAACTCCATTGGCGAGGAATTGCGTTCTTTTCTGGAGTCCATTAACGAAAACACCCCAACAGCAGTGACTATCGAGGAGGGCTATGACGCGCTCTCCGTGGCGTATCAGATTATGGACAAAATGAAGATTGGTTTGCCAGCAGGCAATTGATTTAGATCATTGCATCCACAAATAAACACGATGAAGCAACAAAAAACCATTACAATCAGTCTCTCGCTTAGCAGTTTAGCCCTGGTGCTTGGATTGTTTAGCGCATGTAGCAAAGACCCGCAAGTGCCTGCTTACATTCATATCGACGCTATAGCGCTTAGCACTGATTATATGCTCGAAGGTAGCAACTCTTCTAAAGTGTCTGATGCCTGGATCACCGTGGATGGAAAATCAATCGGCACCTTTGAGTTGCCAGCAACGATTCCTGTGCTTGCTTCGGAAGGAAGTCATCAAATCAGTGTCGATGCAGGTATTCTCATGAATGGCATCGCAGCAAGCCGTGTGAAATATCCGTATTACACCACATACAGCATTAGCAAGGATTTGAAAAAAGGCGCGATACTGACGGTTACGCCGGACGTGAAGTATACTGAATATGCGTTTTTCCCATGGAAAGAAGATTTCGACAACAACAGCAGCTCTTTGGAACTTACTGCTAAATCCGATCAACACATTACCATCCAACGCGCCACCGGCGACTTAAAGTTTGAAGGTCAAGGCTCCGCTTATATTACCATGACTCCAGACCAAACAACCTTCGAATGCGCAACGGTAGATGAAGTAGCGCTGCCAAAGGATGGAACCGAAATTTATTTAGAATTAAACTTCAAAACAAACGTGCAAATTAATGTTGGCCTTTATTCCAACACCGCTTCAGGCGTCTATCGCGAAACAGCGGAAACCCTGAATACGACCACCACTTGGAAGAAAGTGTACATCAATCTAACAAGCGTAGCGACTAGGCATGCCGATGCTGGTGGCTTCAAATTGTATTTCTCATCTACCAATAACGGCAGCAACGCTGAGATTTTCCTAGACAACATCAAACTGGTTTACTAGGTGAACAAAAAGGTCCAGACAGCAAAGTACGTTTTCGCCGATTACCTAACCGCCATAGCGGCTTGGGTGGCTTTTTATACCTTTCGTAAAACATGGCTTGAACCGATCAAGCTTGGCACTAAAGTAGACCTCGTGCTCAGTGATCGCTTTTACTTGGGTGTTGCCCTCATCCCGCTTTTCTGGCTGCTCCTTTACGTTATTACCAACACGTATAAAAATGTATACCGCAAGTCACGACTGAAAGAGCTCGGCGAAACTTTATTGATCTGTATCATCGGTACCATCGTGCTTTTCTTTGCGGTTATCCTCGACGATGTGGTACTCAATCCATCCAGCTATTATGTTTCGGTTGCAATGCTCTTCGGACTCCATTTTGGATTCACCTTTTTACTCCGTTTCATCCTAACCACCGCCACTGCCCATGGCATACAGAGCCAAAGCATCGGCTTCAAAACACTGCTGGTGGGAAGCAATCAGAATGCATCCAACCTGTTTTTTGAGATGGAAAGCCAGAAGCAAAAGCAGGGCAATCTCTTTATCGGCTATGTGCATATTGATCAACCCTCACAACACCTTTTGGAAGGCAAGCTTCCGCACCTCGGCAGCGTTAGCGATATGAAGAAAATCATTCTTCAAGAAGAGGTTGAAGAAGTCATTATCGCTATGGAATCGTCGGAACACGATCGCATCGGTAAAATCATCAATGACCTTCAAGATAGCGGCGTAATAATCAAAATCATCCCCGATTTATACGACATCCTCTCCGGTTCGGTGAAGATGACAGCTATTTTCGGCGCTCCGCTAATCGCCATATCACCCGACTTGGTTCCGACCTGGCAGGCGCCTTTAAAACGCCTCATCGACATCGTCGTTTCTGTGCTTGTGCTTGTGCTGCTTTCGCCAGTTTATTTAATAACTGCAGTTACTGTGGCTGTAAGCACCGGCTTCCCTGTTTTTTATTCGCACGAGCGCATTGGTCGTCACGGAAAACCCTTTAACATTTACAAGTTCCGCTCGATGGTGAAGGATGCAGAAAAGTCAGGTCCACGCTTGTCTAGCGAGTTTGATACACGCATTACCCCTATTGGTCGCTTCATGCGAAAGACGCGCCTCGACGAGATTCCGCAGTTCTACAATGTGCTCATCGGCGATATGTCCCTTGTTGGACCGCGACCGGAGCGACAGTTCTTCATCGATCAGATAGCCAAAGTAGCACCCCATTATTACCATCTGTTGAAAGTAAAGCCCGGCATCACCTCATGGGGCCAAGTAAAGTATGGCTATGCGGAGAACGTGGACGAGATGGTGGCACGCTTGAAGTACGATCTTATATACATCGAAAACATCTCCCTTGCTTTGGATCTAAAGATCATGATTTACACAGTTTTGATTGTGGTTCAAGGCCGAGGAAAATAAACAAACAAACCAAACACAAAACGCATGAAAAACGTAGCAGTAATCGGAGCAGGAACCATGGGCAATGGCATTTGCCATGTGTTCGCAACGTATGGATTCAATGTCAACTTGATTGATGTATCAGAAGATGCACTTCAGCGGGCCTTGGCCACCATCGGCAAAAATATGGACCGTCAGGTAGAGAAAGGCAAGCTCAGTGCAGCGGATAAAGACGCATCCATCGCACGCATCAAGACCTACACCCAATTGGAAGAAGGCGTGAAAGGCACAGACCTCGTTGTAGAGGCTGCCACTGAGAATATGACCATCAAGTTGGAAATCTTCCGCAAGCTTGATGCAGCTTGTGATCCAGCTACTATTTTGGCTTCGAACACTTCATCAATCTCCATCACTAAAATCGCATCCGTTACCAAACGCCCAACGCAAGTGATTGGTATGCACTTCATGAATCCGGTGCCGGTGATGAAGCTCGTGGAAGTGATACGCGGTTATTCCACCTCAGACGAGGTAACCGCAAACATTATGGCCTTGTCGCGCCAAATAGAAAAGAGTCCGGTGGAAGTGAACGACTACCCGGGCTTCGTAGCTAATCGTATTCTGATGCCGATGATAAACGAGGCTATCCTTACGTTGCATGAAGGTGTTGCCGGCGTGGAAGAGATCGACACGGTGATGAAGCTGGGTATGGCGCATCCGATGGGGCCTTTGCAACTCGCCGATTTCATCGGCCTCGATGTTTGCCTCGCCATCCTGAAAGTGCTGCAAGACGGCTTCGGCAATCCGAAATACGCCCCCTGCCCTTTGCTAGTAAACATGGTTACCGCAGGCAAGCTCGGAGCCAAATCAGGTGCTGGCTTCTACGAATACGAAAAAGGCAGCAAAGAGCTGAAAGTGGCTGCGCAGTTTAGAAAGTAAAAACAAATCCTATAAGTTTCAAAATTTTTATATATTTTTGTTTCAAATAAATGAAATAATGAAATAAAAAAATTTAGCTGTAGCTAAAAAATCAGCGTTTGCTCAAACCTGTGCCTGAAAAGTCGAAATTTCAAAGTACAACAGGGAAATTAAGCATAACGCTCACGTCAAGGCGTGGGCATTGCTTTCCTCTGTTGTACCGGGCTTCGACTCCCTCAGGCACGAGTTAGGTAATTGTCCCACGCCGATTTATTTTATAACACTTCGCGAAGGGATACCGAGGAGCCAAATAAAATAAAATGAAAAAAAATCTAGTATTGACTATTGCAACACTGCTTGCAATAAATGTGGCTTTATTTGCCCAAGTGCCAAACTATGTGCCCACCAACGGCCTCGTCGGCTGGTGGCCTTTTAATGGAAATGCGAATGATGAAAGTGGGAATGGGAATAACGGGACTGTGAATGGGGCAACACTTACGAGTGACAGGTTTGGGACTGTTAATAAGGCATATAGCTTTAATGGAACCGATAATTTTATCAAATGTCTAAACGCTGGCCCTATAGGAAACCCAACAGTTACAGCAAGTTTTTGGATGAAAACAAGTCAAACAACTTATGGACATATAATCGGGTATGGTAATAATGACGTTTATGGTGCTGATTTTCGAGTTTTAATTTCACCTTCTACCAATTGTTCTAAAACCATACAATTTGATAATTATGGTAGTGTATTGGCGAAGTCTGATGCCCAAAATAATACATGGGATTTTTACACTGTTATTTATGATGGGAGCCTAGGTTCAAATACAAGTATTACAAAAATTTATAAAAATGGAGCAATTATAGCTACTACTTGCGATTCAGTAAACAGTGGCGTCACTAGTATTTCAAATTTATTTCCAATCACATTTGGCCGTTACCATGGCACGATTCAAACAGGGTTTTATAATGGTTCGCTTGATGACATTGGAATGTGGAATAGAGCATTAACTCAACAAGAAATCACAGACTTATACAATGCTGTAAACTGCACACTTGCGGTTAGCACTCAGCCAAGCAATCAAACCTCTGCAATAGGCAGCAGTGCAACATTTATAACCAGTACAAACGATCCTTCTGTAACCTATCAATGGCAGACCAATCTAGGCTTGGGATTTCAAAACCTTGGTAACGCAGGTCAATACAGTGGTGTTAACAATGATACACTCACTGTTTCCAATACAACTTCCATCAACACCAATCAGGCGTTCCGTTGCATTTTCAACTCAGGCAGCTGCTCCGACACAAGCAATACCGCCACCTTAACAGTAACCAATTCAACTGGCATTGCCTCATCTATGAAGCAAGTCGATGTATTGGTATTCCCGAATCCTGCTTCTACTCAACTAAGCATTCAAACTGCTGAGCTATCCAAGGAAAAATCATTTAATATCTTAGATAATAACGGCAAAGTGGTTTATCGCGGCAATACGAAAGGGCAGACAACCACCATCGATCTCCGCAACCTGAACAACGGCTTGTATGTACTTGTGTTTCAGGACGGCACAAAGAAAGCCTTTCAAATCATTCGATAGAAAACAGTCACCTTCTCAGAAAAAGCGAGCATGTATTTTACATGCTCGCTTTTTTTTGTGCATACTCTAACAAACAAGAGCAAGGGTAAGCTTGCTGAATACTTCAGCAACATAATTAATTGTAGGAATAAAAATTTATTTTATACCTTTGGGTATAATACCAAGTAGTATAAAATGAAAGACAGCCCATTTATCTACGGAACAACCGTAAGCACACAAGCCTTCACCAACCGCGAGGAAGAGAGCGCCAAACTCAAAGCCAACCTCCTGAATGGCATCAACACCACGATCATTTCTCCACGCCGCTGGGGCAAGTCGTCGCTGGTTGAGAAGGTGATACACGACATCAAACGAAGCGAGAAAAGCAGAAAGACGGTAGTCATCGACTTATTCTCGGTTGGAACGGAAGCAGAGTTTCTGGAGCTTTTCACCCGCGAAGTCATCAAGGCCTCCTCCTCGAAATGGCAGGAATGGCTACAGAGCGGCAAGAACTTTTTCCGAAAGGTGACGCCGCAGCTTACCGTGGGTTTAGATCCTGTTTCCGATTTCAATGTTCGCTTCGAGACGAAGGAGCTGAAGAAAAACACGGATGAAATATTGAACCTCCCTGAAACCATTGCTAAGGAAAAAGGCATCAAGTTCATCATCTGCCTCGACGAGTTTCAAAATCTCGCCCATTTCCCCAATTACCACGCCTTCGAAAAAAAAATGCGAGCTTGTTGGCAAAGGCAAAAATTGGTAACGTATTGCACCTACGGCAGCAAGCGCCACATGATGAACGACATCTTCAACAACCCGTCCGCCCCCTTCTATCGATTCGGCGATTTGATGATGTTGCCTCGCATCCATTCTAAAAAATGGGTATCCTTCATTACGAAAAGCTTCATCAACAGCGGTAAGCACATTGAGCCGGAAGCCGCCGCCCTCATTCCTGAATTAATGAAAAACCACTCCTGGTATGTGCAGCAGCTCGCGCATTACACTTGGAATATCAGCAAGCGCAAAGCCACGGTGCACGATGTGTACCAAGCGTTAAAGGAATTGGTTTACACCAACATCCCTTTTTATCAGAAGGAGGCCGAAAACATCAGCAGAACTCAATTGAATTTCATGAAAGCGGTTGCGAACGGCGAGTCGCGCTTTACCTCCGTTGCCGTGATGGATGAGTTTCAGCTCGGCACCCCACGAAACGCAAGTAAAAACAAAACGATGTTAGTTAACAACGATATCATTCAAGAAGAAAACGGTCAGTACCAGTTTCTCGACCCAGCCTTTGAGTTGTGGTTTCGTATGCAGTATATGGGTGAGAAATTGCCTGGGAGTAAATAATACAAAGGATGAGTAATGAAGCGGGATTCAGCTGAAGCTTATGTCAAAAAAAACAGCAGGAAAACGCAGTTTGCAATCAAGGAAGAAAAACTTTTTTATAATTTTATACCAAGTGGTATTATACCAAGTGGTATAAAATAAAAATCATGCTATCGCAGCGTCTTCAAACGCAGCCAATGATCTGCTAAAACGATGGCGGTCATTGCTTCGACGATAGGCACTGCACGCGGCAAAACGCATGGATCGTGGCGACCTTCGGGAGAATAGGCCACGGGATTTCCGTCCACATCAATCGTCTGTTGGCTTTGCATCACGGTGGAAACGGGCTTGAAGGCCACGCGGAAATACACGTCTGCTCCGTTCGAGATACCGCCCTGCACACCGCCGGAATTGTTGGAGGCGGTTTGTATGCGAGTGCCATCCGCTGTATTGTCAATGCCAATAGGCTTATCGTTGTGCTCAGAGCCTTTCATCGTAACACCTTGGAAACCGGATCCAATTTCAAAACCTTTGGTGGCTGGTAAACTCATCATGGCTTTTGCCAAATCGGCTTCAAGCTTATCGAAAACGGGCTCACCGAGTCCGGCAGGCATACCTTTAACCACAGCTGTAATCACTCCACCCAGTGTATCACCCACCCTACGCGCCGCTTCGATGGCTGCAATCATAGCCAGCGCCATTTCAGGATCTGGACAACGCACCGCATTCATTTCAGCAGCTGGCAAATTATAATCGCTGTAGGGTTTTGCCATGCCTATCGATCCCACTTGAGACACAAAAGCGTTTATTTCTAGTTGCAAGGGAGCTAATACCTGCTTAGCCACAGCACCTGCGATGACACGTGCCACTGTTTCACGGGCCGATGCCCTACCCCCACCTCGTCGATCGTGCAAGCCATATTTGGCTTCGTAGGTGAAGTCGGCATGAGATGGACGATACAGGTTCTGCATTGAAGCGTAATCGCCAGAGCGAGCATCCTTGTTTCTGACGATAAAGGTCAAAGGAGCGCCGGTAGTAGTTCCTTCTAAAAGCCCAGATAAGATTTCAAAATCGTCCTGCTCCTGACGCGGAGACACGATGTCCGACTGGCCAGGACGGCGGCGCTGGAGGTCGCGACGAACAGCCTCTAAATCCAGTGTCAATCCGGGAGGCACCCCGTCGATAACCACACCCATAGCCACCCCGTGCGATTCGCCAAAGGTGGTGACTTGAAAAAGTTTTCCAAAACTGTTGCCGGCCATGATGCAAAGCTACTATAAATGATTCATTTGACCTCTTTTTAAAGGCTGCCGTTCCAATTTCTTGGCGTATCTTTGCGCTCCATAAAACCATTTGCAAGCAACCATGGAAGTCATCAAACATCTTTTTGAATTCATTCTGCACATCGACAAACACTTGGTGGAGATTGTTTCTAATTACAACACCTGGACCTACCTTATTCTGTTCGCCATCGTTTTCTGCGAAACGGGATTGGTTGTCACCCCGCTCCTCCCAGGCGATTCATTGCTTTTCGCAGCAGGCAGTATCGCCGCTCTGCATGATTCAGCATTGAATCCGTTCTACCTTGCCTTCGTTTTCTTTGCTGCGGCCTTTTTGGGGGATAACACCAACTACTTCATCGGCCGTTTTATTGGTCCCAAAGTATATACCTCTAACTACCGTTTTCTCAACAAAAAACACATTGAAAAAACGCAAGCGTTTTATACAAAACATGGTGGAAAAACCGTTATCCTAGCTCGATTCATGCCAATCGTACGCACCTTTGCTCCTTTCGTGGCGGGCGTTGGCTGTATGCCTTATGCTCGCTTTATCGGCTTTAGCATGTTCGCATCGCTCTTGTGGATTACATCCTTTCTTAGCGCTGGCTACTACTTTGGTCAGATGGAAATCATACAAAAGAACTTCTCCTTGGTTTCTCTTGGCATCATTGTCGTTTCGTTGATACCAATAATCGTTGGCTTACTTAAGAGCCGTTTTCAAAAAACAGCCGAATAAACTCATAGCACATGTTGACTTACGGCCTAATCGGCATTCCACTTACCCATTCTTTTTCAGCTGCGTATTTCGCAGATAAATTCAAAAGGGAAGCTATCTCCGATGTGCAATACAAGCTCTTTCCGATGGGCAACCTCAGCGAGTTTCCTGATTTTATAAGCAACAATCCGGGTATCCGCGGTTTGAATGTGACCATTCCTTACAAGCAAAAAATCGTTAGGTACCTTGACGAGGTGGATGAGTCGGCGCGCATGATCGGCGCAGTAAACTGCATCAAGATCACCAAATTCAGAGAGCTCATTGGCTATAATACGGATGTCTTCGGATTCGAAGAGTCGCTCAAAGGATTTCTTGGCCGAAAAAAAACCAAAGCCCTGGTGCTAGGAAATGGCGGCGCTTCCAGAGCAGTGCAGTATGTGCTGAAAAACAGAGGCATCGAGTTTACCGTGGTGAGTCGCAATCCGTTTGCTAGCAACCAGCGCAACCTGATTGGCTACGATGCATTAGATGCTGCAACCATGAAAGCGCATCAGTTGATCATACAGACGACGCCGCTAGGTATGCATCCGGATGTGTTGAGCAGTCCTGCCATTCCATATGAGCTTATCGGTTCAAAGCACTTGCTTTTTGACCTTGTTTACAACCCGGAGGAAACCGCGTTTTTAAAGCTAGGTAAAGAAGCCGGCGCGAAAACAAGGAACGGCACCGAGATGCTGCACTTGCAAGCTGAGCGGTCTTGGTCGATTTGGCAAGAATAAACAAAACACATTCTTCGGTGCGGTGTTCTTGTTAAAAAAGACACGAAAAATTCGCTATATTTACGGCCTATAATGGACTTCCAGCTCACCTCCGAATTCAAGCCCACTGGCGATCAGCCGGAAGCCATCCGCCAACTCACCGAAGGCATTCGTCGCAACGATTCGGCACAGACGTTATTGGGTGTTACGGGCTCCGGAAAAACCTTCACGGTAGCTAATGTTATACAGGAAGTTCAGAAGCCGACCCTGATACTGAGTCACAACAAAACCTTGGCGGCTCAGCTCTATGGCGAGTTCAAGCATTTTTTTCCGAACAATGCGGTAGAGTATTATGTATCGTATTACGACTATTATCAACCGGAAGCCTATCTTCCAAGCAGCAATACCTATATCGAGAAGGACCTCGCCATCAATGATGAGATAGAGAAACTGCGTCTGCACACCACCTCGTCTTTATTGTCTGGACGGCGCGATGTTATTGTTGTTTCCTCGGTATCATGCATCTATGGTATAGGCAATCCGGCGGAGTTCAGCAAAAGCATCATCCGTGTTCGTGAAGGCGAGCGCGTGAGCAGAAATGCATTTTTACATAAATTGGTTACCAGCTTATATTCACGGACCACGGTTGATTTTCAGCGGGGTAATTTTCGCGTTACCGGAGACAATGTGGACATCTTTCTTGCCTATACCGACTTTGCTTACCGCATCACCTTCTTTGGCGATGAGGTGGAGGAGATACAATCGATCGACCCAATTTCGGGCAAGGGCTTTGAGAAACACGACAGCGTGGCCATCTTTCCGGCAAACATCTTTGTAACCGACCCGCAGACGCAATTGGAAGCTATCTTTAAGATCCAAGAAGACATGGTTGCGCAGGTGGACTATTTCCGCTCTGTCGGGCAAGCACTTGAAGCCAAACGCCTGGAGGAAAGGGTTACGTATGATTTGGAGATGATGCGCGAATTGGGCTATTGCTCGGGTATCGAAAACTACTCGCGCTATTTTGACAATCGCAAAGCGGGTGATCGCCCTTTCTGTTTGCTTGATTACTTCCCGGATGACTACCTCATGGTGATTGATGAAAGCCATGTGACTATACCCCAGATCCGCGCTATGTATGGCGGTGATCGATCTCGAAAAAAGAACTTGGTGGAGTATGGCTTCCGCCTTCCAGCCGCTATGGACAACCGACCGTTGAAGTTTGAAGAGTTTGAGGCCCTCAATCCGCAGACCATCTTTGTAAGTGCCACCCCAGCGGACTTCGAGTTGGAGAAATCGGGCGGCGTCATCGTTGAGCAAGTTATCCGTCCTACGGGTTTGCTTGATCCAATCGTAGATATTCGGCCGAGCACCAATCAGATTGACGATTTACTGAGCGAAGTAGCCATTACCACAGCCAAACAAGAAAGAGTGCTCGTTACAACGCTTACGAAGCGTATGGCCGAGGAGCTCGCTAAATACATGACCCGCCTCGACATCAAATGCCGATACATCCATTCCGATGTAGACACGCTGGAGCGCGTTGAGCTGCTGCGCGAATTTCGTCTAGGTACCTACGATGTCCTTATTGGCATCAACCTGCTGCGCGAAGGACTTGACCTTCCCGAGGTATCGCTTGTCGCTATCCTAGATGCCGATAAAGAAGGGTTTCTGCGATCGACCCGCGCGCTAACGCAAACAGCAGGCCGTGCAGCTAGGAATGTGAACGGGCGCGTTATTCTTTACGCTGACCGCATTACCGATTCCATGCAACGCATGATTGATGATACCAAACGGAAACGCGAGAAGCAGGCGAACTATAACATCAAGCATAACATCACACCAACTCAGATCAACCGAAGCAAGGATTCGATTATGAATCAGACTTCCGTTGCGGATAGAAAAAACAAACCGGAGCCGAAAGCCTATGTGGAGAGCGAACGGATTAGTATCGCAGCTGACCCTGTGGTGCAGCTACTCAACAAACCAGAGCTCGAAAAAATGATTGAGGCCAATCGCAAAGCCATGATGAAAGCCTCTAAAGACGAGGATTTCATGGAGGCAGCTCGCTTGCGCGACGAGATCCAAGATCTGGAGAAGATGATTGTTTTAAAACAAACTTAAAAGTATAACTATGTCAATGCAGTTTTTACGAGCAACACGCCCCTTGCTTATTGCACTTGTCTTGTCTTCCTGCGCTAGCAAAGCAACACTAGATCTAACAAAGACAGAGATGAGCCAAGTACGGATGGACAAGACACAATTGGCCTCCGACTCTTTGTCGCTAGCCCTTATTTCGCCCTACAAAAAGAAGATAGACGATGAGCTAAGCACGGTCATTGGCTATTCCGAGCAAGCCTTGGACAAAGCCACTCCAGAAGGATTGCTTGGCGATTTTGTTGCGGATGCTTGTTTAGCGCAAGCCAAGGAGCTTTGTGCGAAAAAGGGCTACGCAACTCCGGACCTCTGCTTTTTGAATAATGGCGGACTGCGAAATGCTTTACCTAATGGTAATTTAACAAAGAAACACATCTTTGAGTTGATGCCTTTTGAAAACGAGCTAGTGATGCTTGTTTTACCTGCAGCCAAGGTGCAGCTGCTCGCAGAATTCATGGCAAAAAAGGGCGGAGTGCCTGTTTCAGGCATCCGTATGTTGATCAAAAATGACAAAGCAGACTCGATTGAAATTGCAGGAAAAATATACGACGGCAAAACTCTAGTGCGCGTAATCACATCAGACTATCTCGCTGCAGGTGGCGACGATCTTGTGTTTCTGGCAGAAATCAAAGAGAAGTATTACTTGGATGTAAAAGTCCGCGATGCGATTATGAACTATATTATTGATCAAAAACAAGCCGGCAAAAACATTCGCGTGAATTTTGATGGCCGAATTCAAAAACGATAAGTCACATGAGCAACAGGAGAACCTTCATCAAACAACTTTCCGGCACGCTTGCCTTTGCCTCGCTAGCCAGCCTGCCTATCGATGTTCTTGCCAAGCGCGAAAACATCAAGATATCGATTTTGCACACCAATGATATGCACAGCAGAATCGACCCCTTCCCAGAGGATGATGTGAAATGGGCAGGATTAGGAGGCATGGCGCGCCGTGCAGCCATTATTGACCAGATACGAGCTAAGGAAAAGAATGTGCTGCTGCTCGATGCAGGCGATATCTTTCAAGGCACACCGTATTTCAATTATTACGGCGGTGAGCTTGAATACAAGCTGATGAGTAAAATGGGCTACGATGCTGTTACCTTAGGCAATCACGATTTTGACAACGGTATGGA
>CANFOZ010000052.1 GCA_947448795.1 Bacteroidota bacterium
CATGGTAAGGGAACCATCTACAATCAGGTTGCCTTTTAAACTAAAACCAGCATAGGTATTGTTGCCTGTATTACCGATGGTTAGCGTTGCATTGCTCCGTATGGTAATATTTCCATCAACAGGAATTGGAGTTGCATTTGAGCATTCATTTGCAAAATTTACTGTGCCTACATTGGCGCCACCAACATCCAAATTGCCATAGATTCTAGGATAATCGCTAGATCCAGTGAACAGGGATGTTGTCGTGGTCCATGTTGATCCAGAGTTTGCTTCGATGGTTAAATTGGGGTAATAAGTGCCCCCGGTGGTTGTCAAGCTTGGTTGACCATTGCCCAATTTTCTTAGAATCCAATTGGCAGTGGCCGGAATGTAGAACATGCCGCAACTGTAATAATCTCGCCAGTTTCCGGCACTTGTGCTTCCGTTAGTTCGAATCATGCTTCCACTAGAACCTAATACCCATGTGGCTGTTAAACTGTTCCAAGCCACGCTAGTACCATTCTGATCCATGAAAGTGCCATTTACCGTTAAATCAGCCCCGCTGCCATCGTAAATTGTAAGTGCGCTTGCCCCGCTAAGAGAATAGTCAAGAGTGCCTCCGGAATTGATTGTGACCTGATCGGCCAAGACTGCTGAATTGATGGTCACTGTATGGCCACTAAGAATGCTAATGGTGTTGGCGGTTGAGGCACTCGGAGCCGCAGAAGCCGAAGTCCATGAAACGAAATCTGACGATTGTTGCCATGTCGCTGTGCTGCTCCAATTGCCACTTGTAACAGAGCGATAATGAGTTCCGCCGGTTGTACCCCTGACTATGATTTCATCGATACGGGAAGATCCTCCTGCTTGAACAGTAACGTTGGAGGCTGAAACAGGAAGATTTGAAGTCATAATCCAGCGAATAAACAGAGAAGAAACGTTGGAGCATTCAGCTGGTAAGGGTACTCGGCTAATTGAACCACCTGTAAATCCAGCGTTATCAACTACTATATTAGTTGCGCCAAGGAGGTCGGTCCAAACGCCACCAACACCAATTTTATATTGTACCTTGAAGTCTTGTGGACCTGAGTTGGCGCTTCTTTGTTTGGAAGATAGATCCAAAGAGAAATAGCCGGCAGTAGAAATGTTGATTTGCCAGTATTTCGCTCCGTTGCCATTATCCCATCCGGTTGCGTAAACACTGTTTGTAGCATTTCCAGTAAATGTAAAATCCAAGGCATTAGTTCCACCAACGGTTGTGATTGTGGCCGCATTGTTGGCTGCCAAAGCCGATGCATCCACGATAGCATTGTCGGGGTTATTCGGAAAATCCCATTGCACCAAAGTGCTTGCATTCTGGGCTTTTACACCAAGACACAGCATCAGAATTGTGACCGCAACGAAATGGGCAATGATAAAACGAATGGGTATGTTTTTCATTGGAATTGCATAAAAGATTTTTAATTTTGCGATAATGCGTTTTGTGCAAATTTTAAAATCGATTTCAAAAGTAATAGTCAATAATATTTTGCAACGAAAAAAAACAAAAGATTTTTTTATTTCGTTGATTTTCAGTGATTTAGATTGTTATTTAAGAACTAATAACTGCAAGGTCTTTCTTCTATCGTTTGTCAGTAATGGTTTTCGGGCATGTCAATCGCAAAAATCAACCGAGCCTATTACGTCAATAAAACGGACATGTGATGTTTATTTAACGGCTACGTCAAGAAGTCAAGCTCATGGTTTTTTACGCATTAAAAAAAACAAGGTTAACTTGCTGAATACCTTTAATTTAAAGGTGTCTAGATGATGGATTTAGATTTTAACCAGCTATTAAGCAATCTTTTGATGGCATAAATAGGGCAATGCAATCATGCTTTAGCTCCAAATCAGAAAAGCCCAAATAGATTAATACACGAACTTGCGTGTGATACGCGCATTGGCTTGCACGACTTCCAAAAAATAAAAACCGGCTTCTAGGCTGCTAGCACTAATGAGAAGCGTGTTTTCTCCAGGAGTTAATTGCATAGCAAGATGCAGTCTGCCTAATACATCGTAAATATTCACAGCTCTCAATTCATCCGACGCCTCCATGCTAAGCAGGAGCAATTGATTGTACTTGTCAGGCACAATGCTTATAGATTGAGAATTATTTGCACTGCTCAATGCAAGTGTATTGCTTAATGCATTACTTCCATCAAAATCAAACTGACGCAAGCGGTAGTAGTTGATGCCAGACATGGGCTTTTTATCGGTGAATTTGTAATGGCTAATGGATTCGGTACTTCCGCTTCCTTGCACATCGCCGATTGCTTCGAAATGTTGCATGTCTTGCGAACGCTCCACATTAAAATGATCGTTGTTCTTTTCAGACGAGCTGGTCCAGTTTAATACATTTCCAATCGGCATTGGTTTTCCGGTGAAGTCAATCAGTGTTATAGGCAATGGGTTATCTGTTGTATTGGATGCCAGCGAAAATGCGATATAATTTGTTGGAGCGGCAGATGATGTCAAGCTACCTGAGCTTACTGTGCCAACAGTGGTTGCAGTAACATCTTGCCAGATACTTCCATCCCAACTAGCCAATCGCAAGGTCAGCGTATTGGTAACGTCCGAGGCATTATACGGCGCAGCCCAACCGATGTTGATTCTGGCTGTTCGTGTGCCGGTTTTTGCCAGCTTCCAATATTCAATAGCAGAAACATGTTGTATACCGGTTCCCACACTTGTTTCGGACATGACCGGTGAGGCTTGATTTGGGCCTGTATTGAAGTGCTCGGCAGTGAACACAGATGTGCCGGTACCTGTCATGCCGGAAAGTGCAATAGGGCGATAATAACCAGCACTGCCTGTTGGAAATGTAAATGTTGCGTTAGCAGTAAACGTTACCGCTATAGGTCCATCTACATAACTGTTGTTGGATGCACCTGTTACAGTTGCACCATTTGCTAAGGTTGGCAGATTAACTGCTGTAGTAATGAGGTTTCCATTAGTAAATGTTATGGTACTGCTTATTGGCAGCGGCTTGGATAAGGTAACATCGCTACTTGCATTGTTTAAAACGAGCGTGTTTATGCTTGTGATACTTCCAGAGCCAGATATGGACTGTGGGCCAGTACCACTGAATTGAATGGTCCTGGATAAATTAGTACCGGATGCATTGCTATGGCTTAATGTTCCATCAACTATAAGGTTGCCTTTAATGTCTAAACCAACAGCGCCATTCGTTGCTCCACCAATTGCAAAACTGCTTCCCAAACGAATAGTTACATTACCAGCAACAGGTATTAAACTATTAGAGCAGTCGTTAATAAGAGCAACCGCTTGCGTGCTCGTTGTGCCTCCAATGTCTAGGTTGCCCAAAATAGTAGGGAAGCCACCTGTACTGCTAAAATTATTTGTACTTGTTACACCCCATGTGCCGTTCCTGCTTTCAAATGTTAGATTTGGATACACTCCTCCATTAGATACCAATGCAGGTACAACGGTGCTAACTTTTCGAATGATCCAATTTGAGGTGGAAGGGATTGTAAGAATACCGCCTTGGTAATTGTTTTGCCAGGTTGTGGCACTTGAATTGTGTAGCTTTATGTAAGTACCATTGCTTCCCATTTGCCAGGTTGAGCTTCCGCTCCAAACTAAGTTAGTCGAAGAGGAGTCGATGAAGGTTCCATTGACCAAGAGATCAACTCCGCTGCCGTCGTTCAATGTAAGCGTATTGCTTTTGTAATAGAGTGTTCCGCCAACATCAACGGTGATTTGGTCTGCTGTAACTGCAGAGTTAACAGTAATGGTGTGTCCGTTGCGAACCGTAATAAAATTGGATGTGTTATCTGGAGCAACCGTTGCCGTTGCCCAAGTAATATTGTCGGCGGAGCTTTCCCAAGATGCTGCTGCGCTCCAGTTGCCAGTGGCAAGGGATCGGTAAAAGGTTCCGCTATTTCCTTTAATCATAATATCATCAATCTTTGAAGTCCCGCTTGAAGCAATTGCGCCTCCATTTTGGGCAGTGTTGCTAGTGAGTATCCAACGAAGCGTAATTGATGACTGATTATCGCAGGAGGATGGGAGTACAATATTGCTTATGCTCCCTGTTCCGGCAGTAGAAAAAGCCGTTGTGCAAACAATAGTGCTTGCACCAGGTAAGTCTAGCCAAGAGCCTGATCCTACTTGGTAAACAACTTTGAAATCACGTGGTCCTGTTCCTGAACTTGATTGCTTTGAAGACAACTCCATGCTGTAATAGCCAAGCGTACTGATTGTAACTGACCAATACACATTGCCGGTTCCTGCGCTCCAATCCGTTACCGTTGCGCATTTATCGATGCCTCCCCCTGCGCCTGTATTAGCATAGCTTATTGTTAATGGAGTCCACCAACTATAACAGCTAATGTTAGAAGCAGCATTGGCAGCTATGGCAGCATCTACAACGGCATCTGCACTTGTGTTAGGAAACGACCAATTGGCAACCGTGCTTTGCGCCGAACTTTGGCGTGTAAGCACAATCATGAAAATGATTGTAAAAGCAAGGAAGAAGCGAATGTGGCTGTTTTTCATTGCTATTCTGAGTTTTGATTTTGCAGCTGTATAGCTAATTAAAATAGAACTCTAGGGTGAATTTAATGCTAATAAAAATTTTGCAGCGAAAAAAACGAAATAATTTCTAGTAATTAATTCATTTGCAGGTATTTGGTCAATATTTTTTCACCCTAAAAAGGCCTTAGATACCTGCTTTCTTTTTTTACAAAGCAAGTGTAGGTGTTTTGTATTCGTGAAAAACCAGCTTAATTACTTGATTTCGTGCACAAAAGTAGGAGCTAATTACATCTCCCATGTTTCGGATTCTTTACTAATAAAACAAGTATTTGTTAGTACTAATTCCTGTATGCTTTGCGCTAAAATTATAATTATCGGGTAAAAAACAAAGTATGTCGCTCGAAAAGTATCACATTATGCTACTTGCGTTCCCTAGCATATCCATAGTCTTTCTGCAATAGCAAAATAAAAGACTATCGTATTAATTCGGAGTGGCTAAGCAAATGTTTCTTGGCTGCACGTTTAACAGTATGGCTCAATTAATTACCTACTCAAAGACGGTCAAGCTTTTCTTCTGGCAATCCTAAATAGGCCTGCTCATACCTCCAAAATTGAATGCGAAAAATGTTTTGCGCAAGACATTGAGTTCGTATTTATACTAAATAGTTTCTTCTAAATCTGAACAATACAATGCGTATAAAACTCAAACAAAGAATGCTTCCTTTTGGATAGAATGAGGATTACATTCAATAGCAAAATTCCTGCGCTTGCGATTCGCCATTTTGATTTAGCATCAGTAAATAGATGCCGTGTTCAAGCTGACTGCAATCCAGTCTTAAAACATCTTGGCCTGCTGGCATCAGTTGGCTAATGCGCATTCTGCCTAGTAAATCGAAGACGGAAACTTCTCCATTGTTTTCAGCTTTCTGTAAGCGTAGTATCAGTTGTTTGTTGTAGGCATCGTTGATGAGCGTGTAATTTTTTCCCGCGGCATTGGCATCCACAGCGATGATATCACTCATATCGCTCGTTCCATCAAAATCAAACTGGTGCAGTCGATAATAATTAATACCTAACAATGGATGTTTATCGGTGAAGGAATAACGACTAATAGCCTCAGTGGAACCAATGCCTTTGGCTTCGCCAATCACCTCGAAGTGAATCATATCCTCCGCGCGCTCAATGTTGAAGCAAGCGTTGTTTTTTTCGGATGAGCACGACCAGTCGAGTTGATTCCCCGTCTGCAGCGGCTTGCCTGTGAAGTCAATAAGGGTAATGGGTAGCGGGTTGTCATTGGTGCTTGATCCTAAGGTGAATGAACTATATGTAGTTGCATTTGCTACACTAGTAATCGAGCCAGAACCGGGACTAGCTGTGCTTCCAGCGGCAGGTGCAACAGGACCAATATCACTCCAAAGGCTTCCGCTCCAATAAGCTAGTTTTAAGCTCGGAATATCTTGAACATTGCTACACGTTCCTCGCCAGCCAAGTCCAACCGAGGCCGTGCGCGTGCCGCCTGATTTCGACAAATTCCAAAATTCACACGAAGAAATGTGGTTTATTCCGGTGCCCAAACTTGTTTCGGGCATTATAGGCGCCGCTTGATTAGGTCCTGTGCCGAAATATTCGGCAGTGAATGTAGTTGTGCCTGTTCCTGCACCAGGGATGTTCGAAATCATTATCGGATGATAGAGGCCGTCTTTGCCTGTTGGAAAGGTTAGCGCAGAATTTCCGCTGAAGGCCGCTGCAATTGGCCCATCCACAAAACTGTTGTCGGAAGCGCCTGCAACCGTTGCGTCATTGGCCAGGGTAGGAAGGTTAGCCGAAGTAGTAATGAGGTTTCCGTGTGTAAGGGTAAGGTTCGCACTAATCGGCATGGGCATCGATAGCGTTACATGGCCGCTCGATTTGTTTACAACAACCATGTTAATACTCGCAATGGAGCCACTGCCTGAAATTGTTTGCGCACCCGCTCCAGTAAACATAATCATCCGCGATGAAAAGGTCCAAGATGCATTGCTGTTAAGTAATGTGCCATCGATAAGCAGATTGCCCTTCAGGTCGAAGCCTCCTGAACCATTCGCATTGCCGCCAAGCGTAAGACTGCTTCCTGTCCGAATCGTTAGGTTGCCGCCAACAGATATTGGTGTTGAAAATGAACAATCGTTAGTGAACGATACCGGCTGGGTGCCGTTTCCTCCGATATCAAAATTGCCAAGAATACGTGGGTAATCGCTTGTGCCAGTGAATTGCCCATTGGTCCAAATAACTGAGCCTTCTAGGGTTAAGTTTGGATAGTACATGCTGCCCGAAGGTGGTATTGTCGTTACCGAAGGACTTGTGCCGCTATTTCTTAGTATCCAATTTGCGCTAGCTGGTATAGAACTGATGTTGTTGTAATAGTATGTTGCCCAATCATCGGAAGAGTTTCCGTTGCTTTGAATATAAGTACCCGAAGCACCCAATACCCAAGTTGAACCTGTTGTAAATGAAAACGGAGCCGCATTTCCGCTGCTGTTCGATGCGTTAATAAAAGTGCCGTTTACCTGAAGATCAATACCACTGCCGTCATTCAAGGTCATTTTTGTTGCATTTGTGCCGCTTGTGTAATTAAGTGTTCCTCCAAAATCAATGGTTATTTGATCTGCTGATACCGCCGTATTAACAGTAACGGTGTGCCCGCTACGAATCTGTATTTTGTTGGATGCATTGTTCGGCGCTGTTGAAGCAGTTGCCCAATTTACATTGTCTGTTGAACTCTGCCATGTGCTTGGCGCATTCCAATTACCCGTTGTTAGAGAACGGTAAAAATTACCGTTGTTGCCGCGAATAAGAATGTCATCAATCTTCGATGTCCCGCTAGTAGCAATGGCTCCCCCATTTTGCGCCGTGCTGCTGTTGAGTATCCATCGAATCGTAAGCGAAGACTGATTATCACAGGTGGATGGTAGTGCAATATTATTGAAGTTGCCTGTTCCAGTAGCGGTAAAAACTGTACTGCATTGGATATTTGTTGCGCCAGCCAAATCAATCAAAGGACCAGACCCTATTTGGTAAGCAACTTTGAAGTCGCGAGGACCTGTAGCGAGACTTGCTTGCTTTGATGATAATTCTATGCCAGAGTAGCCAATCGTGGAAATCGTTATTGTCCAATACACACTGCCTGCGCCTCCGGTCCAATTTGTTGCAGTTGCACATTTATCGCTACCATTGCCTGCGCCTCCATTGGGAAATGTTAATGCCAAGGGATTCCCTAAGCTAATACAACTGATGCTTGCTGAACTGTTTGCTGGCGTTGAAGCATCTACAATGGCATTGGCACTGGCATTGGGAAAAGACCAATTCGCGATGGTGTTTTGGGCCGATGTTTTGTTTGTTAGACCAATAAATAGAAAAATTGTAACCGTTTTAATGATTTGTATGACTATCTTTTTCATTTTTCTTTCGTGTTTTAATTTTGCCCTACTCAGTCCGCGTAAAATTTAATTCTCAGGGTGGGCTTAAGTGTATTAAATAGTATTCGGTTAAAAATGCATGATTATTTTTGTAATAGCTTGTTTTACAGATGTTTGCGAGCTTTTCTTTGCATTATATAGTGTTTAAATAAATAGATTGCACCCTTTTTTACTGGGTGTACATTCATAAAGGTGCTATGAACAATTTCGCAAATTGTTATTGCAATAAGCATAAAGGTTATAGCTTGTTTTCCTAACTTTGCGGCATATTATATAGTATGCAACACGAAATCATTCTTGTCCTCGACTTTGGTTCTCAGTACACTCAACTTATTGCTCGTCGTATCCGCGAGCTAAATGTTTACTGCGAAATAGTTCCCTTTAATAAAATTCCTGCCAACGACGATCCTGTCTGGCAGAAAATACGCGGCGTTATTCTTTCTGGGAGTCCTGCATCAGTGCGTGAGGAAAATTCACCGAACATAGATACCGAGACTTTAAGGAAGCGATTTCCGCTTTTGGGTGTATGCTATGGTGCCCAATTGCTAGCAGCCAGAAACGGCGGCGAGGTAGTCGCATCTACCATTCGCGAATACGGTCGTGCCAACATCAGCAAACTGAATACCAATAGTCCGCTATTAAAAGACATTCCAACGGGCTCTCAGGTTTGGATGTCGCACGGCGATACAATAAAAACCTTGCCTGCTGGTTTTGAAATCATCGCAAGTACAGCCGATGTTGAATGCGCTGCATTCACAATACCCGGCGAGCCTACGTATGCAATCCAGTTTCATCCTGAAGTGACGCACTCTACGGATGGCTTCCAATTGATAAAAAACTTTATCGTGGATATTTGTGGCTGCCGTCAAGATTGGACGCCAGGACTTTTTATCGAAGAAACGGTTGCTGATCTCAAGCAGCGTCTCGGCAACGACAAAGTGATTCTTGCACTCTCCGGTGGTGTCGATTCTACGGTAGCTGCAGGTTTGCTGCATCGTGCCATTGGTGCAAATCTCTATTGCATTTTTGTCGACAACGGCCTGCTTCGAAAAAACGAATACGGGAAGGTTTTAGATTCATACCTGTCAATGGGACTGAATGTGAAAGGCGTGAATGCGGTTGATCGTTTTTTAAACGACTTGAAAGGCGTTACCAATCCTGAAACAAAACGCAAAACGATTGGTCGTAATTTTATTGAGGTGTTTGATGAAGAATCAAACCGCATCGAAGATGTGAAGTGGCTTGCGCAAGGCACCATTTATCCCGATGTGATTGAGTCTGCCTCAGTGAAAGGACCGTCGGCCACGATTAAGTCGCATCACAATGTGGGTGGCTTGCCGGAGAATATGAAACTGAAGATTGTGGAGCCGCTGAGGAGTTTGTTTAAAGATGAAGTGCGTAGAGTGGGAGCTGCTTTGGAGATTGATCCGATGATACTATCACGTCATCCATTTCCTGGTCCAGGGCTTGCAGTGCGAATACTTGGTGAGATTACACCGGATAATATTCGGGTCTTGCAAGAAGCCGATGATATTTTTATTGAAGGCTTGCGTAAGCATGGATTATACAACGAGGTTTGGCAAGCCGGAGCAATCTTTCTTCCTGTTCAATCGGTAGGTGTTATGGGTGATGAACGCACCTATGAAAATGTGATTTGTCTTCGTGCCGTTACATCCACCGATGGTATGACCGCCGATTGGTGTCGCTTGCCGTACGACTTCTTTGCGCAGATTTCAAACGAGATAATCAATAAAGTGCGCGGTGTGAATCGCGTGGTGTATGATATCAGTTCAAAACCGCCAGCAACTATCGAATGGGAATAGTCATTAACAGCCCGCATAACACCAAGACCAGATCGCATTTTTTGCTCTTGCTGCTGCTCTTGCTCTCTGCTTCCGCATCTTTTGCGCAGCAGTACTTTGTGCATACGGTTGGTAAAGGTGAAACGGCTTACGCTATCGCGAAGACGTATTCCATTTCATTAGATAGTTTGTATGTCCTCAACCCAGATGCCAAAGGAGGCTTGCGCGATGGTCAAGAGCTGCGCATCTATTCAATCGTTCAGCATCCTGAAGCTGCTGCCGACTCCATCGCAGGCAATGTTCTCTTTCATAAAGTACAGGCTAAAGAAACCTTGTATGCCTTGTCTAAAAAGTACAACATAAGCATCCAAACGATTTTGCAGGAGAATCCTGAAGTTATTGACGGACTCAATGCAGGGCAGTTGATACGCCTGCCACATCCTTTTCAAGCCGCAGCTGTTGTGCCGAATAAATCCACGCCAACACCGAACGCCCCTTTGGACAAGAAGAAAGAGTCGACTCCTATTTCTAAGGACGAATCACCGAGCTTCGCTCTCGTGAGCCCGCTGCAGAAGACGAGCAAAGTGGCTTTGTTCTTGCCACTGAACCTGAATCAGCAAATGCCTTGGGACGACACCACGTTGGTAAAGCAAAGCGAACAGCCATCACTTGCAACCCCTGCTTTGGAGTTTTACGAGGGCTTTTGGCTTGCAGCCGATTCGCTCAAAAAAATGGGTTATCGCATCGATCTTTCTGTTCAGGATACGCGCAATGATACGGCTTATATCAAGGAACTTTTGACTAATCCGCGCCTTGCTGAGAACGACTTGCTAATTGGCCCTCTATCATCGAATGAAATGATGCCGGTGCAGCGTTTTGCCCAAGAGCATCACCTCGACTTGGCGGTGCCTTGTTCCGTGTCGCCAGCTTTGCTTGCCGCAAATCCGAAGCTTAGCAGCACGGCCGCTTCCGTTCGTTCACAATGCGAATCAATGGCGAGCTACTTGAGTCAACACTTTGCACAGGATCAATTTATCTTTGTAAGCACAGGTTCGCAGAAAGAGATGGATTTGATCAATAACTTCAAAACCAAGTTGCCTGCATCACGCATTCGTGCACAGCTAACGTATCCCAAAATGGGCGCCGACACACTGCGTAAATGTGTATCCAAGAAAAGCCGTACTGTGATCATCGTGTGCTCATCCAATGAATCGGTTGTGAATAATTTCCTCACGTCCATAAAAGGAATGCAAGACAGCTCCTTATTTGTTGTGGGGATGCCTACTTGGGAGAATTTTCAATCCTTAGAATTTGGTCTATTGCAGAAATTGCAAGTGCAACTTTTTAGTACCATGCAGGTTGATTTTTCAGATGTGCGGACGCAGCAATTTGCGGTCGCCTATCGAGCCCAGTTCAATACCGAGCCTTCGGCATCTGCGTGTCAAGGTTTTGATATGGGGCTTTTCTATCTTGGGATGCTCGGCTCTAAAGGGAAATCATGGATGAATGAGCTTGGTGGGCAGACGTATGAAGCCATGCAAGGTCGTTTCGTATTTCGCCGTGTCGAAGGTGGTGGATGCGAGAATACAGCAATCT
This sequence comes from Bacteroidota bacterium, assembly GCA_947448795.1. Lineage (GTDB taxonomy): Bacteria > Bacteroidota > Bacteroidia > AKYH767-A > JAHEYN01 > CANFOZ01. The sequence continues at coordinate 11,369 of CANFOZ010000052.1, forward strand.
CTGTTATGCGTTACGAGAATAAGCAACTAACGATAATTCGATACTAATATGCGTTCAAAAGAAAACCGTGCTGCCGATTTAATGATGTTGCAAGACAGCATAACTGGATTTCTTTGCAAGCTTGATCCTTCACTTAAGTTAAAGGAAGATCTCTGGCAGCGCGAAGAAGGTGGTGGAGGTCGTACACGCATTCTTGCCGATGGCGATATTGTTGAGAAAGGCGGTGTCAATTTCTCTGCTGTGCATGGACCAGCTCCAGCCTTCATGAAAGCAGATCGCTTTTTTGCTTCGGGTGTCTCGCTCGTTTTGCATCCACGCAATCCAATGGTGCCCATCATTCACATGAATGTGCGGTATCTTGAAACAAGCTTGGATGGCAAGGTAGAGCACTGGTTTGGTGGGGGAATGGATGTGACTCCGCACTATGTTTTTCCTGAGGATGCACGGTGGTTTCATCAGCAGCTGAAGGCTGTTTGCGATCCTTTCGGACCGACCCTTTATAGCGATTATAAGAAATGGGCAGATGATTATTTTTTCATCACCCACCGCAACGAGACACGCGGTGTAGGTGGACTGTTTTTTGATTTTCTAAAAGGTACAGATACCTTTCCTTTAGAGCGTGTAGATGATTTTATATTTGCATTGGGCAATCAATTTAACCCAATATATGAACACCTCACAAGAAACCACGGGATAAGTTTCACCGAGCAAAATAAAACCTGGCAGCTGCAGCGTCGTGGTCGTTATGCCGAGTTTAATCTGGTTTATGATAGAGGTACTAAATTTGGATTGGAGACCGCTGGTCGTATCGAATCCATTCTTATGTCCTTGCCACCTCTGGCGCGCTGGGATTACAATGTTATTCCAGCACAAGGAAGTGCAGAAGAAACAACGCTAAACTGGTTGAAGAAAGACATCGATTGGCTTAGCGCAAAATAATTCTTGCTGCTCAATTAGGCCTTTTTCCCTTCTTGAAAATAAAGCTGCAACATCCTTAGAAATTCGGCATGAATGTGTGGGTTGGTAGCAACTATTTCTTTTCCAAAGACATAGTTATCGCCGCCCGAAAAGTCAGTTACAATGCCACCCGCTTGCTGAAAGATAAAAGCCCCTCCAGCCACATCCCACGGGTGAAGTGCATACTCAAAAAAACCATCGAGACGCCCACAAGCGGCATACACCAAATCAGCTGCAGCCGATCCTAAACGACGCAAGCCGCGGGTGTTTTTCATGCAATGCTTAAATACTTCCATATACGCATCCAAACGATCGTAATTGATTGTTGGAAAGCCTGTGGCTAAAAGCGAACGCTCCAAGTCTGCTGTTTTAGAAACGGTGATAACGGCCTCGTTCATATAGGCAGCGCTGCCTTCCCAAGCATAGAAGCACTCGTCGAGGTTTATTTCATAAACGATGCCAAGTACCAAGCTGTCCTTGCGTTTTAAAGCGATGCTCACACAAAAGCAGGGGATGCCGTGAATGAAGTTGGTGGTTCCGTCAAGGGGATCGATAATCCAGTTGTATTCGTCGGCCACCGTGCGCGTGCTGTCTTCTTCGGTGATGAATCCACATCCTTCAACAAGTGGGCTAAGACCTGCTACCAGCATGTTTTCTGCGGTCTTGTCAACATAAGAAACAAGATCGTGAGCTGATTTGTATTCCACTTTGGATGGATCAAAGCTTTGCCTTTCGCGGCGAATAAAGGCGCCTGTTTCTAGCACAATTGTGCGCGCATGCTGACAGATTTTTTCGAGTTGGATAGACATCGATTATTCCTCGTGACCTTTGACTACACCATCGATGCGGTCTTGTTTCATTTTTGCCTCTTCGCGGCGAATTTGACTACGTAAGGAATCCAGTTGAGTTGCGTTTTCTTTGTCACCGAGTGATGGCTGACCGGCATTGACCCAAGCTGTGTACCAATAACTTGCAACAGCTAAAGTAGCAGCACGCATGCGGCGTTCAACCATGCCTGACAACATTTCGTTATAGGCTTTTGAATACGCTTCCGAATAGATTTTCACATTGTTTTTACCGCGCTGCTCGTAGGTGTATTTTTTATCCTCTGCAAAACGACTGTTAAGGTCTGCTTCAAATTTGAGCACAGAATCCAAAGCTGCATTGCTTTCACGGATAATCTTCCACGACTCTTCAAGAGGATGCTTGATATATACAGCTCGGCCCACAAAGAAATCATACTCTTCACCATACAATTCAGGTAAACGCGATTCCCAAAAACCGTGAATGCCCTTTTGATTGCTCATTTGTCCGTTGTAATTTTCTGTTGTATGCAGCGGCACATGTGCATCGGCGATGTAATGGCCGAGTTCTGCTGACATCTTTAGAATCTGGTCTTCTTCCTTGTTCTTAAAAGCTTCGGTAAGTCGACTCAGCATAATTTGAATATGCCAAGGCACGATGCCATAAGCTTTCAAAGTGTCTTCTGTGTATTTGGCTGCGGCTTCTTTCCAGGCTATCGGCATGCTGTCGAATGGGTGTGTGCCAAAATGGTCGATATCGATGTAATGGCGTGGCGCCTCTTCTTTGTCAGAATAACGCCGCTTATCTGGATCAACAGCATGCTCCGTAACAAAGTCAATGTTCTTCTTGTAAAAACCAACCATCTCTGGCGGCAAACAAAAGACAGCCATGTGATTGATGCGCTGATGTCCCCAAAAACCCCAGCCAAGCAGGGTGGTAGAAAGCAATAGCAAGCCTGCGAGGAGGTAGATTGGTTTTTTCATGGATTAAGCGGGACTGCTTTCTGCGATTTCGCGTTTTACATTCGGCATGCTCACCAGCGCACCATTTTCTAACACAGGTATCACCTTGACAAGATTTTGCATCAGGCAAAATTCAATATCCTTCTCGATCTTTAAGCGTTCGAGGCGTCGGCGGTGTGAGGAGTTTTCGAGAAATTTAAATAGGTCGTGTTGTGCCTTCTCATAAAGATGGATGGCCGCTATAGCAGAGTCGCAGTCGGCCATAAATTCACCGCTTGCTTGCAGATAGCTTGCTACAGCACCAGCGAAGAGTGTGTCTTCCAGATTGAATTTGTTTTTCCATCCGGCACAAAGGAACAGCACATTTTTGTTTTGCTCTAACAACCATTGCTGCAATACCCCGATGTTTAGAAAAGATCCAATAACCAGTTTGTATGCATGCTTTGCAGCATCAATAGCTTGCGTGCCATTGGTGGTTGTTAAGGCGATGGATTTGCCTTTCACTTGCGCGCCCATGTAATTAAATGGCGAGTTGCCGAAATCAAAGCCATCTAGTTTTTCGCCGTTGCGCTCGCCAGCAATGAGAAAACCTTTCTCTTTATAGGCTTGGCAGTCGTCTATTTTTGCAACAGGCACAATTTTTTCTGCGCCGTTTTCAAAGGCCACGCAGATGGAAGAGGTAGCACGCAGCACATCGATAACCACAACAATGCTGTCCGTTGCATTATACAAGGGGAATAGGGCAGGGGAGTAACAAACTTCTATGCTTGCTTTTGCTTGCATGCAGATTTATTTTTTTAGAAAAGGGATTTTAACAACTTTGGCTTTTAATGCGTTGCCGCGAATAGAAACAAAAATCTCGCTACCCTCAGCACTGAGCTCTTTACTAACATAGCCCATGCCAATCGGCTTCTGTAAGGTAGGCGACATCGTTCCGGAAGTAACAATTCCGATTTTGATTCCATGCGCATCTAGCAATTCGTAATCGTGTCGCGGGATGCCTTTGTCAACCATCTCGAACCCAACCAGCTTACGGGTAGTGCCTTTTTCTTTCTGCTCTTTTAGATTGCTCGCGTTCACAAAGTCTTTTGTAAACTTAGTAATCCAACCCAACCCTGCTTCAATAGGGCTTGTTGTGTCGTTGATGTCGTTGCCGTATAAGCAGAATCCCATCTCGAGTCGGAGTGTATCGCGACAACCCAATCCCGCTGGCTTGATGTCGAATTCCTGGCCTGCCTCGAAAATCGACTGCCATATTTTTTCAGAATGCTCTTTGTCGAAGTATACCTCAAATCCCCCAGCACCGGTGTAGCCCGTGTTAGAGATAATCACATTATCCACGCCAGCAAACGAACCCTTTATAAATGAATAATAAGGGATGGAGGCAAGATCGTGTGTGCACAGTTTCTGTAAGGTTGCTGTTGCCTTAGGGCCTTGAATAGCCAATAGAGAGGTACGGTCGGAGATGTTGATCATCTCTGCTTGTTGATGGTTGTGTGAAGCAATCCAGTTCCAATCTTTATCGATATTGGACGCATTTACTACCAACATGAACGTGTGCTCATCAACACAGTAAACCAACAAGTCGTCTACAATCCCGCCTTCGGTATTTGGAAGGCATGAATATTGCGCCTTTCCAGCAGTTAATTTGGATGCATCGTTGCTCGTCACACGCTGGATAAGATCCAAGGCATGTGGTCCGCGAACGATGAATTCCCCCATGTGCGATACATCGAAAACACCGACTCCGTTTCGTACGTTCTCGTGTTCGGCATTAATGCCAACATACTGCAAAGGCATGTTATAGCCCGCAAACGGGACCATTTTAGCACCTAAGCTTTGGTGAGTTTCTTCTAGGGCGATGTGCTTTAGGCCTTCTTTTTCTTCTGTTAGCATGTGGAGCGGTTGTATGGTTTCGAAGGCCAAAAGTAAGAATTTTATGCCGAAAATATGTATCTTTGAACACCTTAATCACATTCTTTTGACTCCATTTCTCTTTAGCGGCCGCAATACACCCAGGTGGATTATTTTCACCTTGGATCTGTGCGTTTGTGTTTTTTCTGTCGTTCTAGCCCTTTTCCTACGCTTTAATTTCAATGTGCCTTTCAATGAATTGGTGAAATTAAAGTTCATTCTTCCTTTTGTTTTGGCTGTGCGGGGGATGAGTTTTTATTACTTCAAGACCTACTCCGGAATTGTTCGATACACAAGCACGAAAGATGCCTCCCGCATACTGAAAACCATCTTCACAGGATCTTTTGCTTTTGCCCTTAGCAATATTCTAAGTTGGCTTGTTCGCGATGTGTTCATTATTCCATACTCTGTAATTGTCATCGACTTCATTACGAGTGTTTTTGTTTTAACGGCCGGCCGTCTTTTAGTTAAAACGCTTTATCTCGAATATAAAAACCCAACGCGTGCCAAGACCAGTGTAATCATTTATGGAGCAGGGGAAGCGGGCATTATTACCAAGCGTACCCTCGATCGTGATGCAGGAACAAAATACAAGGTCATGGCTTTTGTTGACGATAACGCCAACAAAGTTGGAAGAGAGATGGAGGGGGTTCGGATACATGCCGTTTCGGAGCTCGAAAATTTATTGCAAAACAACACAGTAGCTCATCTTATTATATCCATACAGCATCTTCCGGCGCATCACAAACAGGAGATCGTGGATGTTTGCTTGGCCAACAATACCAAGATTTTAAATGTACCGCCGGTCACTACCTGGATCAATGGCGAGCTGTCGTTCAAGCAAATTAAAAAAGTGCGCATCGAAGATCTTTTGGAACGCGAACCCATTCGTTTGGATGTGATGCAGATCAAACAGCATATATCTGGAAAAAGAATCTTAGTAACCGGTGCAGCTGGTTCAATAGGTAGCGAGATTGTTCGCCAAATTGTGGCCTTCAATCCCGAAAAAATTATCTTGTTGGATTGCGCCGAGTCGCCTTTGTACGACATTGAGCTCGAGCTCATTGACAAGTTTCGAATGAAGAATTTCGAGACGGTTTTAGGCGATGTTCGTTACGAAGAAAGGATGCGCAATCTGTTCCGCACATTTCGTCCGGAAATAGTATTTCATGCTGCTGCTTATAAGCACGTGCCGATGATGGAAAACAATCCATCCGAATCCATTCTGACGAATGTAAACGGCACCAAAATCATTGCCGACCTATCTGTAGAGTTTGGCGTGCAAACCTTCGTGATGGTATCCACCGATAAGGCGGTTAACCCAACCAACATCATGGGAGCCACCAAGCGCATTGCAGAAATGTATATTCAATCGCTCAACAAAAAAACGGATACACGATTCATTACTACACGCTTTGGTAATGTGCTTGGATCAAACGGTTCGGTGATCCCGCGCTTCCGCAAACAAATTGAATCGGGTGGTCCTGTTACTATTACGCATCCAGATATCACGCGTTACTTCATGACGATTCCAGAGGCCTGCCAGTTGGTTTTGGAAGCTGGTTCCATGGGCAAAGGTGGCGAGATATTTATCTTTGATATGGGCGATTCGGTGCGTATCAGCGATCTTGCCAAAAAGATGATCAAACTATCTGGACTCACCCTTGGTAAGGATATTCAGATTGCATACACCGGCTTACGTCCTGGCGAAAAGCTGTATGAAGAATTGCTCAACGACGGCGAGAACACCCTGCCTACGCACCACGAGAAAATCATGATTGCCAAGGTAGCTGAATGCGAATACGAAACCATTAACCTGCAAGTGAATAAGCTCATCGCTCTTTTTGAAACACAAAACAACGACGCCATCGTTCGCATGATGAAAGACATGGTGCCTGAGTTTATCTCCAACAACTCGATTTACGAGCGTTTGGATGCAGTGCGGGTTTAGCTTTTTTTACTCATAAAAAAACGGCTGTCCATCCAGACAGCCGTTTTCTTTTTGTGTACGATTACTTTAAATGCCGAAGGCATAATAGGCACTCATGCCGTTCGGATAGAACCCTTCGATGAGCACCGCGCCGTGTTTGTTCTGCAATGCTTCCATCAGGTCATCGGTGTTGTGAATCTCGTTGTGGTCGATGCGTGTCACGATGAAGCCCTCTCGGATGCCTGCGCTGCGCAGCTTGCCTGTGGCTAATTTGTTGATCTTTACACCACCATTGAGTCCGAGCTTCTGTTCTTCTTCGCTACCCACTTTTTCGAAGTCGGCGCCAAGTAATGAAATGATTTTATTCGCTTCTTTTTTAACGATATCCGTTGATCCGTTTCGATTGCGAAGCACAACAGCCATGTTCGTTTCTTTGCCATCACGAAGCACGGTCACATTGACTTTGTTCCCCGGTCTGTATCTACTCACCTGCTCTTGCAACTCAGGAACAGAATTCACTTCAGCATCCCCGATGCGGGTGATGATGTCGCCAACAGCCAAGCCGGCTTCCTTTGCGGAGCCATTCTCCGTCAATCCTTTTACATACACACCCTTGAGTTGTTTGATGCCTTTTTCCGCGGCTAGCTTCGTATCGATATCCTCCGGCGTGATGCCGATGAATCCACGTTGCACCTCGCCAAATTCAAGCAGGTCGTTAACTACTTTCTTAACGATACTAACCGGGATGGCGAAAGAATAGCCGGTGTAGGAGCCTGTATTCGAAGCGATGGCTGCATTGATGCCGACAAGGTCGCCTTGTGTGTTAACGAGTGCACCGCCGCTGTTGCCAGGGTTTACCGCCGCATCGGTTTGAATGAAGGCCTCAATCGGGTACTTGCTGTTGAGAATGTTTATGTTGCGGGCCTTGGCGCTGACGATGCCGGCAGTGACCGTGGAGGTGAGGTTGAAGGGGTTGCCTACAGCCAACACCCATTCGCCTACCTTGAGAATGTCAGAGTTGCCATACGAAAGGTAAGGCAGCTCTTTTTCATCAATCTTAATCAAGGCGAGGTCGGTTGAGGGATCGGTGCCTATTACGCTAGCAGTGTATGTGCGCTTGTCGTTTAATGTGATTTCTACTTTACTGGCTTTCTCCACCACGTGGTTGTTCGTAACAATATAGCCGTCGTTGGAGATGATCACACCCGATCCACTGGCTTCGGGCTGTTGCGGTTCTTGTTGTTGACGGTTGCCATTTCCCCAGAAAAAATCTTGGAATGGATCGTAAATACCGTAGTTGTTGTTGCTTTGAGGATAGTATGTTTTTACATGTACTACCGCATGAATGGACTGCTCCGCGGCTTTGGTAAAATCGACCGTTGCCTCCGGCGCATTTGACAGATTTGCAAACCTAGCGATACCGCGTCGGTCTGGTGCATCGGTGCCGATGCTGGTTGTTTTTTCAGTGTTTTTGTACAAGGTAGCTCCGGCAAAGCCGCCCACACACGCGATGAGCAGCATGCCGACCAGATTTTTGATTGGTGTTTTCATAGGTTTTAATCGGAGTTTGGGTTTAAAAAAAACGATTAAGCAAAAAATAGGCCACTGTAATTTTGTCAGCCAAACACTAACGTTTGGCAGCTTGTTTTATTGTCTGCTGCGCAGGTTTCATTCCGCCCACTGGTTATGGAGCCGCAAGGCATTGCGGATCCACCCGCCCTCTGTCGGATGGTTTTTGTTGTGCAGATTTGTAATTCGCGTCTTTAATGTTTACTGCCTGCGATTTGTAACCCTGTGCTTTGGTTTTGAACCATTGTCCGCTGCGCA
>CANFOZ010000053.1 GCA_947448795.1 Bacteroidota bacterium
GTTAACGGGGTTCAATTCGAGGGCTTTGTTAAAAGCCTCGTCCGACTTGCGATAGGCCTTGAGCTTATGTTGTGCATCGCCGATGCTTGCGTAAAACTGCGCCTCAAAATCTTTATTGTCGACCACCAGTTTTACGCCGCTAGTGAGCGCCTCAATGGCTGCGCTGTCTTTGTCTTGTTGCAGCTTTGCCAAGCCGTTGTAAAAGTAGGTAACAGGCTGCGCAGGGAAGAGCACCATCGCTTCTTTACTCTCCTGCTCCAAAGCTTTATAATCCTTCAAGTCGGCGTCGAGAGAAAGCAGTTGAATCCAAACCGCATACGTTTGCTTATCGAGCTCGACGGATTTGCGATATTGGATACGCGCATGCTCGAACTGCTTGTCTAAGTTTAAAAAATCGCCGTACACAGAAAAAGCACGCGCCTCGTCGGGGTTGGTGGCAACCATGATTTGATTGAGCTCCATGGCCTGTTGTTTTTTATCGGCATGGTCAACCATTTCTTTATAAAATCCAGCTAAAATTTCTACTGCCGTTTCGATCTCTAAACGCTTGCTGCTAAAAGCCAATTTCAATTCATCAAAGGCTTGAATACTATCGTTGTTTTTGCGGTAAAACTCGGCGTATGAAAGATGCATGAAGGGGTTCTCCGGGTCAAGCTCGCGTAGCTTCTTAAGTGCCTCCATTGCCTTATCGTTCATGGCGTTGGATTGATAAAGATCAGCGAGCAAGGAATAGTTCTCTGGGGCTTTGGGGTCAGCATCAATCGACTTCTGAATCTCGGCCACCGCCTTATCAAACTTGCCCAAGTGCACATAGATTTTTTCTTTTTGAACAGAGAGTTCGGTGCTCATCCCTATTTGCTGCTCAATATGGTCATACGCTTTTATAGCCTCTAAAAACTTGTTGCTCAAGAGCAAGGTGTTTGCATAATCGTAATACAGATCGACATGGTCTGGATATTTGCGCGTGAGTTTTTCATACACCGCGGAGGCCTCGGGATACAGCTTTTTATCCTTGTACAGCTCCGCAAGGGTAACTTGATACCAGATGTTGTCAGGGTCCAATGTTGCCGCAGACCGAAGAAAATAAATAGCGTTGTCGGTGTTGTTCTTTTCGGCCATCAACAATGCGGCCTCATACATGGCAGCATGGCTTTTACCATCGATACGCAAGCACTGAAGATACAGGGTCAGCGCCTTATCGGTATTCCCGAGCATCTTCTCCTTGTTGGCTTCAAAATAGCTATACGCAAAATCCAAACGCGACTTTTCGGAAAGCGAAGAGTTGCTCTTTCTACTGGTGGCGCATGAACTAAATAGGACTACTGCAAAGAAAAAAAGAATGGCCTGACGGATTGATTTCATTCCTATAAATTAGTCTTGTGTAGAATAATCGCCAAGACTCAACTGCACCGCCTGCTCTTTATTTCCAACATAGCGAACATAGCTGCCTACCATGGAGTTTTTGAGGTTTGCGTTGCGAATCTGTGAGTTAGCACCAATAATGGCATTCTCGATATACGCATCTTCAATTACCGTATTTGCGCTGATAGAAACATAAGGGCCGACGGTAGAATTGCTAATGCGCACATGTTCGCCAATAAAGCAAGGTTCTTTAATCACGGCATTCTCGTTCTTGAATGTGGAAGATATCAGTTGTTCTTTGTGCTTCACATCGAGGATGCGTTGATTGGTATATACGGTAGCCTCTTTATTGCCACAATCGAGCCATTCTTTAACCGCACCTGGCACAAACTGCTTGCCCTTGTTCTTCATATTTTCCATGGCATTGGTGAGTTGATATTCGCCTTTCTCGCGTATGTCATGATCGATGAGGTATTGCAATTCGTTATGGAGATTTTTTCCATCACGGAAATAATAGATGCCAATAATGGCGAGGTCTGAAACATATTCAGCCGGCTTCTCGACGAAATCGGTAATCACATTTTCCGCATTCAGTTTCACCACGCCAAACTGCTGCCAGTTAGGCACTTTGTTAACGAAGATGACACCATCTGCAGACTCGTCGAATTTATCTTCAGAAACAAACAGGGTATCAGCGAAGGCAATGAGCACATTGCCGTCTAACGCATCTTTGGCGCAAAGTATTGCATGTGCCGTACCAAGAGGCTGATCCTGATAAGCGATAACCCCTTTGGCACCAACTTGTTCAGCGATTGCAATCAAACTGGCTTCCACTTCCTTTCCGAAGCGGCCCACCACGAAATGAATTTCTTCGACTTTCGAGGTACACAATTGCGTGATGTCTTCTACAATACGCTGTACCATTGGTTTTCCAGCTATAGGAATCAAAGGCTTCGGGACTAACAACGTGTGCGGGCGCAAGCGTTTTCCCATGCCTGCCATTGGAATAATGATCTTCATATTTTGTTGGTTCTAATTCTATTATTATTTAACACCTGTGCTGCCAAATCCACCTGCACCACGATCCGATGCTTCTAAGCTATCGACCAACTGCCAGGTAGCTTGCTCATGCTTGGCTACCACCATCTGGGCGATGCGCTCACCATCTTGAATGGCGAAAGCTTGATCCGAGAGGTTCACCAAAAGCACTTTTATCTCGCCGCGATAATCGGCGTCGATCGTGCCGGGGGAGTTTAAAACGGTGATGCCGTTTTTAAAAGCGAGGCCGCTGCGCGGACGAATCTGCGCCTCTGCACCAATAGGAAGCTCTATAAAAAGTCCAGTGGGAACCAAGGCGCGCTCCAGCGATTTTAAAACGATGGGCTCGGCAAGAGAGGCGCGCAAATCCATGCCCGCCGATGCAACAGTAGCATAGGATGGTAAAGGATGGTGCGATTGATTGATGATTTTTATATTCATGTATTGAAATTCGGGGCTGCGAAATAAGGCATTCACCAGCCAACAAAGTTACAGAATTTTAGCTTTTTCTTTCCAAATAACTAGTCCTACGAAAAGTCCCATTAAGCAGGTGTTAAAAGCAAGCAGAGGAAGCAGGCTGTTGCCCATCAAAGAACGCATAAAGACAGCGATGAAATAAAGTCCTAGAGCAACGCCAAGGTAAAGCAAGATGCGACGCATCTGATACGGAACAGGGTAGTTCTTTTGGCCTACATAAAACGATACGAGCATCATGGATGCATAGCAGACCAAGGTGGCCCATGCTGAACCCATATAGCCAAATAACGGAATCCACCAAGCGTTAAGCAACAATGTAAGTGCGGCACCAAATACAGCGAACCATGCGCCGTAGCTGGTTTTTCCTGAAAGTTTGTACCAGATAGACAAGTTGAAGAAGACCCCAAGACACAGGTTTGCCAATAATAAAATCGGCACTACTTTAAGACCAGGATAGTAGTTTGGCCCGATAAAAAACTTGACGACGTCGATGTAGAGCATGATGCCAAGGAAAATAAACGAGCAAGCCAGCACGAAATAGGTCATCACATCGGCATATACCTGCCGCGCATTGTCTTCCTTGGCCTGTTTGAAGAAAAAGGGTTCAGCGGCATAGCGAAACATTTGAATAAACAGCGTCATCAAGATAGACAATTTGTAGCAAGCGCCATAGATACCAACCTGTTCAAGGGCGGTATCGGGTGGTAGTAAGTATTTTAGGAGAATGCGATCCATCGTTTCGTTAATCATCCCCGCCAAACCGGCCACAAGCAGTGGCAAAGAGTACAGCATCATGCGGCGCCATAAAACCTTGTCGAAACCAGCCCCGATGCCTTTGAAAGAAGGGAGCAAGAGCAGGAGCGTGAGGACGCTTGCCAGCAGGTTTGAAATAAAGATGTATCCAATGCCAAATGATGGGTTATAAAATTGAAGCACGAAGTCATGCAACCAGCCCTGCTCCTGCTTAAAGAAGAACGGACAGGCAAGTAAGAAGAACAGGTTCAGTGCGACATTAAGAAGGATATTAACAAATTTCAAGAAAGCGAATCGACCGGGCTTTCCCTGTGCACGAAGCCGAGCGAAAGGAATCGAGGTTACTGCGTCGCAGGCAAGAATGAGTCCGAACCAAACGACGTACTCTGCATGGCCAGGATAGCGCAACATGCTTGCCAAAGCAGATGAGCCGAAAAAGCAGATGAGTGCCAACAAGGCAGAGGAAAAGAGCAAGGATATGAGAGCGGTGCTGAATACTTTTTCTTTATCCAGCTCCGACTCGTTGAAACGAAAAAAGGTGGTCTCCATACCGTACGTAAATACGATGATGAGAAAGGAGACATAAGCGTAAAACTCAGTGACGACGCCATATTCGGCGGGCAAGAAAACGCGGGTGTATAACGGAACGAGAAAATAGTTGAGCAATCGACCGACGATGCTGCTCAACCCATAAATGGCGGTTTGGCCTGCGAGTTTGCGTATATGCATCAAGACACGTGCAAAGAAAGAAGGCGGAAAAAGGAAGTCATCGGTTGGAACAAAAATTCAAACCAAAGTTAGCCCTGTTAATGACGCACAATCTCAAAGGATGAAAATCTTTTGCACATCGTTTCGTGTATTTCGACTTCATCCACACGGGCCGCAATAGGACCTTTGCGACAGCATGCCAAGAAAAGCTCCATGTTTTCAGGCGCGCCTTCTGCCTCGATGAATACCGAGCCATCGGCTTGGTTTTGCACGGTGCCTCGAATATCTAAAAGCAAGGCATTATCGCGCGTGCTTTGGCGAAAGAAAACGCCCTGCACCCTTCCACGCACCAAGATTGTTAAGGCCTTTATTTCCAATGGCGCTTAGCTTCGTGTGAAAGCCGCTTTTCGTTTTTCGAGAAAAGCGGTGACGCCCTCTTTAAAATCGTCGGTGCCAAAGCAAGCAGCAAAACGCTCAATCTCGGTTTGCATTCCGTTGCCTTCGTAATTGGCATTCACACAACGAATGATTTCAGCAATCGCGTTGGGCGATTTGTTCATGATTTTTGCGAGCATGGCCTGACAGGAAGCCATGAGTTCCTCTTGCGGCACCACTTCGTTCACAAGGCCTAGTCGAAGCGCGTCCTCAGCACCTATCATGTCGGCTGTCATAAGCAGCTCGGTTGCTTTGCTGCGACCGATGAGTCGCACCAAACGCTGTGTTCCGCCATACCCTGGGATAAGTCCGAGGTTTACTTCAGGCTGTCCGAACTTCGCATTGCTAGCTGCTATGCGCAAATGACAACCCATGGCCAACTCAAGTCCGCCGCCCAGTGCGAAGCCATTGATAGCTGCAACAACCGGCTTAGGGGCTCTTTCGATAGCGGTAAACACATCGTGTCCTTGCTTCGAAAGGGCGACGGCTTGCTCTACCGTATAGCTCAGAAACTCAGAGATATCAGCACCAGCAACAAAGGCTTTAGGGCCTGCACCGGTGAGAATGACCCCACCCACAGCAGGATCGGCCATAGCAGCATCCATGGCCTTGCCGATCTCGTCGATGGTGGCCATGTTCAGTGCGTTGAGTTTATCGGGGCGATTGACGGTTACAGTAGCGATGCCGTTGGCCGTGCTATAAAGGACGTTGTGGAAGTTCATATTAGAATTTACGGTTGGTTTTCACCCATTCGGTGATGTATGAAACAATTTCTTTGGTGTCGGTGCCTGGAGGGAAAAGACGCCCCACGCCGAGCTCTTGAAGCTTAGACATATCCTTTTCAGGAATGATGCCACCGCCAGTGAGCAGGATGTCGTTCACGCCTTTCGCTTGCAATAGCGTAAGGATTTTAGGAAAAACGGTGTTGTGCGCTCCAGAGAGGATACTAACTCCGATCACATCAACATCTTCCTGCAAGGCCGCATTGACAACCATCTCGGGAGTCTGACGAAGTCCTGTGTAGATCACCTCCATGCCGGCATCACGCAAAAAAGCGGCGATGACCTTCGCTCCACGGTCGTGACCATCAAGACCCACTTTGGCTACTAGTACTCGTATCGGGCGCATATTTTTTATCTAAGATGCAAATTTACGAATTGAAAAAGAATCAGGAAGGAGTGCCTTTAAATTGAGGCATTTCAACAAAAAAACGAGTGCCTATCTGCGGCACAGTTTCAAACCAAATACGGCCATCGGCTTGCTCCACAATATTCTTAACCATTGCTAAGCCGAGCCCCATGCCCGACGATTTTGTTGTGAAGTTAGGCTCGAAGATGCGTTCGGCAAGATCGGCATCGATGCCTGTTCCATTATCCGACACTTCGATGATCACCTTGTCATCATGGACCGACAGGCCAATCACCACGTCGCCGCGACGGCCCTCGGGGATCGACTGCAAAGCATTGTTTATCAAATTGGTGAACACGCGAGAGAGTTGGTCGCGATCGGCAAAAACGAGGTAGTCTTCATCGCCTTGCGGCTCAAAGGTCAAGGTCGTTTGTTCATGGTCGATAAAAAGTCCGAGCAGTCCTTGAATCACCCCTTTCACATCCACTTTTGCATTCCTTGCTTTAGGCATCTGCGCGAAATTTGAAAACTCCGAAGCGATGTGAGAAAGCGTATCGATTTGCTCGATCAAAGTGCGCGAAATCTTTTTAATGATGGACTCTAAATCAGGCGACCGGTCGTTCGAGGCACGCTCAAGATACTGCACGCTGAGCTTCATCGGCGTGAGCGGGTTCTTGATTTCATGAGCCACCTGCCTTGCCATCTCGCGCCATGCCGATTCGCGTTCTGATTTGGCAAGCCGTTCAGCACTCAAGGCAAGCTCGTTCACCATGCGGTTGTATTCTTGGATGAGGGCGCCTATCTCATCCTGCGCCTCCCATACCATGGGCTCGCTTCGACTACCCAAACGAATTTTACTGATGCGTTGCCGAATGACTTTCAAGGGCTGAGTGATGCGTTCGGTGATGAGGTAGGCAAGGATCAATGCAAGCCCGAAAAGAAGAACATAAATATTGACCAGGGCGATGAGGAAGGAGGATATTTCTTTCTTGAGCTCCGACTGTCGCGAGAAGAACGGAAGTCCTAAGTATCCGATAAGCGCGTTGTCGCTGTTGCGCACCGATTCGTAGGCAGCGATGTATTGCAAGCCACCAATCTGTTCGTCTTGAATCAAGGAAGAGCGCTGTTCGCGCTGCAATTGCTTGAAGGCCGAGGCATTCATTCGCTCCGCGATAACCTCCTGCTCATACAGCTTAGGCTGTGTCGAAAAGAGCACATTGCCTTTCAAATCATAGATGTTGAAGTCGACGCCGGAGCTTACCGAAAGCGACATCAAATCGTAGGTCATGTTACGAAGTATGCTGTTGTCAAGCTGTTGCTTGTTTACCACCTGATTTTGCACAGCTACCAAAAGCGAAGACACTCGCTGCCGAAGATGCACATACTGCTCTGCATGGTATTTATTCATGATGTAATACGCGGTGCCGCTGCCTGTGATAAGGAGAGAAACCAACACGATAACCATCATGTAAAGCTGGATGCGGCTGCTGAAGGTAGCATCTGCCAACACGGGGCTGGCTATCTTCAAAGGGAAACTGCCGAACAGCGCCAGCAGCATGGTGAAGAGTAAGAAAAAAGCAAAGAGGTAAGAGAACAAGGTGATATAGTCGATCAGCGCTCTGTTTCGAACGCTCACCACCACCAAAACCTCGTCGGCCGAATGATAGAGGTAATGATTGTAGCCTTCTTTGTCGAGAAAGGCGCCGGTGTTGCTTCCAAAGGCAGAAGAAGACAAGTAATACGGAAAGTTGCCCGACTGAAAAGAGAGCTTCCCTTTTTGATAACGGGCATAGGAGTAGACGAGCTCTGGGGCATCCGTGTTACCCGATACTTTATCGCTTAACAACAAATCCGGAAAACCACTTTCCTCCTGCCTTAATTTCGAATCCAGCTCAACGAGAATTGTGCCAATCTGCGCTGTATTAGGATTGCTTCCGCGATAGATTGGCAAGCGCGCGATATAGCTGGTGCGTCCGCTGGAGAAATTAAGAAAAATAAAGTTTTTGCTATACGTTGTTTGGCCAAAATCATGGATAAGTTTATCGAAATAGTCGAGCCCTACATTTTCGTTGTTCGAGTTGTATAAGCCATTGCCTAAGGCATCGTAGGCATGCAGTTTGCTATCGTATTTGCTCCAATATCCATTGAAATAAATTTGATGAAGACGACGAATACCAATGGCAATAGGTTCCATTTTTGATGCAGGCGAACTGTCAAACAAAGCCGGCAAGACACTGTCTTTTGCTACTTTCAGCTCGATGTCCTCGAACAGATGCTCAGCCACATGGTCTTTCTCCTTGTCAAGCTTTTCGGCAAGCAGCATGCGGGAAGCACGCTCTTTTATGGTATTGTAGATTGATATCTTGAAGGCACAAATAAAGGTGAAGAGGAATACAATAATCAGCACGCGCGAAAAAGACAAATTCTCTTTGCTAAAGGAACGCAGGGAATAGAGCACAACCGGCAAGGTAATAGCAAACAAGCCAGTGGAAAGGCGATCAAACGAGTCGCTGTATTCTTCCGGCATCAACCAAAGAACCAATACAAAAGGCACTAAAGCGACGAGAAAAGAGATCCACAAGACTCCTTTCAACAACTGATCACGCATGAAAAAACGGACCGCTGCATCGGTAATCATCAAGAGTGATGAGAGTATCAAAGCGATAGCGATGAAGCTATACAAACTCAGACTGCTCAGACTGAACATGTCGCTCGCATCGAACGATATGCTGGAGTTGAAAATTAGGGTTCGCAAAAGCAGCAGCGCACCAGCGGTAAGCAAGAATATTAGGAAGACCACGGCGCTTAGTGCCGGCGCAATCCAGAAGCGATGGGCAGCAAGAAAGTCGTGTTGTTTTTTTATCGAAACATATCTGTAGCAATAGGATGTTACATAAAACAGCAAGAGGCCATTCAACAGCAGGTCGCCTAAGGAGTTGAGCAAGGCCGAGCTGGCAAAATATTGGGGGTCGAACAGTTCGCTTTGATAAAGCATCACTGGCCATTGATAATACAGCGATACCAAACGCAACAGCACGAGGCCAATAAAAAACAGCAGGGTGATTGCAAATGGTTTATTGCTAATTGAAAGCGTGCTGCCTAACACGCGAATTGCCAACATAAAAAAAAGCAAAGCCAAGATCTGTAGCAGCAACGTTGACCAGTCTGCTGCAGCATGCGTTTCATTAGCATCAAAACGCGAGAGATAGGCCATTACAGCACCCTTAACATCACGAAGAGGCAGCGCACCAACAGCTGCTTTTTCCTCAAGCGAAGCGCCATGCGGCATGTGCATGAAGTCGACGAAGTCGTTGCTCAGGTATTTGTTTTGATAGGAATACTCGTTCTTCACCAACAAAAGACCGACTAGCACCTTGTGTCCAATTTTGCTTTGCGCTTTCATAAACCACCCGTTGCGATAGCGGATTAGCTGGCGATCATCATCAAAAAAGGAAGGAGGCGAAGCGAAAGCTACTCTGTTGTCGGACCAGAAAAGAAGGCTGTCTTTTTCATACACTAGAAACGATATGGAACCCAACGGAAGATCAGAGCGCTCAGCAACATGATCGCGGATACAATCCGAGAAGTCACTCTGTGCAAGACATGCGGAGGAGCTCTTTATCCAGCCATCTAGTTTTACTTTGGCGGCCTGCAACTTAAGCTCCGTTGACTTGGCCACCTTCGCATCGGAAGCGCCATTGCTGGTATCGCTCTTATTGATCCCAACGGCTAGCCCAAAGAAAAGGGCCGCAAGCAGGGCGAAAAGCAGCAGTTTGTTGATGCGTATTTTTTTCAAGATGAAAGTCCAGCTTGCAGGAAATGTTCTTTCTTCAAACCCAGCCATTCTAGGGCGTTGCCATGGAGCAGTTGCTCGGTCACATCCGATGGTAAATCAAGGCTTCGAATGAGTGAGCCCGGCTCATTTTCACCTAGTGGAAAGGGGTAATCGGAGCCAAGAGCGACGCGGTTGTTACCAAATATATCGAGAATAAAGCGCAAGGTTTTTTCATCGTGTACTAAAGAGTCGACAAAAAACTTACCCAAATAATTTCGCGGATTTATATCGTTATGAATAGCTACTAGGTCGGGACGACAATGATAGCCATGCTCAATACGGCCAATGGTAGCCGGGAAAGAGCCCCCGCCATGAGCAAAAGCCACTTTAAGTCGTGGGTATTTTTCAAAAACACCACCGAAGATCATCGAGCAAATGGCCAGCGATGTTTCGGCAGGCATGCCCACCAGCCAAGGAAGCCAGTATCGTGGCATCCGCTCCTGCCCCATCATTTCCCAAGGGTGAACAAAAACGGAGGCGCCCAGTTTTTCTGCTGTTTCAAACACCGGAAAAATAGCCGGCGAACTGAGGTTCCAATCGTCTACAATGTGAGAGCCAATCTGTACGCCAGCAAGCCCCATTTTCATGCACCGTTCCAACTCTTGCGCAGCCAAATCAGGTGCCTGCATCGGAATCGTGCCAAGGCCGATGAAACGCTTAGGATACCGGTGGACAATTTCGGCAATATGATCGTTGAGAAAACGCGACAGGTCCAAGGCATCTTGTGGCTTGGCCCAATAGCTAAACATCACCGGCACGGTGGATAAAACCTGCACATGCACACGGTGGTGATCACATTCGTGCATGCGCTTCTCGGCACTCCAGCAGTTGTCTTCAATCTCACGAAAAAACTTTCCGTCGATCATCATCTTTGCACAACAAGGCTTGTGGTGCTCGAGCTGCACGAAGCCACCATACCCGAAGCGAGAAGCCCAGTCGGGCATCTTCTCGGGCAAGATATGGGTGTGAATATCGATGGTTAAAGAGGACATACGGAGAACATCAAAATATTAAAAAAAGAGACGCAAACTACTTCGCAGGAACAGGCGGCTCCATAACAGCGCCACAACTTTTACAGGTGCGCAAGTCGAGAGAAGCATAGAACTTATTCATGACGATAGGCAGCTCCACAACGATATCTTTCAGATCGAAATATTCCTCGTATAACTTGTTGTTGCACTGCTCACAAAACCACAAGCAGCCATCTTTCATGCCCTCTTGGCGATGCACTTCCATGACGAGTCCAACGGTGTTGGGACCACGTTGTGGCATGTGTGGCGTCTTGGCAGGCAAAAGAAAAATATCGCCTTCCGCTATAGCTATGTCTACAGGCTTATCATCTTCCATGATACGGATTATAACATCGCCTTCCAGCTGGTAAAAAAACTCTTCCGTTTCGTTGTAATGATAATCTTTGCGGGAATTGGGACCACCCACCACCATCACAATAAAATCTTTGTTACCCGTATAAACCACCTGATTTCCAACGGGTGGTTTGAGTAGGTGACGATTCTCGTCGATCCATTTTTTAAAGTTGAAAGGCCTAGCTACTGCCATAGTTTCTTTAATTTTAACGCAAGTTATAAAAAATCCATGCAACAAATCCTTTTACAAGGCATCCTACGAAGCACAAGTTTAGCGTATTTCGTAGCTTCGCCAAAGGAACATTAAACCAAAAAAAATGAATCTCTCATTGGAAGGAAAGAACGCACTCGTTTGCGGCAGCACGCAAGGCATCGGAAAAGCCGCTGCGATGGAATTAGCAAGCAATGGCGCCACCGTTATTTTAGTGGCCCGCAACGAAGCATCGTTGCAGCAGACCGTGAACGAACTGCCTTGCAAGCTTGGACAGCAGCACCGCTATATCGTTGGCGATTTCGCCGCGCCGCAAATCTTGCACGACACTGTTAAAAGTTTCCTCGACAAACACGAGCTGCAGATTCATGTATTGATAAACAACACCGGAGGACCTGCTGGTGGCCCACTCACGCAAGCCAAGCCAGAAGAGTTCGTAACGGCTTTCGCCAATCACCTCCTCTGCAATCATTTGCTGTCGCAAGTGGTTACCAAAGGCATGAAAGCCGCTGGATACGGCCGCATCGTCAATGTGGTATCTACCTCGGTGAAGCAACCTATCAAAGGGCTCGGCGTATCGAACACCACGCGTGGCGCGGTGGCGAGCTGGGCCAAGACCCTCGCTGGCGAGCTCGGCCCCTACGGCATCACCGTGAACAATGTACTACCAGGAGCCACCTCTACTGGGCGCTTAAAGACCCTTGCTGAAGTGCGCGCACAGAAAGCCGCAGTGCAGGTATCCGATATTGAGAAAGAATGGCTGCACGAGATTCCTGCAGGGCGCTTTGCCGACCCGTCGGAGATTGCCAACGCCATTGCTTTTCTTGCCTCGCCCGCAGCGGCATACATCAACGGCGTGAGTCTGGCTGTAGACGGCGGACGCACCGTAGCCCTTTAAAAAAACACCATGCAAAACATTCTTAACTACATCAACGGGAAACACGTCGAAGCGCACTCGGGCCAGTGGATTGATAATTACAAACCCGCTACCGGCGAAGTATATTCCTCTATCCCCGACTCCGACGAGCAGGATGTGAACGATGCCATCGTTGCGGCCACTGCAGCCTTTCCAACATGGTCAAAGATGCCTGTAGGCAAACGCTCCGAAATTTTACTTCGCATCGCATCGCTCATCGACGAAAACATCGATAGCTTGGCTATGGCCGAAAGCATTGACAATGGTAAACCCCTTTGGGTTGCAAAATCGGTGGATATCCCGCGCGCTTCAAGCAACATTCATTTTTATGCTACCGCGGCACTTCATCTGCACACCGAGACACATGCCATGGAGCAAAGCGCGCTCAACTATACCTTGCGTCAACCTATTGGCGTAGCAGGATGCATTTCCCCTTGGAACCTGCCGCTTTATCTCTTCACCTGGAAGATAGCACCGGCATTAGCTGCTGGCTGTGCCGTGGTGGCGAAGCCTTCGGAAATAACTCCGATGACCGCTTTTTTGTTCTCTGAGCTTTGTATAAAAGCAGGACTTCCTCCAGGCGTGCTCAATATCGTGCATGGCTATGGCCACAAGGTAGGATCCGCTATCTGCGGCGATCCGCGTGTGCCAGTGATCTCGTTCACGGGCGGTACCAAAACGGGCGCAACGATTGCTACACAAGTGGCGCCGATGTTCAAGAAGTTGTCTTTGGAGATGGGAGGAAAAAATCCCAACATCATCTTCGCCGACTGCAACTTCGACAAAGCACTTAAGACCACTGTGCGATCCTCCTTCTCTAACCAAGGACAAATCTGCCTCTGCGGCTCACGCATCTTTGTGGAACGATCAATCTATGCACAATTTCGCGATGCCTTTGTAGAGGAGACGAAGAAACTCAAAACTGGCGACCCCTTGCAAGACGATAATTTTCTTGGCGCCATGGTATCGAAGCCTCATCTAGAAAAGGTATTGGGCTATATAAAACGCGCTGAGCAAGAAGGCGGAAAAATCCTTTGTGGTGGAACACAAATTTACCCAGAAGGCAATCTGAAGAACGGCTATTACCTAAAACCCACCATCATCGAAGGCCTTACGAACGACTGCAGCACTAACCAAGAGGAGATCTTTGGTCCAGTGGTAACGATCATGCCTTTCGACACCGAAGAAGAAGTGATTGGCTATGCTAATCAGAGCGTATACGGACTTGCGGGCACCATCTGGACAGAAAACCTCACGCGTGCGCATCGAGTGGCTGCAAGCGTGCAATCGGGCATCCTCTGGGTCAACTGCTGGCTGCTGCGCGACCTACGCACCCCGTTTGGCGGCATGAAACAGAGTGGCATGGGACGCGAAGGCGGTTTCGAAGCCATTCATTTTTTCACAGAAGAAAAAAACATTTGCATCAAACTCTAATAAAAACAACATGGAAGAAGTAGGCATTGGCTCACGCATAAAACACCCTGGACTAGGCGAAGGCGTTGTTGTTGGCAGCACATATACTCATTACAACATCAGCTTCGCAAAAGGCCTTGCAGAAATCGTAAAAACATTCCCCGGCTTAGAGGTGGTGGAGCGCGTAGAACTTGTGGAACCAGTAGCGGAAGCAACTAGCGGACTAACGCTTGAAGAAGTGGAAGATGCCTTGCAGCGCATCCTGCTCAAGTGGTCGGATGCCACGCAGATTGTGCCTTTGGCCGACAAATGGCAGTCGGGCACGATGGTGCTGAAACCATCAAGCAGCGCATTACAAACCAAGGAAATTCCAATCGATCAGTTCTTCCATAAGATTGTTATGCTGCGCGACCGCCTGCGCGTGTTGGAGCAAAAAATCAATGCCCACGATAAGCTTAGCGATACCGACAAAGTGGATATGCAACAATACATCACGCGCGTCTATGGGTCTTTGACAACCTTTAATGTGTTGTTTAAAAACAAAGACGATCAGTTTGTTGGCGCGAAAGGAGAATAGAGCAAGAGAATGACAATGACAATGACAATGAGAATGCCCTTCGACTCCGCTCAGGGACCGCCCTTCGACTCCGCTCAGGGACCGGTGGCTGAGCCTGTCGAAGCCCAGGGACCGATAGTAAGAAATCCAATGAATATTGCTACTAAACTACTTGTAGGCTTTATAACAGTATTTTGCTTACAGGCGCGTGCGCAAAACAACGCGCCACCAGCCAGGTCGAGCGTTGGTTCACGCTGTTTTCTAGGCCTTGGACCGGCCGTGCATTTTGGAAGTCTGTTTTCAGCCGCATCGCTGCGGGTGGAGCCGCGCTTCAACCTCATCAATCGGTATTCCGACTTGTCTTTCGGTATCACTGCGCCTCTGGCAGTTGGATATAGTCCCGATTCGGCAGGCGTTTTCGCCGATGTTCCAATCTTAGCCGAATTTAATATCGGAAATTCGGCACACAAAAATTTTTACAACAGCACGGGGATTGCCATCGGCTTGGGTTACGGCACCCATTTCATCAGCAGAAAAAGTTTCTCGGGTATAACCGGCAGCTTGGCCTTCCGATGCTGGATGTTTAAGCACCCTTTCACGCTGCGGTATATGTCGACGCTATCAAACGACCGCGGAGCATCGCCGCTAAACAGCTTGGCCATGACTTTTTATCTAGGCAAATGGGTCAAAACCAACCGCGATTACAACAAGATCAGCAACTTTATCGATCCGTATAAGAAGTAGGGACTTTTTTCGCCATGGATTGGGAGGCCCACACTAAAGGTCCCGGCCCTTCGACAGGGTTCGGCAAGCTCACCCTAAATGCTCAGGGACCGGTGCTTAATCCGATTTTTTTTAGCCAGGGACAATCCCTCGTACCGAGTTCCCGAGGCTTCGGGACGGTACCGCTCAGCCACCGGTCCCTGAGCCTGTCGAAGGGCTAGGTGGCGAATTTGATAAACGAACAAGCTCCTCAATCGATACATTAATCAACGCCTCTTTCTTTTGGCGACTCCATCCTTGAATCTGTTTTTCACGCTGAAAAGCAGCATCAATTCTGTCGAACTCTTCAAAATAAACGAGCTTGACGGGTAATCTCTTGCGAGTGTGTTTCGCTCCGATACCCGCTTGATGTTGCAATAACCGCTTTTCCAGATCAGTTGTCGATCCGGTGTAATAGCTGCCATCAACGCATTCCAAAATGTACAAATACCCTTTCATTTGCTTTGCTTTTACACCCGAAGTTCGGCGTAAAAAGAAAGCGCTTTTGGGTGGAATGAAAATCCGGCCCTTCGACAGGCTTCGGCAAGCTCAGCCCAAGTGCTCAGGGACCGGCTCTTTATCCAAGTTTTTTATGCTCAGGGAGCGGTGGCTGCCCGTCGACAAGGTTCGACAGGCTCACCCTAAATGCTCAGGGGCCGGTGCTTAATCTGAGTTTTTTGGCCAAAGACCAAACTGAAGAAGCCATAAAAAAACCCGACCCGCCCTTCGACAGGCTTCGGCAAGCTCAGCCCAAAAGCTCAGGGGGCGGGTCGGGGTTTTTGCAAAATCTATTTCAATATTAACGCGCGATCATCAAACGGTGCGAAGAAGCCCCTTTTTCTGACACCAGGCGAACAATGTACAGGCCGTCGGCTAGTGTAGTCAAATCCATCTGTAAGCGCCCCTGGGCGATTTTCTCGCTGTGTACCAGTTGGCCCAAGGCATCGTACACCGACAACACACAACGGTCGCAGATCGCCTGCTCCGGAAGCTCGATCGTGAAGCTGCCGTCGTT
This sequence comes from Bacteroidota bacterium, assembly GCA_947448795.1. Lineage (GTDB taxonomy): Bacteria > Bacteroidota > Bacteroidia > AKYH767-A > JAHEYN01 > CANFOZ01. The sequence goes on from CANFOZ010000053.1 coordinate 15,974, forward strand.
CGGGTTCGGATAGATGTGCAAATCCGAGCCGTCGGCCACATCCGCAATACCGACCATGTGCACATTGTAACAAACCGAGCGAGCTGTGCAGCCTCCTTGGGTAATAATAACCTGATAAGCACCGGTTTGGTAGGGGGTATAGCTTTGATTAATTGCACCCGGGATGGTTGAGCTCATGCATTTCAGCCACTGGTAGCCGGCACCCACCGCATGCGCCGTGAGTGTGTTGCCGCTCTGCGTTACAGCAGTATCCACCGGCACAACTGTTACAGGCATAAAGCTCAAGTTTGTTGACCCGCAGGTGCTGCTAGCATAAACCGATATAGTGCCGCTACTGCCATTTGATGTAGCATAAATACTCAGGCCATTCGAAGTGCCTGACCAACCCGCAGGTACATTCCAAGTATAGTTCGTAGAATTGGATACCGGACTGATGCTATACATGTGCGAGGTGCCAGGACAAATCGTGTCCTCGCCGCTGATCGCGCCAATTAATAAGGGCGTTGTGCTGATAGTTACCTGCACGCTAGTTGCAGCACCCCAGCCACACTGGTTTTTTGCCGCAAAGTAATAAGTCCCCGAAGTATGGATTGTTACTGAGGTATTCGGATTGGCTGTGGAGAAGTTGTTGGCATTGGTGCCTTGGTAGAATATCGTGCCACCCGCACCGCCCGTAGCCGAAATCACCGTGCTGTCGCAGTAAGTGCCGCCGCCACTGATGGTCACAGGGCCCGGTGCGCTGTTCAAGGTTACCACAACGCTCGACTGTGGACCCCACCCACAGCCGTTCTTGGCGCGGAAATAGTAGGTGCCCGAGGCCGTCACGATTTGCGTGGTGGCCGAAGTGGTCGTTGAGGTACCGTTGCTCGTGGCGCCTTGGAAGTAGATAGTGCCGCCTGCTCCGCCCGTGGCCGTCAGCGTGTCGCTCAGGCAACCGATACCGCCGCCGTTGATGGTTATTGCGCCCGGCAAGGCATTGATGGTGATGAGCTGGTTGCTGCCGCCGCCGTTCTGACAGGCCGAGGCGCTGACTGTGTAATTGATCGTATGCGTGCCTGCAATGCTAGCCGCTAGGTTGATCACACCCGTCGTTGGGTTAATGCTCACCCCGGCTGGTGCCGTGAAGGTGCCGCCCGTGGTGAAGCCAGCAGCGAGTGTCGGCGTGGCCGTGCCGCTGCCGTTACACACCGGACTGCTGTAGCTGAATCCCGTCACGGCCAGATTGTTCGGAGTAATAGTAACGGTAACACTACCCTGCGGACCCCAGCCGCAGCTGTTGTTAGCCCGGAAGTAGTAGGTGCCCGATGCAGTGACGGCCACTGAGCTTGTCGAAGTGGCCAGCGAAGTACCCCCAGTGGTTGTTCCCTGGTAATAGATGGTTCCGCCCGCGCCACCCGTGGCGCCGATGGTCGTGCTGCCGCAGAAGGTGCCGCCGCCCGTGGCCGTGACGGTACTTGGGAAGGCATTCACCGTTAAGGCAAGTGACAAGGAGGTGGAGCTACAGTTGCTCGCGTTAGTCACCATGACACTGTATGATCCACTCGCGGAGGCCACATAGATGGAAGAGGTGGCACCCCCGATGGCGCTGCCGTTAAGCATCCACTGATAGGTCAGCCCTACGCCGCCGCTTGCGCTAAGTCCCACGCTGGAGCCTGCACAGATGGTGAGCGAGCCAGAGGCTGTGATGGAGGTGCTCGGAAGCACGTTGACAGTCACCGGTGTGGCGCTCGAGGTGGCCGAGCATCCGCTTGCACTGGTTACCGTAACGGTGTAATTGCCCGATGCGGTGGCCGAATAGCTCGAAGCGTTGGCGCCGGCGATGTTTGCACCGTTGAGCTTCCATTGGTAGCTCAGTCCTGTGCCTGTGTTGGCATTCAGTAGCACGCTGCCGCCCGAGCAGAAGGTGGTTGGACCCGCTGCCGTGACCGTGGCTATTGGATTGGCTTCAATCGTCACCGATGCCGTACCGACTCCTGCCGCCTGACAACCCACAGCCGCAACAGTATACGTTACGGTATAAGTACCCGGTGTGCTGGCCGATGGGTTGATGGTGCCGAAGCCGTTGATGCTCAGTCCCGCAGGGGCCGAGAAGCTTCCACCCGTGGTGAAGCCCGCGACCGTGGTCGGACTTACCGATGTCGCACTCGCGCAAAGCGGTGACGTGTAGCTGAAGCCAGTTACTGCCGGGATGAGCGGGGTGATATTGACCGTCACGCTCGCTTCCGGACCCCAGCCGCAGCCATTGTTGGCGCGGAAGTAGTAGGTACCCGATGACGTAACGGACACTGAGCTTGTCGAAGTGGCCAGCGAAGTACCTCCCGAGGTGGTGCCTTGGAAATAGATCGTGCCGCCCGTACCGCCTGCCGCGGTGATCGTGGTGCCGCCGCAGAAAGTACCGCCGCCGCTGGCCGTGACAGCCGCAGGAAGCGGATTGATGGTGACCGTCACACTCGCTTCAGGACCCCAGCCGCATCCGTTGTTGGCACGGAAATAATAGGTGCCTGATGAGGTAACGGACACGGAGCTAGTCGAAGTGGCCAGCGAAGTGCCGCCCGAAGTGGTGCCTTGGAAGTAGATTGTTCCACCCGTGCCGCCTGCCGCGGTGATGGTGGTGCTTCCGCAGAAAGTGCCTGCGCCGCTCGCCGTGACTGCAGCCGGTAATGGGTTGATGCTGATGGAGGCCGTGCTGCTGCCCGCCGCCTGACAGCCGCTTGCCGCCACACTGTAGGTAACTGTGTAGGTTCCCGGTATGCTGGCACCCAAGTTGATGGCTCCGAAGGCGTTGACCGACAAGCCCAAGGTGGAGGAGAAAGCACCCCCGGTGACGAAGCCCGGCGCCGTGGATGGAACCGGCGTAGCGCCATTGATACACACCGGACTGCTGTAGCTGAAGCCCGTAACAGGCGTTGTGAGCGGAGTAACCGTAACGCTTGTGGCTGCAGAGGTGGTTGAACAAGCACCTGTATTGGTTACCACAACCGTGTACGAACCGGCAGCATTAGCGGTGTAGCTCGCTGCTGTTGCGCCCGTGATGTTGGCGCCGTTTAATCTCCATTGGTAGGTTAAGCCTGTGCCTGTATTTGCATTAAGCATCACGCTGCCGCCCGCGCAGAAAGAGGTTGGGCCTGCTGCTGTGATTGTTGCCGTTGGTGCGGTATTGATAGTGACTGTAGTTGCTGCGGATGTGGCTGAGCAGGTGCTTGCATTGGTTACCACAACCGTGTACAAACCGGCAGCATTAGCCGTGTAGCTCGCTGCAGTTGCGCCCGTGATGTTGGCGCCGTTTAATTTCCATTGGTAAGTTAGACCCGTACCGGTGTTGGCGTTGAGTACTACGCTACCACCCGTGCAGAACGATGTTGGTCCTGCTGCGGTTATTGTTGCCGTTGGTGCGGTATTGATAGTGACTGTAGTTGCTGCGGAAGAAGCTGAACAGGTGCTTGCATTGGTTACCACTACCGTGTACGAACCGGCAGCATTAGCCGTGTAGCTCGCTGCTGTTGCACCCGTGATGTTGGCGCCGTTTAATTTCCATTGGTAGGTTAAGCCCGTACCGGTATTGGCATTCAGTACAACACTACCGCCCGTGCATAAAGATGTTGGGCCTGCTGCGGTGATGGTGGCTGTTGGGTTTGCACTCAGCGTAATGGAGGCAGACCCCGTGCCTGCCAACTGACAAGCGCTGGCCGCAACGTTGTATGTGACCGTGTAAGCCCCTGCTGTGCTAGCTGCAAGGTTTATCACACCTGTAGAAGTGTTGATGCTCAATCCAGTTGGTGCGCTGAA
>CANFOZ010000054.1 GCA_947448795.1 Bacteroidota bacterium
TGGCAGAACCTGTTTACCGTTAAGGGATTTATCATTCTCGTGCTTGGTGGCTTTATGATTGGTTTCGGAACTCGCTATGCCGGTGGCTGCACCAGCGGGCATACCATCATGGGTCTTTCCAGCTTGAATTGGCCTTCGCTTGTTGCCTCTTGCGCTTTCATGGCGGGTGGCATTTTGATGGCCGTTTATATCCTTCCTATTATATTAAAACTTAGCAATTGACCATGACTAGTTCTAATAAAGAAACGGATTTCGAAGGCGCGAGAACCCCGAGCAAATCAAAAACAAATGTGGGTGGCTATATAGCCTATCTGCTGTGTGGTGTGCTTATCGGAATTGTATTTGTCAAAGCCGAAATCATCAGCTGGTTTCGCATGCAAGAGATGTTCCGCTTCCAATCCTTTCACATGTATGGCATCCTCGGCAGCGCCGTTTGCACCGGCATCGTATCGGTGCTCCTTATCAAAAAATTAAACATCAAAACCCTTCAAGGTGAAACCGTTGTTACACCAACCATTCGCTTTCACAAAGGGCAACTAATCGGTGGCTTCATTTTCGGCTTGGGCTGGGCTATGACGGGCGCCTGCCCTGGTCCATTGTTTGCCCAAATAGGCACGGGAGCTAGCGTGGTCATCATCACCCTGCTCAGTGCCATTGCAGGCACTTGGGTTTATGGATTACTTCGCGATAAATTGCCGCATTAATTAATTTACACCATCTAATCTAGATTAGATGGCCTCGTATTTCAAATTACAAGCAATCAGTACTTAATTAGATCCTGTAATTGCTTCGCAAAGCGTGCCTTCGGTAAAAAATCCAACTCCAAGGCCGTGTTCATAGGCACAGCCGTTTCCAAGGAAGCGCTTCTCATTACGGGTGCATCGAGGTATTCAAAGCAATGCGCGCTCACCTGGGCCGCGATCTCTGCTCCTATGCCGCCAACGAGCGTATCTTCGTGAAGGATAATCAATTTATTGGTCTTTTTAACCGATTCAAACACCATCTCCTTGTCCCAAGGCATCAGCGAACGCAGGTCGATAAGATCGGCATTGATCGATGGATCAGCAGCTAACACTTCCAAGGCCCAATGCACACCCATCCCGTAGGATACGATAGTAACATCCTTGCCTTGACGCAACAGATTTCCTTTGCCGATAGGAATGGTGTATGCATCATCCAAAATCTCAGCAGCTACTGACCGATAGAGTAATTTATGCTCAAAATACATCACCGGATTTTGGTCTTCGATGGCCGAAAGCATAAGTCCTTTGGCATCTTCAGGAAATGCAGGATAAACGATTTTCAGTCCAGGGGTGTGGAAGAACCAGGATTCGTTGCTTTGCGAGTGAAACGGTCCCGCGCCCGAACCTGCTCCGGTGGGCATGCGCACCACAACATCGGCATACTGCCCCCAGCGGTAGTGCGTTTTTGCTAAGTTGTTTATGATCTGATTAAATCCACAGGTTACAAAATCGGCGAATTGCATTTCAACAATGGCCTTAAAACCGTTGATCGATAATCCAAGTCCGGTGCCAATAATAGCCGATTCACAGAGCGGAGTATTGCGTACGCGGCCTTTGCCAAACTCTTCCACAAAACCAAGTGTGGCTTTAAAAACGCCACCGTAATCAGCAACATCTTGCCCCATGATAACGAGGTTGTCGTGTCTTTGCATACCCTGACGCATACCATCGGTGATAGCATCTAAAAAACGCTTCTCCGTTTTTGCTCCGCTTTGCGGAACAAGCGCAGGTAAGGTTGTGGGATAATACATATCTGCCTCTTCACGCTTTGCATCGACCACAGGAACCTCATCGGCAAAGGTCTTTAGAAGCGCCTCCTCGATAGCGTGCTTCATCTCTTGTCGCAGCTCTTCTGTTTGGGCATTGTTTAACACTCCTTCACTCAGCAAGTACTGCTCATAGTTGGTCAACGGGTCTTTTTTCTCCCATTCCGTAAACAGCTCCTTGGGAACATACTTCGTACCGGAGGCCTCTTCATGTCCGCGCATACGAAAGGTCATACACTCCAAGATCACAGGCTTAGGGTCTTTGCGCATCTTCTCTGCGATACCCTGCACTGCATGATAGACCTCGAGAATGTTATTTCCATCTACTTGAATGCCTTCAATCCCGTAGCCAATGGCTTTGTCGATAAACTGCTTACAACGAAACTGCTCGCGGGAAGGCGTAGACAAGCCATATCCGTTGTTTTCAATCACAAAAATGACCGGTAAATCCCAAACGGCAGCCACATTGATCGACTCGTGAAAATCGCCTTGGCTGCTCGCACCATCGCCGGTAAAAACAGCGGTCACGCGTTTATCCTTGCGGAGCAGATTTGCCAAAGCGATGCCGTCTGCTACTCCCATTTGAGGGCCCAAGTGCGAAATCATACCAACGATATGATGTTCTTGCGAACCAAAGTGAAAAGAGCGATCACGCCCCTTGGTGTAACCAGAAAGCGTACCTTGAAACTGACTAAACAAGCGATTAAGAGGCACCTCTCGTCCAGTAAAAACACCCAAGTTTCGATGCATGGGCAGAATGTACTCGTTTTTATCAAGAGCGGCAGTTAAGCCCACCGCAATCGCCTCTTGGCCGATGCCGGAGAACCATTTTCCAATTTTGCCTTGACGAAGCAAGACAAGCATTTTTTCCTCAATCAAACGAGGTAGCAACAACGCTTTGTAAAGACCCACAAGCGTTTCGTTGGAGCTGTTTTTCTTTTGGAATTTCATACCGGCTTTCGAATTTTTAACTCACGCGGCCTTCGGGCCGCTTTATGGGACAAATTTATTGAAATAAACCGTAACTTTATACCATGGATCTGCAATCGATACTTGTCTGCTCAGCCGTAGCTTTAGCTGCGATTTTCCTGATTCGCCGAGCTATTCTGTCGATCCGCCAACCCAGTCAAGCTGGATGCGCCAAATGCCCCGCCACAAGCGAGGTTCAGAAGTAAAGGGAGTACACCTTTTGTTTCGGGGACAAGGATATCAACCTGTGAAATGTTGAAAAATAGGGCTAGCACCCGAAACTCAAGCATTGAATAGCGGTAATATTACATTCTTAAAATTACGGCCCCTGCTCCATGACTAACCTGGTCTATCTTATACAACTCCTAGACGATACGGACGAAGAAGTTTTTTCGCATGTCGAAGAGGAATTATTGGCCTATGGACCAGACGCTATTCCAGCTCTGGAAGACGCATGGAGTCAGAGCTTCGACCACCTCATACAAAGCCGCATTGAGCGAATCGTTCACAAGATTCAGTTCGATACCATGAAGGCAGATCTCAAGATTTGGACGATGAACGAGCCAAACAATTTGCTAAAAGGTGCGATATTAATTGCCCGATACCAATATCCCGACCTCGATGAAAAGTTCATTCACGAGCAGATTGAAAAGATCAAAAGAGATGTATGGATTGAGCTCAATGATAACCTCACCGCTTTAGAAGTGGTGAAAGTGCTAAACCACATTTTCTTTGATGTTTTTAATTTCAGTGGAAATACCACCAATTATCACGCACCGCAGAATTCCTTCTTAAACAATGTGCTGGAGTCCAAGCGAGGCAATCCGCTTTCCCTCTCCTTGCTCTATATGGTTGTGGCGCAAGAGCTGCACATCCCTATATACGGTGTCAACTTACCCGAGCACTTCATCCTAGCCTATTTGAATGATAAGGAAGTAGCATCAGACGACGAGTCGCAGGAAAAAAGCGCATCGGCGCCGAAACATATCGTCGAGGTTCTTTTCTACATCAATGCCTTTAGTAAGGGTGCCATTTTTAGCGAAAAAGACATTGATGCTTTCCTGAAACAATTGAAGATCGATCCTGAAAAAAGATTCTACAACCCGTGTAGCAATGTCGCGATCGTGCAGCGCATGCTACGCAACCTCTTTTTCGCCTATCAAAAACTCGGCTTCCCGGATAAGATGAACGAAATCAAGCAGTTGCTAAACGCCATACATCCCGATTAAGACAAGGCGTTTATTAAGAAACGATTTTGCGCAACGTATTAAAAATAATAGAAAAATCCGTTGCTAGGCCTTGCTCTTGAATGTACTTCATGTTCAGTTTTAATTTGGCTGGCATGATCTCCTCGATATACATTTTCTCCGGCTCAGCTGCTTTAGCCAGCAATTCATTTTCATTGACATACTCGATAGAGGCAAAGTCGGTGATACCAGGACGCACCTCCAAAACACGGCGCTGCTCGGCATTGTACATGGCCACATAGCGCGGCACTTCGGGGCGAGGACCAACGAGCGACATATCGCCGATCAAAACATTAAGCAATTGAGGCAGCTCGTCTACTTTGTATTTACGAATAAAAAGACCAGAGGGGGTAATACGACTATCCGCGGCACCAACGGTAAGCTGGCCTTTGGCTTCTGATCCCACACGCATGGATCGAAATTTAAACAAGCGAAAATTAGTGCCATTTTTTCCCACACGAACTTGCCTAAAGAAAACACCACCCGGCGAATCCAATAAAACCCACAAACCAATGAAAAGCAGAATAGGGCTAAGGATAATAATACCTATCGAGCTGAAGAAGATATCAAAAAGACGCTTGAGCATGTATCCTTAAAGATTGGCTAGAACACTGTCGCGCACGGCTTCACAAACCATAGTCACTTGTTCGTCGGTGAGATCGTAGAACACAGGCAAGGTAATTTCGCGACTGTAGTTATCAAAGGTAACCGGGTAGTTGGCAACATCGTAACCCATCGCACGGTAGAATGTCATCATCGGAACGGGGATGAAATGCACATTCACAGAAATATCCTTATCAAAGATTGCCGCAATTATTTGATCGCGTTTAGCTTCGTTAATTGCATTGATGCGCAACTGATAAACATGGTAGGAAGACGTTTTATCAGCGGATGAATAAACGGGTACCTGCGCCCATTCAAAGCCGGAAAAAAAGTTAGAATAGGCATCAAAGATTTGCTTTCTGCGAACAAGCATATCCGAGTCGTAACGCTCCAGCTCAACCAAGCCGATAGCAGCTGAAATATCGGTCATGTTGCATTTGTAACCCGCTTCCACGATATCGTAGCGCCAATTGCCTTTTTGCGTTTTAGCCAGTGCGTCTTTATTTTGTCCGTGCAAAGACTTGATACAAAGCGCTTGATAAATAGCTAGGTTGTCGAAAGGAGCCGGGAGGTTGAGTGCAATTGCGCCACCTTCAGAGGTGGTCAAGTTTTTAACCGCATGAAAAGAAAAAACAGTGACATCGGTAAGGGCACCCGCTTTCTTGCCTTTGTATATGGCACCCACCGAATGGGCTGCATCGGAAAGAATCAGAATGCGCGAAAGCAAAGCTTGCTCTGGACTAGTTGCCTTGAATAGTTTGCGAATTTCAGCCGACTGAACCAGCTCTTGCAAAACATCATAATCGCAAGGGTAGCCAGCAAGATCCACGGGCATAATAACTTTGGTGCGTTCAGTGATCGCCTGCTTCACAGCATCGCAGTTGATGTTGAAGTCGTCGGCATTGACATCCACAAAAACAGGCTTAGCGCCACAATGCACAATGACATTGGCTGTAGCGGAATAGGTGTATGCAGGAAGTATCACTTCGTCGCCCTCTTTAACACCAAACCAACGCAGCATGAGCTCCAAACCTGCAGTAGCAGAGTTGAGTGCTAAGGTGTTTTTATTTCCGCAATATTCCGTTAGTTTTTTTTCAAACAACTTTGTTTTCGGTCCGGTGGTGATCCATCCCGATTTCAAGGTGTCGACCACAGCGTCAATGATTTTCTGGTCGATTCGAGGAGGCGAAAAAGGCAGCATAGTTTAGATACTTTGATAAAAACGGTATGTGAATTATAACCTTGTTAAAAAATCGAAGAATACATGCTTTATGGGCATGCCTCTAATTCCTGATTTTATTGCAAAGATAGGCAAGGATTAGCAATTAGCGAATACGGTGCTAAGACAGCAAGCAGATCCTTGCAGAAAAAGATAAGGATGCAATTCAATTAAAAAAAATCAGGCAATAATCGGCTTATCCTCTTTGCTGGAAGCAAAGAGTAATAGCGCATTAAAAAAGGCATAAAACAAAACACCAGCTTGAGTTTCAAGCATCGACTCGGCCATAAAATTAAAAGCCATTAAAACCAGGAACGATAAATACAAAATATCATGCCCTTTCCATGCTTTCAAAAAAGGAAAGGCTAAGCATGCGAGGAAACAACAGAAACCAATCAGGCCAAGGCAAATAAAGGTTTGATAAAATTGATTGTGCGCATTCAAGTGATGCTCACTAGCAGAGCTCATACCAAGCTTGTCGTATTCCTTCATCAGCGCATCCTTGACATCGCCTGTTCCTACACCGATTATTAGATGTTCTTTAATTATTCTGCGCGATGCGGTCCACACCAAAAGACGCACAGCGGTACTCTCAGAAGCTGTTTTTGCTTTCCCGTCTTCGTATTCAACGGCTGTAACCGCTCGATTTACACGTCCGGCCACTTCAGGAGCTAATTGCACGATGAGATAAAAAAGTATAAAAACAGACGCGATGGCAAGCACCCCAAGGTAGTATTTCCGAGTAGCAACTGAATAATATATAGACAAGCTTATGAAAAGCAAACCCATGGTAACCAATCCCATTTTAGAGGACAGTAGAACATTTATAAGAATTAAAAAGCCAACCAGAACAATAAAAAGCAACTTGTAAAATAGCTTTTGCAAAACCTGTTTTTTTAGCACCATGTATATCATCCAGGCCAAAGCAAAATTAACATACAAGGAAAGATAGCTTGGATGGATAAAGGTGGAGAACTCAAGGTAGAAGAAATGGTTGAGTGATAAGGTATAATAGGTGTTTATTGCATTTATTAGCATGCACAAGGAGCTCAGCACGATTCCCGTTACAAAGGCAATAAAAACCCACCTTTGTTCACCACTTCGGATCGGCTTGCTTGCGAAGATTATGGGCATTAAAACCAATGAAGCTTTTACTTGCAAATCAAACAAACCAGCTGCGACATTCTCGGTATAAAACATTCCAAGTATAAGCAAGGTATAAAAGGCAATGGATAAAAACACGATGCGATTTTCTAAAAGTCGCTTCAATTTAGTCGGGAAGCGGCCGTCAAGCAACCAATTTAAAGTTAATAGAGCCATAAAAACAGGCGTCAGTTTATTAAGCGGCAAACAAAATGCAACGCAGGATGCGAGAAACAAATGAATCCGATTATGAAGTTCCTGCTTGTTCATTTCAAAGAATTAAAAAACACTTACACGTAATTCATAATACTAGTGTAAGTTATTTAGATGACACGATAATTTGGCCAATCGAAGTTGTTGTTTCATCTGCAATAGAAGCATAACTACCGACGATAGTGCCTGGCGAAAGATGGGCATGATCGCCTATGGAACAATCATGATCTACTATAACACCGAGATTTACGATTGTATTAACTCCTATGGATGAAGAGGCATTTAGGATAGCTCCGGCCAGTATAACGCTACCGCTTCCAACACGTGCTTTGGCCGAAACATAGCTCCGTGGATGAACAATCGTAGCAGGTGTAAACTTCAATTGCGCTGAATTATAAAATTCTTTTCTCGCAGCGTTATCACCAATAGCAACCACAAAATACAAAGAAGGAGTATGAGGCAAGTTGGTTAAACGCGCATCGGAAATTACTGAATAGTCAGCAAATACAGTATCGCCAATTGCCATCGTGTCGACACAAAAACCAATCACATGATATTCATCTTGCAATAAGATTGCCTCCAAGATAACTTTGGCATGGGCACCAGCTCCGATAATGAGTATGTTTTTGCGCTCCATTTATTTTTTATGATTTTGTATTGTGACTTTGTACAAATCGATCATTTGTGCAACATTCGCAGACCAATTATAAAGCCTTTCAACCTTGCGACGACCATTGGCACCCATGTCCAAGCGAAGTTTTTTATCGCAAATTAACCGCTCTAATGCGTTTGCCGTTTCCTCCACATTTTTGGGAGCCACAAGTATCCCTGTGCTTTCTTCACTGATAACCTCTGGCAAACCGCCAACACGTGTAGCTATGACGGGAATAGCACAGGCAGAAGCCTCCACTGCAGCCACACCAAAGGTTTCAGAATCAAGAATTGACAGAATAGCAAAGACATCAAATGATCCTAGAATCGCAATGTATTTTTCGAAGGAATCATTTTGATTAACATAACCGTGGAAAACTACTTTCTCGTGCACACCAAGATCCTTGCATAATTGCTCTAAGGATACGCGCAGAGGTCCATCGCCAACGATTTCCAACTGACAAAGTGGGTACTTATTAGATACTCTAGCAAAACCGCGTATCAAGTATTCAACACCGTATTTTTCAGCTAAGGTTCGAACAGTTCCAATGCGAATAACCGCATCAGATTTGATTTGTTGAGGCTCGAACTTCGTAATGTCCACACCAAATGGGATAAGATGAACCTGCTTGTTTGTAAGCTTCTTCATCTCCTCTTTGGTGATCTCGGAAAGCACCGAAATACCATCGGCCTTTTTAAACGAATTCACGAGCAATGCTTTCATGAATGGATTCTTTGGACTATCAAAGATATCTGCTCCCCAACCCGTTATAACCAACGGATGAAACCCAGTGAAGCTAGCAAGAAAACCATAGCTTGTGGCGTAGTGTGCATGAATTAAATCCGGTTTTATTTTCCGAATCAGTGCTCGCACAAGAAACACATTAAGAATATAGTCCAGCTTGGTCCCTGTGTGTTTACGCAAAGCATGGTAGGTTACGTTGGGAAAACGCACACCGCGTTCAAAAGAGATAACATGAAGCTCTACTTCAGCAACATTAGCTATTGCGCCTATCCATTTCTGAATATGTACACTTCCATTTTCTCCAAGTATTACAATTTTCATTTTAAATCGAACTAATAGCTCGCTTTCGAGTGCATAACGACAACAACAAAACAGGAATTAAAACGCCTTCTAGCAACATTGATTTATAGGCTTCAGGCCCTGCTGTGATAAAGGTTACCAATTGGGCGCAGATTAAAAAAGAAGCTAAATACTGCAGTATGGAAACATATACACCAGGGTTCTTGCTTACCGTATTACTAAGCTTTACAGCAAATCCAAAAAGACAAGCTAATGCAAATCCACCAAGGACTAAACCGAGAAAGCCAAAATTTAAATAATACGCAGCAGCATGATGAATTGTATAGTTCTGACCAGGTACTGCGTTTAAGGTTTCTGCATAATATTCATACACATTTTGTGGGCGATTTGGATAAATAGCCCTAGGAATTATGGATGCTATTAATGAAATAAAACTTGAACCGTATGTTAATGGAAGTTTATAGTGAATAATCCCGTATAAAGAAAAATGAGCATAGAATAATTCATTACTAAAAACCAGCGAGGCTATGTTGCCTTTCAAATCGAAGCCGCTTCTAACTGAAGGTTGATTTGCCAATCCTGTAGAATCTGTTTCGGTAGCTAAATCCTGATCAGGCATTTGGGTCTCAATACCCATGGCCACCTTGTTTTGAAGAATTTCCTTTGCTATTTCAGCATTGACAACATGCTTAACTTCCTGATTCTGCGGGGCAACTTTCGTTTCGAAATCAAAACGACTTTTATCCAAATTACAGAAAGAGCTTAATGTAACAGGAAGGTATGGAGACCTGAAAAAATCATTGGCTAAAAAGAAAAACAAAACGACTGAAAAAAGATATATAAAACGACGAAGTCTAATCTTATCATAATGATTCAAGCAGATTAGGGAACATATAACGATACCCGAAAGAATTTCACGCCTATTACCTAAGATAGAAATATACAATGCCGAAATAATGCAAGTCAATAGCAATAATGGAGCAACAGCCTTCTTGTCTGAAATACGTATGTTAAATGTATTCGACTTAACAATAGTAAATGTATAGGCAATAAAAGGAAGAAGCACACAAAATTCATTCGCTAACTGGTGGATTGAATAGAATGAATTCGCGTTGCCACGGGTGATCAGATAAATCGATTTTTGATTTGCAATAGCATAGTAAATTTCATTTCTGAAAAGAAAAGCGCTGATGAAAATAAAAGAAAAAGAGAATACAATGATGAACCAAGGGTTAATGACAACCTCATAGTTCAACTGTTCTTGGGTTTTAATGGAGGGCAAGTCTTTTGCACTTTTACTAACAAAAAACATGTATGTGTATTGAAACACAAGGATAAAAATGCCATAGTATAAACAGGACAGAAAATAATCAAAATCAAATACAACCGGAAAAAGGCGTTCAAAAATTGCAAAATAATGAAGGCCAATCACTTCTCCTTTGAAGCTCATATAGGAATCCAATGGAAAGATGTAAGCACCTGCAAGTGTAAAATAAAACAGAATCAACGTGCTTATCGGAAAGGTGAAATCGCGCGTCTTTTTAAAGGTCTTGTAGGCATTTCTGAAAATCAGAAAGCTAAGTCCAATCAAAAAAACATAAAAAAGCAGCAAGTGTATCATGGACGAATTGATTTTAAAATACTCACTAGCGATAGAAAAGTGAGTAGGCCGAGCATATTAATACTAATTACGAAAACGACTAATACATTCTGAATGGTAAACAGATGCAGAGCCGCGAGTAAACCTAAAGAAAGCAAGAAAAAAAGAAATGCTAAAACAATGATCGATGTAACGCGAGCACGATCGTAGTAAGCATCGATAATACTTCGAATGACACTAAAGACACTAAAACCAATGATTCCTGCAAATATGATTTTAAGAAGCACACTGGCCTCAGCGATATTATTCACATTGAAAAGTTGCAAAATAAATTGACCCAAAAAGGCAACAACCAACATAACTGCAACACCAATCCCTATCGACGCAAAAAGTAATTGATAGCTAATGCTTCGCAATAAAACATAGTTTTTCTCATGAACCATCTTGGATGCTTTTGGCAGGAGGATGATGTTAACCGGCGACATGAGTGCTATCACAATATTGAACAAACTCAAAGAAAACGCAATGGTTCCTCCAACAGAGAGTGTGAAGTAATTGGATGCAATAAAGGTTGGTATTGCAAGAAAAAGCCCGAGAAGCACATCCCCAGGCATACGCTGCACGCCATACGACACCATGCGCTTTATTGTTAAAACATAACGCTGTATTGGAAAGAAGCGAATGGGGATGAAAAAGAAATTGATAAGCGATAGAAAAACAAGGGTGCTGATACTGAGAATCAAAAAATAATTCAGCATGCTAGTGGCTACAAAATAGGTCAATAGTGGCAATAAACCCAGGTTTACCAATTGAATCAAGCTGGATATACCAAATTTAAATTTACCTCGAAAAAAGTTATAAAGGCATGCATGGCACATCAAACTATAAACATATAACAAGGCAGCGCCAAAAAGGGTTCTATGCTGGTAATCGCCAAAAACCAATTTGGAAAACAGTCCGCTAAGCAAGGTAAATAGCAACAGCGAAAAAACAAAAAGCAATGTTACTATCATCAAGGCTGAATAATGTATCTCAAGCTGCCCTTTATCATCTTCATTCGGAAGGAACTTTGGCAGCGACACACCCATCCCCATCATCATCAAAGGAGCCATAAAACCCACTAGTCGTTTGTTTATTGAAAATTCAGCAAAGCCAACATCTTCAAATTTCACTTTCACAATTTTAAATAAAAGAACACTTATAACCATAATCACAAATTCGATCCCGAAGGTGATTACATAGTTCATCGGTATCTTCCGTCTTACAAAATCCAGCATACTATTCTTTTCAAACACGCTCTTTTAGGGCACGCCTTAATTGGCTAAAACCGAACAAAGATAAGCGATTGAATTGAAAAAAAACGAAAATTTAAAAGCTTTTATAAACACCGCACCGCTCTTTTGAAGCGACTAGCTATAGCGTTCATTTTAAGGGTTAATGACATTAATTATATACCTTTATTAATTGTTTTAAACACCTTGAAAGCGCTATGAAGAAACATGTCACAATAGTGATTCCATGCCTGAACGAAGAGAAATACATAGAAAAATGTCTAGATTCAATCGTTCATTGCGACTATGACAAGGCTTTTCTTCAGGTTTGCGTGTGCGACGGCATGAGCACTGACAAGACTGTTGCTATAATTAAAACAGTTGAAGCAAAACACTCCTTTATTAAACTAATAGAGAATCCTGAACGATCCACACCGAAGGCGCTCAATCTCGGGATTCTAAACTCCACCTCAGACATCGTAATTATTTTAGGAGCGCACGCCGAAATTGACGCTGCTTATGTTTCCAATTGTGTAAAAGAATTTCAACGCGATGAACAGATCGGATGCGTTGGAGGAATCATTGATAACATCCCCGAAAACCATACCGCTGCAATTATCTCGGCTGCCATGTCGTCCTCTTTCGGTGTTGGCAATGCCTATTTCAGAACGGATGAGAAAGATGGTTACGTTGACACCGTTGCCTTTGGTGCTTATCGTCGAGACGTTTTTGATAAAGCAGGTTTGTTTGATGAAGAACTGGTTCGCAATCAAGATGACGAGTTCAACTACAGGTTACATCAAGCTGGATTTAAAATTTTTCTCTCCCGATCCATACGCTCAAAATACTATGTTCGCGCATCTTTTAAAAAGCTGTTTCGACAATATTTTCAGTATGGATATTGGAAGGTGTATGTGAACAAGAAACACGGTGCCATTACTACACTGCGTCAAATGATCCCACCCCTATTCTGTCTTTTCCTGTATCTAGGCAGTATTTTATGCTTTGTTGTGCCCTACTTTTATGCACTCTTCGCAGCTGGTCTGCTTCTCTACCTTTCTACTGGATTGTATTTTGCAGCGCGCAAAGCAAATAGTCTTAGCATGACCATCGAAGTGATGTATGCCTTTCTAATCTTGCATATTAGCTATGGTACTGGCTATCTCGAAGGCATTTTTCGCTTTCTTATCTTGGGTAAAAAACCCCACACGAGCAGCATGAAACTCAGTCGCTGATAAAACAAAGACGTATTCTTCTAGGACAATCGCTGCATCTCCAGCACTATTTCTTTAGCCGTTGTTGCTCCAACCGGAGCCAAGGGCAACCGTACGGTGTCGCCGCATATTCCAAGGTGCTGCAATGCCGTTTTGGCACCAGAAGGATTTCCCTCTTTGAATAATAGGTTCACAAAATCAAACAATTGATAATGCTTTGTTTTGGCGCTATTGAAATCACCAGCTAGCGCCTCGCGCACCATGCTGCTGTATAAAGTAGTGTATACATTGGCAACCACCGAAATAACACCAATGCCACCAGCAGCAATAAGTGGAAGCGTCAGATTGTCATCACCGGAAATCACTTCGAAGCCCTTGGGTTTGTTTTTAATAATACTCATCATCTGCTCCAAGTTGCCCGACGCCTCTTTTACTGCAATTATATTGCTAAAATCACGCGCTAAACGGAGGGTCGTTTCAGGCAAAACATTACTGCCCGTTCTGCCTGGCACATTATACACTATCACAGGCACAGGACTCGCTTCTGCGACGGCTTTGTAATGCTGATAAATACCTTCTTGAATGGGTTTGTTGTAATATGGACTCACCGATAGAATAGCATCCACGCCTTTAAAATCCTGACCTTTTATTTGCTGCACCAGTTCCTGGGTATTGTTTCCACCTAAACCAAGAACAATGGGTAAACGACCCGCATTAACACGTATCACCGTTGACAAAACAGCGGCTTTTTCCTCTTTGTTTAAGGTCACTGATTCGCCTGTTGTACCAAGCGGAACTAAATAATCAACCCCTCCATCAATGACATGCTTCACCAAGCGCTCAAGTGCTTCGGTATCAAGCTGTCCGTCCAAATTAAATGGAGTTACCAATGCAACGCCTGTTCCTTGTATTTTTTTCATGCCTTGTTTTATTTGGTTTTGTCAGCATTAATTATCTGCAGATAATGCTCTACACTAGCAATGAACGACTCAATATTGTCGCCCGGTTTAAGCTGAATCATAAAATCATAATAGTGCTGTTTACGGGGGTTGTAACGCCCAATCTTAAACTTGGCATTGGATTCGGCATTGATATATTCTAAGGGTAAAACATTGGTCAAACTTAGATTTATCAATATATCAAAGGGGACCGCCGTAAAATTGGTTGTAATCGGTGCAACCGGCTTAAGGTGCCAATTAAGATCACCAAGGGTAAAGAAATCCATGCCTAGCTTAGCAAGCTGATCGTTCGGCATCTTTCGACTGTTTATAAAGCCAAGCGAACGAACATCTTTTTGAAGACCACGCAAGCGCCTAACCAGATGCTTTGCTGCGTCGTAATTCTCCTTCAGCGAAGCGTCATATAAAATACCAAGTTTAGTGGCGGAAGCAAAGCCGCAAGCAACCGATTGCCTTGTTTGAGAATGATATTCATTCTTTAGCAGGTATGCACCGGCATGGTGACGCAATGTATCAACTATTTTCATTCGATCATGTGTTGGAAGTCTGTTTCTGTGATCATCTTTACACCTAACTTCTCGGCTTTTTTCATCTTCTCAGGCCCCATTTTGTCGCCAGCTACAAGGTAGCTTGTGCTGCCCGAAATTGACCCGCTTACCTTACCTCCATTGCGCTCGATGTGTTTCTTTAATTCATCGCGTGAAAACAATGTAAATACACCACTAACCACGAAGGTTAATCCGTGTAACTTTTCACTGGTATTTGACAATGCTTCTGCGCTGAGTTCAAAGTTAAGACCTTTCAAGCGCAGCCGCTCAATCAATTTTTTATTTTTTTCAACAGCGAAATAGGCCAAAATAGATCGCGCAGTAACCTCGCCAATATCACCAAGGGCCAACAAAGAAGCTTCATCGGCATGCATTAAGGCGTCCATAGTTTTAAAGGAATAAGCAAGCTTTTTAGCCGTTGTTTCGCCGATGTGTGGCAAGCCCAAAGCAAAAAGAACACGCTCGAAAGGCGCTTTTTTAGATGCTTCGATGCCATGAATAAGGTTATCCACCGATTTCTCGCCCATGCGATCCATCACTAACAAATCCGCTTTTGTCAAGTCGTAAAGATCAGCGTAGTCTTGAATCAATCCTTTGTCGTACAGCGCGCCTATTGTTTCGCCACCAAGCGAATCAATATCCATCGCTCTACGAGAAATAAAATGCTCCACACGACCTTTAATCTGAGGCGGACATCCTTCGGCATTTGGACAAACATGTGCGGCCTCTCCATCTCTTCGGATCAAAGGCGTTTGACACTCCGGACAAGTGCTGATATACGCTATCGGCACTGCGCCAGACCTACGCTGCGTAAGATCAACGGCAACAATCTTGGGAATAATCTCCCCGCCCTTCTCAACAAAAACCATATCCTGTTCGTGCAAATCTAATTTGCTGATGATATCGGCATTGTGCAAGGTTGCGCGTTTTACGGTTGTGCCTGCAAGAAATACTGGACTCAAATTAGCCACAGGCGTTACCGCGCCGGTTCTGCCAACCTGAAAAACAACATCCACAAGACGCGTCGAAACTTGCTCTGCTTTGTATTTGTAGGCAATCGCCCAACGGGGCACTTTTGCTGTAAAGCCAAGCGCTTTCTGTTGCTCTTCCGCATTTACCTTGATAACCACTCCGTCGGTATCTACATCCAAAGCCTGCCTGGATTTATCCCATTGATGAACATACTTCATCACGGCATCAATACCACGGTGTATCTCCATGTGTGGCGAAATTTGAAAACCCCATTTGCGAGCATGCTGCAAGTTTGCATAATGACTCTTTTCGGGAAGCTCATCGCCTAGTAGTGCATATAAATAACAATCCAATTTACGAGCGGCAACCACGGCAGAATCTTGTAGCTTGAGTGTGCCGGAAGCCGAATTGCGGGGATTTTTAAGCAACTTATCCCAGATTTCCTCTTCGTTATAACCTTCGGATTCAAGCTCTTTTCGAAGCTCCGAATTGAGCTTTTCAAAAACAGGTCGCGGCATAAAAATTTCACCGCGAATCACAAAGCTATTGGGATAACCATGCCCATGCAGCCGCAACGGAATACTGCGGATCGTTTTTACATTGTTTGTCACATCGTCACCTTTCTCCCCATCGCCTCTTGTTACCGCCTTCACCAACAAGCCAGCCTCATAGGTCAAGCTAATGGAAACGCCGTCGTATTTGAGTTCACACGCATAGTCAACCTCCTCGGCTATCGTCTTGCGAACGCGTGCATCAAAATCCCGAAGGTCTTCTTCTGAATAGGTATTTGCCAACGATAGCATAGGAAAGCGATGCGCCACCGTTTCAAAATTCTTAGTTACTTCACCGCCTACTCTTAAGGAAGGAGAATCGGGTAATACGAGCTCCGGATGAGCCGCCTCAAGGTGCTCCAATTCTTTTAACAGGTAATCAAAAGCTTCGTCGGTTATACTTGGATTCGACTCTACATAATATTTGTAATTATGCTCTTGAAGCGCTTTAACGAGTCGCTCTATTTCTTTTTTAGCTTCTTCTTTATTCATGCGTATCAGGCAAATTAAGAATTAAAAACACAACGAATCAGTCGATCTCTACCGCTTAAATCTTTTACTAACAAGACGTGCTGAAAGCCTTCGCTTGCTAACAAATCCACAGTATCCTTGCCAAAATCTGCATGAATCTCGAAGTACAAGCGTCCACCCTTTTTTAGCTGCTCTTTGGCGAAGCGTGCGATGCGCCTATAGAATAGCAAAGGATCTTCGTCATCCACAAACAGGGCCAAATGCGGCTCATGCTCAAGCACATGCCTTGCCATATCGATCTTCTCTGATGCTGGCACATAGGGCGGATTACTCACTATTACATCAAGCTTAGACCAAGGGAAAGACGCGGTGGAATGGGATAGAATATCTACCTTGAAAAATTCAATTTCGGTTTCTTGCTCATTGGCATTTTCACGCGCTAAAGCGAGCGCATCTTCCGAGATATCGACAGCAAAAACGCGGGCAAGGGGTCTGTTTTTTTTCAAAGCAATTGGGATACATCCGCTGCCAGTGCCAATGTCTAGAATCGATGCAAGTGTATCCTTGGGTAAATCGTGCAGCATTAATTGCACCAACTCCTCTGTTTCGGGTCGCGGAATTAACACGCGGCTATCGACGTTTAATAAGAGGTCGTAAAAATAAGCGCGTTTCAGAATATACTGCAACGGTTGGCCTGCTTCGAGTGCCTCCAAGGTAGCTAGAAATACGGCTTCATGCGCTTCGGTGGGAATCTCCTCTTGACGAACAACCTGATTGACCCGCGACAGTCCTGTTATCGTCTCTAATACGGTTGAAAAAAGAGCTTCCGACTCATCCTTAGAATGAGAACCAGCAAGGGTTTCGCAATATTTCATGCGCCACGAACGGATGCTGTATTTCATCGCTGCAAGGTACATTAAAAAAATGTACTTTTAGCTCCGTATCCCTTTTGATTTAACGCAGACAATTCCAATTAACTCCTGCTTTATAACTAGCCCCATGCACTACGAAGAGCGCTTTATGCAACATGCCTTGAAACTTGCTGAGCAAGGCCTTGGAAAGACTGCTCCTAACCCGATGGTTGGCGCTTGCCTAGTGATGGAAGATCGAATTGTAGCAGATGGTTACCATGTTCAATATGGCCAAATGCATGCAGAGCCTGCAGCCATACATGCAATGGCTGACGCATCCCTGCTTCCAGCGTGCACCCTCTATGTTACGCTAGAACCATGCTCGCACAAAGGAAAAACCCCTCCATGCACCGACCTTATCATTCGCTCCGGAATTAAACGGGTTGTGATTGGAAGCGCAGACACTAATTCCCATGTGAGTGGCCATGGTGCAGAGGTGCTGCGCAATGCAGGTATAGAAGTAATCGAAGGGGTCTTGGAAAAAGAATGCCGAACATTGAACAAACGCTTTTTTACCTACCATGAAAAACAACGCCCATACATCCTATTAAAATGGGCCATGTCTGCTGATGGATTCATCGACGGCCTTGAGCTTGCTCCCATGCAAATTAGTGGCCCCGAGGCGCAACTTCTCAACCATACTTGGAGAAGCCAAGAACAAGCTATCCTTGTGGGCACCAAAACGGCCATTAAAGACAATCCCCAGCTCAACAGTCGCCTGGTTGATGGCAAAGATCCCTTGCGCGTTCTGATCGACAAGGATCTCGCTGTACCTAGCATACACCACCTACTCAACGGCATTAACCCCACCCTTGTATTTACAGCTATGGAGCGCGAAAGTCAGGGCAAGGTCGAATATCAGCGACTTGATGAACCCTTTTTCAAGGATCCTGTGCCACATATCCTCTATTCGCTTTACTTGAAAGAGATACAGTCCCTTATTGTAGAAGGCGGAGCGCAAACGCTCAATCTCTTTATCGAGAATGGACTTTGGGACGAAGCCAGGGTATTTACAAACCCCAAAAAGATAGGGCAAGGCGTTGCCGCACCAAAGGGCTTAGGGATTCCAAACTCAAGTCGCTTGGTAGGTAATGATCGTTTAGATATTTACCTTAATTCTTAAAAAAGGAAGCAATCCTTTCCATAAAGTATACTGGCGGCTGACAAGGTTTGTTCTTTTCCTTGTCAACAAAAACCAACACTACTTCTGCGCGGTTTAGTTGACTGCCATCTTCTGCGAAGGTTTCAGATACAAATCGAATCCGAACAGATGGAAGCTCCTCGATGCATGTCTTGATGGTCAACACATCGTCGTAAAAAGCCGGCTTGTAAAACTTGACATTATACTCCAAGACAGGAAGCAAAACACCTTTGTCCTCCATCTCGCGATAACTAAGCCCAAGCTTGCGCAGTGCTTCGACCCGAGCTACCTCAAAATAGGCCGCATAGTGCCCATAATAGGCATAGCCCATTTTGTCTGTTTCAGAATATCGTACCCGCACCTGCGTTTCAGAAGTAAACATCGTTATATCAAATAATGGTGATTGAATTGGGTTTGAAATTACGCATAAAGGCAAACTAAATTGAAAAAACTTATCTTCGCAAAAAAAAACAAACACTATGAAACTCAATCCTTTATTCCTGGCACTTGCATTGCTGCTAGCATTGCCATTTGCTAGCCAAGCCGGCGGAAAATGCAAAAAAAATCAAAAATGCTGCGCTGGCCCTGTGGCTCTTTCGACTGAAAAAGATACCGTTGCGTATGCGCTCGGTGTGAGTATCGCTGAAAATCTAAAAATGCAAGGGCTAGACTCCGTTAATATAGAAGCATTATGTCAAGGCATGATGGATGTGCGCGGCGCAACTGCAAAAATGGATGCTGAAAAGGCGAACGCTTATCTCAATGCGTACTTCGGCAAACGCCAAGCCAAGAAATCAGAAGCACAAAAAGTAGATGGTGAAAAATTTCTTGCTGAAAACAAAAACAAACCAGGTGTAGTAACCTTGCCCGATGGACTTCAATATGTAGTTATGAAAGAAGGCACCGGTCCAAAACCAAAGGCTACTGATAAAGTAAAAACACATTATCATGGCACTTTAATCGACGGAACTGTTTTCGACAGCTCGGTTGATCGTGGCGAACCGATTACCTTTCCTGTTGGTGGCGTTATTAAAGGCTGGACAGAAGCTCTGCAACTGATGAACGTAGGTTCGAAATGGAAACTCTTCATCCCTTCCGACCTCGCTTACGGTGAGCAAGGTGCTGGCGGCGTTATTGCTCCTTATGCAACGCTCATTTTCGAAGTTGAGTTAATCTCCATTGAACAATAA
>CANFOZ010000055.1 GCA_947448795.1 Bacteroidota bacterium
TGATCTCAAATTTCTTCATCTGCATAAAGGCATACATGGCTTTCGGCGCTTTTTCGGGGTCGCTCATGAGTTTGCCGAGGATGCTCGGAACTACTTGCCACGACACGCCGTATTTGTCTTTGAGCCACCCGCATTTTCCTTCAGCGCCACCCGCAGTGAGTAGGTTCCAGTAATGATCGATTTCGTCTTGCGTATCACAGGTGATTACAAATGAGGTTGCTTCGTTGAAGCTGAATTCGGGTCCACCGTTTAAGCCCATGTAACGCATGCCATTCAATTCAAAGACAGCGGCCATTGGGTTTTTCGAAAGGATTTTGGAATTCGGGAAAACGCTGCAATAAAAGTCGGCTGCGTCATGGGCATTTCCATCAAACCAAAGACAGGGGTAGGGTGCTTGTTTGTAGGTATTTGTCTTTTCCATAGACACAAAGTTTTTTGTTTGGACTATTGTTTAAAGTGCTCGTTTAAATAGGGCTCCAGCTGTTTCCAAGAGATAAGAACGGCAGGTGTACCGAAGACACCCGGAGCGATTTGGTATTTGTTGAAGTAGAAACGGATGCCTTCATCTAGAAGCACGAAATGCTGCAAGTTGGAAGCGAAGAGGAAGCCGTCGCATTTGCATTTTTCTTTATCCAAAGATACACCATCCTCTTTTAAAAAAGCCAGCCCGAGTCCATCGAGCAGCATCTCTTTTGCAAAATCCGGATGGTCTTTTAGGGCTTGTTCTGCTACTAGTCGACTGATGGCGATGTCTTTGCCGTCTTGTGTTTGCAGCACATCTTCTAGTGTTAGACGTCCATCCGTATTGTAGTTGAAGCTCATCACGCGGGTGTTTCCGCTTGCACCACCAGTGTATTCAAAAATTCGAAAGAGATAAGATCGTGATTGGTAGTTCGCCGACTCTGTCGATTCGTATGCGATGTTGAGTTCATAACGCGGCATCGGTTTACCCGGAATCTCTCGCGTCATTTTTTGTTCGTCAAGGTATGCGACACCGCCCATTTTCCAATCTTCTTTTTTCTCCTCCACGAGGTTGTTGATGATTGTCGCCATAATACTGTCGCGATCGCCTGGGTCAATAGGATAGGCAGCAGCGATGCTATAGAATGCGGTGGAGTCGGCCAGCTGCATCTTTTCGATTGGGATGGGTTCAGCAGCAGTTACTTCTTTTTGCTGCTCGGGTGCGTTGCAGCTGCATATCAGCGTTGCTAGTACGGCCAGTATTTGTATTTTATTTATCATTGAATCGTGTTGTTTTTTTTTGCAAAAAAAATAATAGCCCGTAATGCAACCTTTGAAATTTAGGTCAAACAGGAAGTTTCAATTGTTTGCGCAGCATCAAAAATCCTACCAAGCCCGACAGTATGGAGGCCACTAGTATGGCGATTTTTGCCTCGTCGATGTGAACAGGTTCATGAAAGGCCAGCAAGGTGATGAAGATAGACATGGTGAATCCGATGCCGCCAAGCATTCCAGCGCCTATGATGTGCATCCAGTTTAAATCGGATGGAAGGGTGCAAGCCCCAATTAAGGAGCCTAAAAAGGCGAACAGAAAGATGCCTGCTGGCTTGCCAATAAAGAGTCCGGCGATGATGCCTATACTGTTTGTTTGTGCAAGTCCACTCACCCAGTCGCCGCTTAGTGCTAGGCATGTATTCGCCATTGCGAAAAGCGGAAGAATGAAGAAGGCAACTGGTTTGTGAAGAACGTGTTGAAGTTTATAGGAACTCGAATTTTCATCCCCCTTGCCAAAGGGCATTGCAAAAGCTAACAAAATGCCAGTGATGGTAGCATGAACGCCGGAGTGCAGCATGAAATACCACATAAAAACACCACCAATCAGGTAGGGTATCATGTTGCGGACTTTCAATCGGTTTAGGATGAGTAGAGCGCCCCAGATTCCTAATGCGATGAAGAGGTTGGATAAGGCAAGCGATTTGGTGTAAAACACCGCGATGACGATTATGGCACCGAGATCGTCCATTACAGCAAGGGCGGTTAAGAAAACCTTAAGCGAATCGGGTACTTTGTTTCCGAGTAAGGAGAGGATGCCTATGGCGAAGGCGATATCCGTAGCCATCGGAATGCCGGCACCGGCTTGTGTTGGTGTGCCGTAATTGAAGGCGAGAAATAGCCCGGCGGGAATAAGCATGCCTCCTAATGCACCGAAGAGCGGCAGCGAGGCTGTTTTTAGGTTGGAGAGTTCGCCTAGATACATTTCGCGTTCGAGCTCCAAGCCAATGAGCAAGAAGAAGATGGTCATCAAGCCGTCGTTGATCCAGTGCGACAGATGTTCTCCTGCAAGCTCGATATGCCAAAGATTTGCATAGGCAGCTTTTACAGGCGAATTAGCCAGTACAAGGGAAATAGCAGTCACGATTAGCAGCAGCAACCCACCTGCCTTTTCACTATGAAAAAAATCGTTGAAGAGTTTGGTCAGCTTCATGTGTGCTTAAACTATTGGATATTTACAGCGATGAAGATGCCGCTGTTTGATTTTGCACTGAGGTTGCGCGGGTCTTTGCTGAGCAGGTAGGATTGGCGATAGCCGAAAGTCATTGGGAGAATGGTCATGATGGTGTTATCGAATAATAATTCAAAGCCGGCTGAAGCATAGGTGTTGCTTTGTGCAAGACTCAATTTATTACCGATGCCGTAATCATAAAACAAGTTGGCGCGTACTCTTTTGATATACGTGATGCCCGCTATGTTTAAGTCGGGATATAGCAAAGGCAGGCCATACTCAGCGCGCAGCATAGAGAACTCGTCGTTTACCGGCGTTTTGAATCCGCGTGAATATTCGAAGTCATCTGCGTATTGGTAACTGTTCGATAGGTCTTCGTGTTGATAGGCCATGGTGATGGCTGTTTGATGGTTTTTTCCAAGTCCCGGCAGGTAAAATTTTGCTTTCGCATTCACTTTATTTGCGCTCGATGAGGTGAAGGAATTGGTATACTCAAGTTTCGCCTCCAGCCCAAGTCTGCTGCCGACATTCTGATACGCTGTACGCTTAATACAGCTGAATTTAACTCCGCTTTGTATGGTCCAGAAGTCTTGGTTAGGCATTGCTTTACTATCAACACGGCCGTTTTTCAAACTGTGAAAGTCAACTGCTGTAGTGGGTTGCAGCGTGGTTTTGAAATTGCCTTTTTTCCATTCCCACGGGATACTCAAGCCCAGGCCTGCCGTGCTTTCGTTAAAATGCTTCTTTTGCAGGCTGTCATTACCGGCGTAATAATCGGTGTTCCGATCGCTTTGCGAAGCCCGCAGCTCCAAAGTTGTATAGTAGCGGGAGATTTGCAGGTTGGCGTTATACGCTATCGCATTGTCCTCGTTCAGATTCATACTTGCTGCGAGGTTGGTTGACACATCGCGCAGAAGATTGATGGCAGCACTATTTAAACTTGGTTTGGAGAGCGATGGCATCAGTCCCCAGTTGTATACCTTCATGCCCTGAAACAGTCGGTCAAAGGGTTTGGAGGGGTAGTTTTTAGAAAATGATTTATCCAAAATCGATCCGCCCTCGCTAGCATTTGCAGTGGTGTTGAACATGGGCATCTCAGCAGGCTCCGTGATTTGAATCGCTTGGGCGATAGGGGTTTCGGATACTAGTTGCTTGGAGATGATATAGCCGGTCTCGGTGAATTCCGTGAATACCAGGTTGTTGTTTTTATCAACACAGGGTTCGAAGGCTCCCACGGGAACGGAGGTTAGCTGGTCGATGGATTTGGACCCGTTGAGATCGGTGGCGAAGATGTTGTCGATGCCGGTGTAATCGGCGTTGAAATAAACCTTGTCGCCAAAAACATGCGGTGCTTCCATCGTGTGACTCGTCCACGGGGTGAGCTCTGTAATAGCGCCATTAGCCACTTCGATTTTAAGCAGCGCAAGCTGACTGTTTTGTTTGGCTAACGTGACAATCGCTTTGCCGTCGGAAGTCCAACTGGCGCGCGACAAAAAGTAATTTTTTGGCGTGCTAATTTCCTGCAGGACTTTACCGTCTTTGCTATCCAACAGGCACAGCGTATTTTTTTGATCCGTACTTACGTGTATTGCAGCAATGTTTTTTCCGTCAGGCGAAATGGACGGAGAAAAGAAGCGGCCGCGATGGGTAAGGTGCCGTTTGGATTTAATGCTCAAGTCATAGATTATCACATCCGAATAATCTTTGTTTGCATAGCGCGGATCGTTAGACACTTCGGCCCATGTGATTGTTCCCTTGCCGTAGCTGAGCATCTGGTCGTTGTTGTAACCAATGGAAGCGAGGTGTGTCTCTTTGCCATCTTTGATTTGCACCACCTCATCCGTGCTTGTGTAGCTGCGTTTGCGGGCGATGATGCTTCCATCTTCTAAGACACACGGGAAGCGGTATTCCAAAAAACCCTTTTTAGCTTTGTCTGTTACCGGTGTTGTGAGATGAATGTTTGCGGCCTGCCATTGTTTTTCGAAGCTTGCTTTTTGATCGGCCCATGCTGCACTGTAAAGCCCTTTGGTACTATAGCCGGTTTGTTTTTTCAGCGCATGCGAGAAAGGGTAGAAGATACCCTTGAAGGCCGCGGCGTCTTTGATTACCGTGGCCGTCACGTTGTTGCCTTTCTCGTTGCGCACCTTGGTGAGCATCATGTAGCCGAGTCGGTAATGATCGGGGACGAAATCGCGGTAGGAATAGTTGCGGTGTTTGTAGTACGGCAGGTCAATGTGTGCTTTTGCAAGTGCACGTTGCTCCATGGTAAAGAATCCGGATCGCCCGCGGCCGGCCTTGCTCAGTGCGGTTTCCATGACCACCGCATCGCCTTCCTGAAACCAGTTCGGGATAACCAATCCGTTCAAGATGGACCATGCATTTTCGCCCTGTAGATAATAGGCGAGATTAACGATACCGCGGCGTTGGTTCATGTATTGTAAAGCATGACGATACTCGTGAATAGAGAGCACATCAAGCCAATCCATAGTACCAATCAGGAGGTTGCTTTGTGGTGGGGTGCTATAGAATTCGCTGCGGAAAGGCCCCAAACCCACATACCCGTTCGGGTTAACGGTTTGGTTTTGCAGCACCATGTCCAGGCGTTTCTTTTTGTCGCCGATCGACATGCGATTGGCCGAGTCGATGTAGTTGATCATGCCAGCGATGCGCTGGGCCTGCGCTTCCATGCCTTTGGGGTAGATCACGCGCAAGCTGGGCGAAGTGAGCATCTGCCAATCGAGGCCTCGCGGATTGCCGCCTTGCGGAAGTTGCGCAAAGCAAATACTTATGCTTACAATGTATAGAAGAGATGCGAGGTGAAGTTTATTTGCCATTATTGTTGAAAATGGAAATTAAATCAATTCCAAAATCAAAACTAAGGTCTTTTTAAACAGCTAAATGGTGGTTCACCATAGAAACATGAACATCTTTATGTGAAGAAAGTGCAACCTGAAAAGTTTATCGCTCGAATACCACTTCCTCATAAGGCACGCGGAAGCGGGGACCCCAGATGCCTTTCTCTGTGCCTTTGCCAACGGCGATGATCATGTTTATCTCAGCACCGCTCGGTAGATTTAGCGCACGCTTCACACGTATTTGGTCGAAGCCCTCCATCGGACAGCTTTCGAAGCCCTCAGCTGCAATGGAGAGCATAAAGGTTTGTGCGGCGAGTGCGCAGGATTTATGAACGGTGATGCGCTGATCACTTTTGCCCGCGAAGCGCATAAACGGTTTGCGCAGACCCATTACGAAACAGAGTGTTCGACGGCCCAGGGTGAGGATACCAAACGGATCGTTCATGTAAAGCAGCGGCATCAGTTTGCCGTAATAGTCGGTGCCTTTCTTACGCCATTTGTCGGGCTCGGGCGCTGTGCTTTCCTTGATGCGTTCGAGGTTCCAAGCTGCGCGTTTGCGCCACAGATCTTGGCGAGTCACGAACACCACCAGCTGTTGCGCCGTCTGCGCGGCGGACTGATCCAGGCAAAGCGGCACGAATTTTTTACGCATCGCATCCGACTTGATCCAATAGAACTCCCAGAGCTGCATGTTGCTGCTGTTGGGCGAGAGGATGGCGCGTTCGAGACTGCGGCGGATCACTTCATCGGGTACAGGAATGGCTGCATCGAACTTACGGTTGGAACGACGGCGGTTGATGATCTCTTGAAAGGATTCTGCGAGCATGGTGAGGGGTTTTAAACGTATACAAAGTTAATCATCCCATGGGGAAGAATCAGAAACGGAGTTTAGCAGATGCTAAACTCCGCTTGAAATTAGAGTCGTGAAAAAAATGAATGTTTGCTATGCACTTAATCCATCACCCTCACTAATTCTCGGTTGAGGGCAATGACGAAGCGATCTTCTTTACGTTCGATACTGAAGTGTTTGTACTGCACGTCGCCAAGTGCCGCTCTGAATTTGGCGCGTATCCTCGACATCACCTGATTGATGTTGTCGTCGGTTGGATCTAACAGGCGATCGAGGGCTGCGTCCTGTTGCTCGGTGTCGCCTTGCCTGGCGAAGCGTGCATACAGACTTTGCAGTTCCGAGCGATGGTCGATTAAATCAACTAGGCGCACTCCTTCGGGATGGTTGAGGTAAAAGAGGTACATCGTCTTTTCTTTCGGGTTCAAGGCGATCTCCAAGTCGCCGAGGTCGCTAAGAAAAAGACGTTTGGTGTACCCGTTCACCAACATCCGGCTTGGCTGATTGAGATACGAAGAACGACGACGAAACAGGAGGTTTTCACGAATACCTTCCATCGTGGCTAGGATCTGTTGCAGGACGGCTTTGTTCACTTCCCGCTCCTCTATTTTCTCCATGCACTTGGGGCAGATGTCGGCGGTTCGGAGCTTCATCACAATCTCGCGTTTGTCGAGGCAGAAATCCATGAAACAACCTGTGCTTCGCGCATGCACAGCTTTCAACATTTCGTCGGTTGTATGGAAGATTAAGGCCCGCAGGATCCAGCTCACGATCTCGTAAGCAATTGGAAAGCGTTCGTCCACAGCATGCCCGAACAAGTGGCTCCAGTGTGAGGTCTGCACGAAGAAATCGTTGCGTGCGCTATTCGTGCAGCCAAACCAGTTGTGTTCGTTGCCGATGTCGGTGAGGAGGAAGATGGACTCGTTTGCCGGAATGTTTCGGCTTTTCCGGTGTTTCTCACATACCGCGAACAATTGCGGCCAGGTCATCTCTTGCTCATCGAGCGGAAAGTCCATACAAGCAACGATGTTTGGTGATTTGAGTGAATCGTAGGAAATGATTTCCTCTTGTTTGCTGAAAGACTCCTCATCATCCCATGTCCGCATGCCAATGCTAGGCTCGGCGATGGTTGTTTCGGCCGCCACGAATTCAATCGGCCCTTTGAAGCGCGCGAGCAGATTCATCACGTCGTTCAGCCGATCCGGACTGTACTCTTGTGATCTAAGTAGATGTACACGCATGACTTATTCTTGGTTCGGTTTGCTACGCAGGTCTTTCTCCTTAAAGGTATCAAAAATATCCTTCTTTATCCGACCATTTGCTTTGGCTTCGGCAAAATCACTAATGGATAAGGCAATAGATCCGTAGACCTTGCGCGTGTCTTTTTTGTCGAATGAAATGACATTCTCCTGTCGGATGTTCATCATTTTCGCGGTATGTATTGCGTCGAGGTCGGCACCGAGAAAACTGAAGGTCCATTTGCCCGTGGCATCCAGCTCCGTGATCATGCGGGCGATATCGTGGTAAGAATAGAAACGAGAGGAATTTTCATGGCCATCCGTGAGAATAACCATCACAACTGATGCTTTGTCTGCGTCGATTTCTGCTTTGTGGTCGCGCTTGATGTCAAAGATGGCTTTGCCTATAGCATCGAGGAGTGCAGTTCCTCCATCCGGTTGATAGGAACGTAAATCCAAGTTAGGCACTTGCCTGATGCGTCCGTTTTGCAGCGGCATGTAAAGCTCGTTGTTGAAAAAGGTGAGGGAGACGATGTACTGCTGATCCGGAAATTCTCGTTCCAGACCGCGAAGTGTTTCCAGTTGGGTGTTAAAGCCGTTGATTGTTTCTTTTTCGCTGCCCTTCATCGACCCGCTTTTGTCGAGGATGAAGTGATAGATTGTTTTTGTGTTTGCCATGATTTTTTGGTTTTAAATGATGGCACAAAGGAACAATCACCCGAGGGGCGAAAGAAATCCTTGCAAGGTTGCAAAGGCGATTTTTTTAACCGACCAAGGGCTTTACCCGCGAACCAATCAGTTCGATGGCTTGCATCAGCTGCTCGTGTGGAATGCCGGCATCCATCTGAAACGTAAAACGCGAGATGCCGCCGAGGGCTTTGCTGTGGCGCAGGATTTTCTCGGCCACCTCGTCGGGTTCGCCAACTACGAGTGCGCCGGTTGGGCCATTCTGCGCGTCAAAGCCGCCCTTGGTAACAGGCGCAAAGCCGCGCTCTTTGCCGATGCGCGTGAACATGTCGGCGTAGCCAGGATAATAGGTTGAAATAGCTTCTTCGCGCGTTTTTGCAACATAACCCAAAGAATGCAAACCCACTTTGAGGTCTTCCGCTTTATGACCCGCTTTTTCGCCCGCTTGGCGGTATAAATCAATTAGCGGACGGAAGCGGTGTGTCTCGCCACCGATAACGGCAACCATCAATGGTAGTCCGAGCATGCCGGCACGCACGAAAGAGGCGGGTGTGCCGCCAACGCCCAGCCATACGGGTAGTTTTTGCTGTAGTGGGCGGGGATAGACAGCTTGTTCATCAAGTGCAGGTCGGAAGCGACCCGACCAGGTAATGACTTCTTGATCGCGAAGCTTGAGAAAGAGGTCGAGCTTTTCGGCGAAGAGCGCATCGTAGTCTTTGAAATCTAAACCGAACAAAGGAAAGGACTCCACAAAAGAGCCTCTGCCTACCACGGTTTCAGCGCGACCGTTGGAGAGGAGGTCGAGGGTGGCGAACTGCTGGAATACGCGCACCGGATCGGCTGCACTGAGCACGGTTACGGCGCTACCCAATCGGATTTTTTTAGTGCGCGTAGCAGCAGCGGCAAGAATCAGGGTTGAAGCGGAATCAAGAAATTCCTTGCGGTAATGCTCGCCTAGCGCAAATATGTCTAGGCCCATCCGGTCGGCATGTTCAATGCGATCAACGAGTTGGTTTAGCGCTGCGGCTTGGGTTATATTGGGATCTCTTGGTGTTGCTGCGAAGCTATCGATGCCTATTTCCATGTTGTTTTTTTTACGCTTCAAAATTACAAACTAGATTCAATGAAAAAGCCGACTCCCCTCAAGGAGTCGGCTTATAGAAATCAGGTACAAGCTTACTTTTTTTCTTGACGACCCAAAATTCGGTCGAGCATTTCAGGGAAGCGAATTACAGTAACAATCCAAACGAAAGCGAGAATCACAGCAGGAGCTACAGGGCTTTGTGCATGCTCAACGTGCGTCGCAATTGCGCCACCCATGAAGGCAGTTAAAAGCAAAGTGCCTAAAAGGCCTGTGCGTGGATACAAGAAGAGCAGGGCTGCCAGAAGTTCAACAATGGCAATCAAGCGGAAGTGATCGGCTGCAATACCGAAACTTTCTGCCATTTTAAGTACTTCTTCTGAGCCACTGAGTTTGTTTCCTGCACTGCCTAAAAAGATGAAGGCGACCAAGCCGGCCAATACCCAATTGATGATGTTTTTTAATTTTGGATTCATGTTTTTGTTGTTTTATCGTTAATAACGGGTGCAAGTTGCAATTATTGCTTTACATTTGCAAGTAGGTACATTAATGTATAGTACTAACAAATTGTAAAGCAATGACTAAAATCAAAGAAAAAGCACCTTTTGTAACAAAGAAACCTTGTCCCATTCAAGTGATACTTTCTATTCTTGGAGGCAAGTGGTCATTTTCAATTGTGTATGCTTTGTTGCATGGGAAGAAGCGCTTTAAGGAGTTGGAGCGTAGCATTGAGGGGATAAATACCCGTATGCTGGTGAAGGAGTTGAAGTTCATGGAAGAGCATGGACTCGTAAAGAGAAAAGTGTTTCCGGAGATACCGCCACGCGTTGAATATTCGCTCACCGCAAAGGGCAAGCATTTGCAGCCGATATTGAATGAGTTCTATAAATGGGGGACGAGGTACGCTAAATAAAATCGAGCTGCCGAATTCGCTTAGTTGACTTTGCTAAATTCGATTTTTCGTTTGATCGGTCTTTCTTCCTGCTGGCGTTGATCGGAGTGCATTGGTACTAGTATATTCATTTCCACTATCCAGGTCGAATCGTCTTTTTTTCTGCCTGCTATTTTTCCTTTGCTTGGATTTTCTCCCGTGGCAAAATACAGGCCTCCATCAACACGATATTGCAGTTGAAGTTTTTGTAGCCCTGCGTTTGTGTAGCTGAATGAATCAGCGGTCGAAGGAATGCTGAAGGTGAGTTTATTAACACCGCCACTGCAGCCTACCCGAAGGTCTTGATCTTCGATAACGATGCTCTGAAATAGTATCGAGCTGCTGCTTTCACGATAGGTGTTTGTGGCACTTCCTGGGAGTATGTTGTTCTGTTCCTGATCCGAAACAGCATCGTGAATTTCGATGGTTTCTATTTCTTGATTGATGCTTTTTATCTTTTTGTGAGGTGGTTTCGTAGCTTCCATTAGAACGATGGACGTGTCTTTTTTTTCTATAGTAGACAGGGTGTCATTTAGTGAAGACGAAGCTGTTTTTGACGTTGCAACAGCAATCGATTTTTCCTCACTTGCATGGCAAGCACACAACGATAAACAGATAGCAAACAGCCATGAACTTCGAATAGAACGGGGCATAGACTTTTCGAATTAGGGAGTATTAATCTTAAAAACGATCATGGCCATTGGAAATTGTGCCTGTTTGTCGGTAAACCTTAATTCTGATTCCAAGCATCCTTTAAAGGAGATTGGGTTTAGCCATTGTTTGTATTTCAAGAATTATTTGCTGCCCAATTTATAAGCCAGCCAACCCATTGGTAAGTATGCAACAAGCAGGTCGAGCACATTAAACCAAAGCGGAGCTGGCAGTGCGATTACATTCAATATTCCTCCAACAAGAAAAATGGATGCTATGATTAAGGCAGCTCGCATGTGACGAATGCTTGCAATTTTAACAGCAAGCAATGCGCCCATAAATGTACCGAAGGCATGCGCTAAAAAGGGCATTAAAAAATGTTTAGGCTCCATCAGGTGCATAGCGGCTTTTATACCCGCTTCGGTAGTAAGATTAGCACCGGTCGGTGGCGGAATGATATGACCGCTGACTAAGATGATGCCCATGTTTACGGCCATGCCGGCAATGATGCCAAGCAGGATAGCAAGGATGTAACGAAGGATTGGGTGCATGATTTTCTAAACTGTGAATTGGTTAATAAGTGCGGTTTCTTCTGGAAGCAGTTCAATTATTTGTTCAGCTGTAGCCATTTCAAAATCGGTGAAATCAAACCCTGGAGCAACAGTGCAGCTAACAAGCGCGACGCCTTCTTCCTCTTTTAGATGGGATGCAAACCAAGAGCCTGCAGGCACCATCGCTTGTGGCACTTCGCCTTTGGAGAAATCGTTTCCCAAAAGGATGCGTTCTAGCTCCAAGTTATGAGCAATGAGTATCTCTACGGTTTTGCCTTGATGGAAGAACCACATCTCGTCTGATTTAATTTTATGAAAGCGTGACCTGTTATCGTTTTCCAGTAAAAAATAGATGGCTGTACTTACATTGCGTTCCTCGCCTTCGTTGGTTTGCATAAGCGTGTCGCTCCGGTAGGTTTCGCGGTAGTATCCACCCTCTGGGTGTGGAATGAGTTTGAGCTCTTGTATGATTTTCTTGGCGTTCATGCCTCGGGATTTAATTTTCTTGGATGAGTTTAATTTTGTTGATAAACGTCCTTTCTACTATTAGTAGGCACGATGCTTGGCTTGTGTACGTTTGTTTGTCGGCAATAGCTAACTTGTATGTTAAAATGAGCCCTTCCTTATCGTTTGCCAAGCAAGTCACAGTGTAGGTTTCAGGCTTGTCTGTAACCTTCCCTACCAAGGCAATCACGAATTGCTGGTCGAAATTTATGGGCGTGGGCTTTCCGTTTTCACCCATCGTGGTTGCCATACCGAACAGGCTGTTAAATTGATTTTGGCTTTCAATGATAGGGTTAGCCAAAGGGCCGTCGCCAACAGCATTGCTGACGAAGTAATTGTTCGCTACTTTGAATGGCACTTGTGTAGCGCCCTGTTTGCTTGGGATGCAAGAAGCAAAAGCCAGTAAGAGAAGAGCGATGAAAATGACCAGTCGCTTGTTCATGTGTTGTTTATTTACCTAAATATATTTGAAAAGGTTAAAGATACAATCTGTTTTTGAAGGCTGCTTTTATGGCCTTAATTTGCGCATTTTCTGCTTTTTCAACACCCCCGTATTTACTATCTTTACTTAAATCATTTTTCAAATGCCTCTTCGTCTGCCGGTTATCATTGTATTATTTTGTTCACTAATTATGAGCAAAAATGTGCATGCACAATGCTGCACTTATCACCTAAATATGCACGATACTTATGGCGATGGCTGGAACGGTGGTCACTTGCAGGTTACTATAAATAGCAATCCAATAGGCGACTATTTTGCAACACTTTATGGCTCGGTTGATTCTTTACAAGTTTGCACCACCGACACCCTGCGTTTGATTTATACCCCAGGAAGCTACGAGGAGGAAAATAGTTATCAATTATACGATCCCTTTTGGAACTTGCTTTTCAGCGATGGAACCACGCCACAAGCGGGGCTTTCTTTTACAACCGAAGGTTCTTGCCAAGGGGTAGTATTGCCCGGCAACAATCCGTGCAACGCTATTCCCATCGATACCGGGATGTGTGTGTTTACAAGCAATGCCGGCATGCCAACTTCGGGTATAAATCCGGGCTGTGCCAATTTTGCGGGCGGTGATATTTGGTTTTCTATGATTGTTCCGCCTTCTGGCAATCTCAGTTTGTCGACGGATAGCGGCACCATCAACGATACAGGTTTAGCGGCATGGACAGGTTCTTCCTGTGCCACGCTGCAAGGCTTGGGTTGCGATGATGATTCCGGTGTCGACTATTATTCATTACTAAGCCTAAATGATTTAACTCCCGGTGCTACCCTGTATATTCAGGCCTTTGGTTATGGTGGTGCGTCTGGTAGTTTTAATTTATGTGTCAGGGATTTGGGCGTGGTTGCTTTGGATAGCAGCGAACTTCCAATTGTGATGATCAACACCTTAAACCAAATTATTCCCAACGATGTGAAAGTGAATTGTCGCATGGACATCAAGTACAACGGGTTTGGTAACATCACGCATATCAATGATAGTGCAAATATCTACAGCGGTAATATCGGAATCGAAGTGCGTGGCGCCACCTCTGCAGGCTATCCGCAAAAGCCGTACTCGATTGAAACACGCGACAGTGTTTGGGCGAACAAAGATGTATCCATCTTAGGCATGCCTGCCGAAAACGATTGGGTGCTCTTGTCCAATTACAACGATCGTTCGCTAATTCGAAATGCGCTCGCATTCAAACTGTTCGGAGATTTGGGGCATTATAGTCCACGCGCCCGCTTGTGCGAGGTGTTGATTGATAGTAGTTACAGAGGTATTTATTTGATCGGTGAAAAAATCAAGCGCGACCCGAATCGTGTTTCCATTGGTAAATTGACCAGCTTGGAAACGAGCGGTGATGCATTAACAGGAGGTTATATCCTGCAACAAAACATATGGAATAACAACAACAGTTTTCAATCCAATTTCTCGCCGATAGATCATCCCGGTTTCGACGTTCATTTCATGTACGAATACCCCGATCCGGATTCGATTGTGCCGGCACAGAAAAGCTATATCGCCAGTTATATAGACAGTTTGGAAACGGCATTGTATAGCGCCGATTTCGCCGACCCGGTGAATGGCTATCGCAAATACCTCAGCACCACCTCCTTCATTGACTATCTATTGGTGAATGAGCTTTCTCGCAATGCTGATGGATTTAAAAAGAGTGTGTTCTTCAATAAAGACCAATATTCACGGGGCGGCAAATTAAAGGCAGGTCCGGTATGGGATTTCGATTGGGCATGGAAAAACCTGAACGGCTGTGCTCTATATCAAAACACCGACGGCTCGGGTTGGGCGCATTTGAACAACGACTGTCCGACCGACAATTACGGCACGGGCTATTATGTTCGGATGATGCAAGACAGCACGTTCAATAACGAGTTGCGTTGTCGTTACGAAGAATGTCGTCGCACCATCTTCGATACTGCGAATTTGTTTCACTACATCGACAGTGTGCGCGCTTTAGTTCACAATGCGCAAGACCGTCATTTTAGGAAATGGGCTTTGTTAGGTTACAGTGGGCCTGCGCCTGAGATGGGAGCGATTGCTGCTACATACGATGCCGAGCTTGATACCATGAAGGCATGGATTTCGATGCGATTAGCATGGCTCGATGAAAACGTTCCCGGACATTGCATTCCTGCTGGTGTTGCTCTTGCTTCGGATGCTCGGGGAGTATTGCAATGTTACCCCAATCCATCGCACGGTACAATCACCTTTTCAGGGGAGTTCGATGGTGAATTGCCTATGCAGTTGACTGTTTTCGATGCTACAGGACGAGCCGTTGAGCGAATCAATGTGTACGATAAAAAAATGCATCTGATTCTACCTATGCAAAGGCAAGGCGTCTTTGGTTATCGCTTAAGTGATGCCAATGGAATTCTTGCGCAAGGCAAGTTCATCAACTTGTAGTGGGCGCTTTTGATTTATTGACACGGCCGCATGAGTTGCCAGTGTTGCTAGTAGGTTGAAAGTAATCAGCTGACGTATTGCTCTTTCTTAAGTAAGATGCGACGCTCAAGTCCATAGTAGGAAGCCGCTGCGACAAGTATTGTCAAGGCGATGGTTTCCGCATATAGCACAGCCGTTGTAAGCAGCGACTGATGAAAATCGCGATACAAGCCATTTCGAAAAAGCACTTCGAGAATGATCCAATGGTACATGTAAATACCATAGGAGATTTTACCCAGAAAAGTCCCAAGTTTTGTGTCAATGTCAACGAGGTTGGGATTGGTGGCAATCAGCAAAATGGAGATTCCAAAAAGGACGGAATAAAACTCATCGTTCACATAAATCACATGGAAGCTGCTAAACCACAATACAAAAGGCAAGGCTACCAAAAGGTAATTCATAATTTTCCATGAATAAAAAGCATCGAGAATCCTTGGTTTGATGAAATAGATGCATGCGAAAAAGGCGCCACTCGCCATGCAGCTGAATTTGGTTCCGTAAAACAGGTTGTTGATGAACTCAATCGCGCCGGCAGGTTGGCTCGCGTATTTGGTCAGAAGCCTTACTGCCACATGTGGAAATAGGAGCAGACTGAAATAGATGAAAGCCGAAACGAGTAGGATGTTCTTGAAGGTTTTAAGCAAAAAGGGCCATACCAGATAAAACTGTTCTTCAACACCGATGGACCATATCTGCGGGCTCACTGTCCAGTCTTTGTTCAAGGCATGCGCCACATTTGGGAAGATGGTTAAGCAAAGCAAAAGCGTTATGGGTGCAGGCACGAAGTCGGTGCAGAGATAGGATATTAAAAGCACCAAAAAGTACACGGGCCAAACACGAAGTATGCGGCGCATGTAGAAGTTTTTGAGCGATATCTCCTTTTTCTCAGACCGTTCTTTCAGTAGCAAATAGGTAATGAGGAAACCGCTCAGCGCGAAGAAGAGCACCACGCCGATGTGGCCTCCGGTATAATAGAAGTAGGGTTCGTTGAGATAATGCGCAAGACCATGTTTGGACTTAAACATCTCGATATGGCCAACCACCACGAGCAGTGCAGCGATGGCTCGGTAGGTGTTAAGACCTTTGAAATGGATTTTGCTCATTGTGTTTTCCAAATTTATGGAAATAAGCAATGCCGTGATTAATCTTTTTGTCCGCTGATGGTGTAAACCACGCCACCGCCGAGTCCTTGGCCCGCACACGAATGCGAGGAATAGTAAAAGGAGACTTTGTCTTTGCTTTCAAATCGGCCTTCACCGCCGCAATAAATTAGATTGCCTACCTTGTCAATGGTGCATTCGAAATCTTCTGTTTCTGAAAAAGCGAGATGTATGGTGCTTTTTGAATCGGCTTTGTTGTAATAGACGCGGCCCTTGTATTCCTTTTGAATCGTCGCGCTTTGCGAGGAGCCGCTCCACGAATAATAACTATAGCTAAAAAGGTAGTCGCCGCAATATTTGTTGCGCCAGTCGAATGGAATTTTTGAACAACCGGCGAGCGTTGCAAGCAGCAGGATGGAATAGAAACCCAATAAAAGGCGCATGATTTAGCTATGAACCACGAAGGACTATTTTATGTTGGAGTAAACAGCCTGAACGTCGTCGTCTTCTTCGATTTGTTCTATGAGTTTGTTAACCTCCTCTTCTTGTTCTTCGGTAAGCTCCTTGAAGCTTGTAGGGATGCGTTGTTTTTCGGCACTGATTACCGCGATGCCTTTTTCTTCTAGTGCTTTTTGCATACCGCCGATGTCGTTGAATGGCGTGTATATGACGAGTTCGTTTTCATCCTCTTCGATCTCATCCATACCGTGGTCGATAAGCTCAAGCTCAAGCTCTTCTATATTGCGTCCTTCGGCTGACACACGAAAAACACCTTTGCGATCAAAAACGAAACTGAGTGAACCGCTTGTGCCTAATGTACCTTCAGCCCTTGTGAGGTACATGCGGATGTTGGCAACGGTGCGTATCGGATTGTCCGTTGCGCATTCAATAAGTATGGCAACGCCATACGGACCATATCCTTCGTAAACAACTTCTTCGAAGTTGGCCGAACTCTTTTCAGATGCTCTTTTGATAGCTGCCTCAATCCTATCCTTGGGCATGTTGATGGCTTTGGCATTCTGCATAGCCATGCGCAAGCGAGGGTTAGCATCGGGTTGTGGGCCGCCAGCTTTTACGGCAATGGCAATCTCCTTGCCCATTTTAGTAAAGCCTTTTGCCATCTTGCTCCATCGAGCAAACATTTTGTGCTTCCGTTTTTCAAAACTACGTCCCATAGTGAATGTTTTTCAGTTCCAAATTTAGTCAGATTTTCATTTGTTTCCTAAATTAAACCAAGAATACCGCCACCTGACCTTCAAACTGCGGCCTTTAAAATACCCTGCTTATTCTTCTTTCTACCTTGCTCGGTTTGGCGCATCTTAACTACCTTTGTGGCACCGCCTCGGACTATCTCCGAAAGTGGTTTCGATATGTTCGCTTCGCTCCCAAAATTTATCGCCGAACTTGACAAGGCCGGCGAACTTATACGCATCAAGGACTTCGTCGATCCGCATTTGCAGATTTCAGAAATCACCGACCGTATTTCTAAGTCAGGGGATGTGCAAAACAAGGCCTTGCTGTTTGAAAATACAGGTACGGGCTTTCCAGTGCTCATCAATGCCTACGGCTCTGAGAAACGCATGGCCATGGCACTCGGTGTTGCCAAGCTCGATGATCTTGCATTGGAGATCGAACAATTATTTAAAAAGATGGTAGCGCCGAAACAGTCCTTGATGGACAAACTGCGCGCACTTCCTGAGCTTGCGGAGATCGTTTCGTGGATGCCGAAGACAGTTAGTGGTCGCGGTGCCTGCCAAGAGGTTGTGATGAAAGATCCGGATCTCTCTAAATTGCCTGTGCTTACCTGCTGGCCCGAAGATGGAGGTCCCTTTATTACCTTGCCCATTATACACACCAAAGATCCCGAGACCGGACTTCGCAACGTGGGTCTTTATCGTATGCAAGTGTTCGACAAAACGATGACGGGCATGCATTGGCATCGTCATAAGGTGTCGGCGAAGCATTACAACATCTATAAGAAATTAGGCAAGATCATGCCAGTTGCGGTTGCTATTGGTGGTGATCCTTCCAATGCGTATGCTGCCACAGCACCATTGCCAGAAGGCGTGGATGAATATATGCTAGCCGGTTTCATTCGCAAGAAAAAAGTAGAGCTGGTGCAATGCATCACACAAGATGTGCAGGTGCCTGCCGATGCTGATTTCGTTATCGAGGGCTATGTGGATCCGAGTGAAGAGCTGATTTGGGAAGGACCTTTCGGCGATCACACCGGCTATTATTCACTCGCCGATTACTACCCGCGTTTTCATGTAACAGCCATCACACACCGCAAGGATGCTGTCTATTCAACTACGATTGTAGGTATCCCGCCACAAGAAGATGCCTGGATTGGCAAAGCTACAGAGCGCATCTTCATCGCACCGATTCGCTTAACGATGTTGCCTGAATTAATTGATATGGTGATGCCGGTGGAAGGCGTCTTTCATAATTTGGTGATTGTGAAAATTGCAAAAGAATATCCAGGCCACGCGCAGAAGGTGATGAATGCTTTGTGGGGCGCGGGACAGATGATGTTGAATAAAATGCTCGTAGTGGTGGATGAGGATGTGAATATTCACGACAATTTAGCGGTTGCGAAATATGCAGCGCTGCATGTTGATCCAGCGCGAGATATTCTGTTCTCGCAAGGACCGATGGATGTTCTTGATCATGCTTGTACTGCCTTTGCTTTCGGAGGTAAAATGGGCATCGATGCGACAAAGAAAATGCCGGAGGAATTGGCAGGGTTCAAAGCAAGCGCGACTGCAGGTCCTATTGTGTTCGACAAAGCATCCTTGCAAAAGGAGTTTCCTAAAATACATGCTGTCAATGATCTTCTTTTGACATTGGGTATTCCGATGTTGTTTGTAAGCGTGGAGAAGACAGAGCCTGGGCAGCTGGCTGCCTTTGCGCCGACATTGTTTGCACATCCAATTATGGCGAATGTTAAGCTAGTGGCTGTGTTGGATCACACGATTGATATCAGTCGCATGACGGACGCGGTGTGGCGTTTTGCCAACAACCTCGATCCGAAGCGCGATCATTATCCGTTTCGCGATGCGCAAGGGATGACGAAGATGTTGTTCGATGGTACCCGCAAGACCAAGGAGTTAGATGGTTTCGAGCGACCGTGGCCGAATATTTTGGTGTCGGATGATGCGACCATTAAGCAAGTAGATGCGATGTGGGAGCGAT
Organism: Bacteroidota bacterium; assembly: GCA_947448795.1. Taxonomy (GTDB): domain Bacteria; phylum Bacteroidota; class Bacteroidia; order AKYH767-A; family JAHEYN01; genus CANFOZ01. Next base: position 19,053 of record CANFOZ010000055.1, read on the forward strand.
TGGGATTGGGTGCGTTCATCGAGTCGCCGTCATTGCGTTACAAGTCGCAGATGTACGGTGGTGGCGCAGTGGCGGAGTAGAGACGCAATGCCTTGCGTCTCTTTTCGCGCCAGGGATGGTAAGGGACGAAGTGCCCGAAGGGCGGAACCCCTGAACAGCCCGGTGCCGAAGGCAGGCGCCATAAAAGTAAAAAGTAAAAAGTAAAAAGTAAAAAGTAAAAAGTAAAAAGTAGAGACGCAATGCTTTGCGTCTCCTTTTTTAAGAAAACCGCCAATCAATTGTTTTTTGCGTCTCCTTTATTAACAGAACCGCCAATCAATTATTTTTTGCGTCTCCTTTATTAATAGAACCGCCAATCAATTGTTTTTTGCGTCTCCTTTATTAATAGAACCGCCAATCAATTGTTTTTTGCGTCTCCTTTATTAACAGAACCGCCAATCAATTATTTTTCGCA
>CANFOZ010000056.1 GCA_947448795.1 Bacteroidota bacterium
ACCCTGTTAGTGTGAATACATCGCCAGTGATCAATGCCAGCGCGGCACAATCGGCTATCTGTCTTGGGAGCAACACCACGCTAAGTGCAACAGGTGGTAGCTCTTATACCTGGCAACCGGGAAACATCAGCGGTAGCAATGTTCTTGCTGGACCAGCAAGCACGACCACCTACACAGTCACAGGAAGCAACGCCAACGGATGTAGCTCGACTGCAACTGTAAATGTGGGCGTCAATGCTTTGCCTGCTCTTACCATGAGCGGCAACACCAGCATCTGTGTTGGCGGAAGCACCACCGTTACAGTTAGCGGTGGTATCAGCTACAACTGGCAACCAGGCAACTTCAACACCTCAGCCATTGTCGTTGCACCAACAAATACCACAACGTATACAGTAAATGCCGTCGGATCCAACGGATGCAGCAGCGCTAGCAGCTCGACAGTTACCGTGAACAGCAACCCAACCATCAGTGCAGCCGGACCAACCATGATCTGTCCTGGTGCAAGCACCACAATGTCTGCATCGGGCGCACAATCCTATGTTTGGCAGCCGGGTAACATTAACAATTCATTAGCGGTATTGACACCAAACGCCACAAGCACGTATTCCCTCACGGGCTATGCTAGCAACGGTTGTAGCACTACAGCGTTAATAACCCTCACTGTTCAGAACGCACCGACGATCAATGTGAATGCACAGCAAGCCGCCATTTGCGCCGGATCAACAACCACCGTCACGGCCAGTGGAGGAAGCAGCTACACCTGGTTACCGGGTAACCTGAGCGGCTCGTCCATACTCGTTTCGCCGACAACGACAACAGTTTATACCGTAATCGCCAACTACGGCATCGGCTGCACCACCAATGGCGGCACGACTGTGTCTGTGAACTCCATACCAAGCATCAGTGTTAGCGGCAGCACTAGTTTGTGCGCCGGTTCATCTGCGGTGCTTACCGCAACGGGCGGACTAAGTTACACCTGGCAGCCGGGCAACCTCAGCGGCGCAAGTGTCAATGTCAATCCATCCACCACCACCACCTACACTGTTACCGGCTTGAACGCAGCGCTGTGTGCGGGCGTCCAAACCAAGACCGTTTCAATATCTGCAAATCCCTTGGTATTGGCTGGTAGCGACCAAAACCTTTGCGCAGGCGGCAGTGCTACGCTCAATGCATCGGGAGCCAGCAGCTATAGTTGGCAGCCGGGCAACCTCAGCGGAGCAAGCGTTACCGTGAACCCAACAGGAAGCACGGCCTATCTAGTAACAGGCACTAATGCAGCAGGTTGTACCGCAACCGACACCGTGATGGTAAGCCTCGCTCCTGCTGCTAATGTGAGCATCAGCACAACACAAAGCACCCTTTGTGCTGGCGCATCGGCAACATTAAGTGGCACCGGCGCAAACAACTACCTCTGGCAGCCAGGCAACCTCAGTGGTCCGTCGGTATCCGTTTCACCAACAAACACTACTACCTACACACTGACCGGAAACAATGGCGCTTGCAGCAACACTGCACAAACCACGCTGAGTGTGTTAGCTGCGCCTAACATCAACATTAATCCATTAACGGCGTCCGTCTGTGAAGGAGCTTCGCAAACGCTTACTGCTACTGGAGCTGCTACCTACACCTGGCTGTCTAATGGCTCAACGAATGACTCCCTCCTTGTTAGCCCGACAGCCAATGGAAGTTACACCGTTACTGGCACAAACGCAAACGGTTGCAGTGCATCCGCAACAGCAAGTATCACCCTATTGACTAAACCGGTACTTACTACCAATGCTTCATCCCCAGCCATCTGCTTCAGCGAAACAGCGAGTCTGGACGCAACAGGCGCTTCGCTTTATACATGGACACCGGGTAACCTCGGTGGTAGCTCGGTGAATGTGAGTCCAACAAGCTCAACCACCTACACCGTTATTGGCACTAGCTCTAATGGCTGCACCGACACTAGCAATGTATCGCTGCAAGTTCACCCTTTGCCTGCCGTGGCCTTCGTCCTCAGCACCGACACCATTTGTAGCTATGCCTTACCCTTCAACCTCGCTGGAGGGAGTCCTGCTGGTGGTACCTACTCTGGTATTGGTGTAGTATCAAATCGCTTCGACCCTGTTACTGCTGGAGCTGGATTACACGAGATCTCCTATACCGTTGTTGATGGCACAACAGGTTGTGAAAACAGCGCAACGCAGCTTATCTATGTTGATCCTTGTGCCGGCATCGAGACCATCAACGCAGCCGGTCTGAACATATTTCCGAACCCGGTGCTCGATCAATTGACTATCGAACTACCTGGCATGCATCCGGACTTGATTATTGAGCTTTACAACATGCTTGGTGAGCGCATTGCTACCTATACAATGCCTAGCGACGCACTACAGATCAATTTTAGCGAATTGCCAATGGGCGTGTACCAACTGAACATAAAGTCGGTTGAAGGAACGATTTCAAGGAAAGTAGTGAAGATGGAGTAAAAGAGAATGAGAATGAGAATGAGAGAGAAATAGAAATAAAGAAAGAGAAAGAATAAAACAGAGAGTAAATATGCAAACGGAGGCTGAGTGCGGAGCGTTGCTCGGTTTATTGAAGCCCCGTTTGCATTAACAACCTATCAACATGCTCGAACCCAAAGACATTGACCGCGTGATCGAGATGGCCTGGGAAGATCGCACATCTTTCGAAGTCATTAAAGCCCAGTTCGGACTCGTCGAAGCCGATGTGATTGCCCTGATGCGCAAGGAACTGAAACGCAGCAGCTTTAATTTATGGAGAAAACGGGTGAATACCGGCGTCAGTATGAAGCACGAGAAAAAGCGTAATCCCGAAATTGATCGCTTCAAATGCAAGCAGCAGCAAGTTATTTCGCTCAATAAATTGAGCAAACGATAATGAATCTGATCTTCAAAAATCGGACCCTTTTTAAAGCTTGACCCAAGCCAGATTTGGAGATGAACACAGATGCAGAGCGCAAGCAAGACATAGCCATCGTTTGGTTTAAAAGGGATTTGCGTTTCACCGACCACGAGGCCTTGTATCAAGCACAAAAACAGGATTTGCCTGTGCTGATGATTTACTGTTTCGAACCCTCGCTGATGCGCTATGACGACAGCGATGTGCGCCACTGGCGCTTCATTCATCAGTCGCTAGAGGACATGCAATCGAAATTAGTGGAGCTGCATGCACGAATCCTTGTTTTCCATGGCGAAGTGCTTGATGTATTCAATCAACTGGCTTATCGGTATACCATCAAAAGCCTATTCTCACATCAAGAAACAGGCAATAAAATAAGTTACGACCGAGACCTAGCCATGGCTGCGCATTGCAAGAAAAACAGCATCGATTGGCAGGAATACAGACAAAACGGTGTCATTCGCCGATTGAAGTCGCGTAAAGATTGGGAGAAACGCTGGAAGGAGTTTATGACAGAAACGCCCAAATGGGTGCATGAAACGGATTGGCATTTTTTAAAACTTGATAATGGATTTTACAATACGATAAAAGGACCAGAATTACCACAAGAAATCAGGACCCACCACCCCACCTTTCAGCCCGGCGGCGAGAGCAAAGCTTGGAAATACCTACAAAGCTTTTTGACGGAACGCTACGTCAATTATTCAAAACACATTTCTAAACCTTTGCTCAGTCGGAAGGGATGCAGCCGCATATCTCCCTATCTGAGTTATGGCAACATAAGCATGCGGATGGTTTATCAATACACCATGCAGCACTATGCGAATGCATCCAACAAGCGCGCACTCGCTAACTTCATCTCCCGCTTGCATTGGCACTGCCATTTCATCCAAAAATTCGAAGACGAATGCCGCATGGAGTTCGAACATGTGAACAAGGCCTTTGTTAGTATAGAGAAACCACGCAACGAGGCATACATCGCAGCATGGCAGGCGGGCAATACAGGTGTACCCCTGGTCGATGCATGCATGCGCTGCGTGGTGGCCACCGGCTATCTGAATTTCAGAATGCGCGCCATGGTGGTGTCGTTCTTTGTATTCAATCTATGGCAAGACTGGCGCGACCTTCATTTTTTGGCGAGGCAGTTTTTAGATTATGAGCCAGGCATCCATTACCCTCAACTACAAATGCAATCCGGCGTCACCGGCATCAATACCGTGCGCATCTACAACCCCGTAAAAAACTCCGAGGAGCACGATCCCGAAGGACTGTTCATAAAGACTTGGATCCCTGAACTCGCCAATGTGCCCATTGCTTTTATTCACGAGCCTTGGAAGATGACGGAGATGGAGCAAACACTTTATCAAGTGCGCATTGGAAATGATTATCCAGCGCCCATCGTTGATTTGGAGGTCACACGCAAAACGGCAAGCGAGATTATTTGGTCGTTTCGAAAAAGCGACTCGGTCAAGCAGGAAGGACGACGCATACTAAACAAGCACGTCAACACCTCTCCAAATCAATCAACGGATAACAAAACGTAAGCCATGGCACAGATTAAGAAGCGCGATTTACCGACGAAACTATGTGTCGTTTGTGAACGCCCATTTACCTGGCGCAAAAAATGGGAGAAGGTGTGGTCGGACGTTAAATACTGCAGCGATAGGTGTCGACGCGAGAAGAACAAGACACAAGCACCTCAATGAATCAGAACGATCTTGCGGTATTGCCTATCGCAAGAGACGAAATAAACCCCATTGGTTAAGCGCGATAGATCTAAATCCACACTGTGTTCCATAGCGCATTCCATCACTTTTTGTCCATCAACATCATAGATACAAACGAGTGAAGCAGCAGTGCTTTCGTGTTGAATACGCAGGATACCACCACAAGGCACAGGCCCAATAGATAAGGCATCCTCCTTAGCATCCACTAACCCGTTCACCGCCCCCACTCGATACACGAACACATTATGCTCGGCTCCAGGCGGATTGTAGCTTACGCTAAATGGCGCAACACCGCCTTTGGCTTCGATGTAAAAGCGAACAACAGTGCCGTTTGGTGCGCTCGGTATGTTCCCACAAAAAACACCATCGTTGGCTAGGCCGTCGTTGTGTAAACCATCGTCATACATTTTGACATGCATGAAATTTCCAACCACGCCGCTTGCATAATACAAAGCGACGATAGCAGCAGCAGTGCTTGTTTGGACGTGTGTCTTCACAAGCACGGCTTCTCCATTTGCTGGTGCACGCCATTCCACCCCGCTAACAGACCAGCTCGTAGCACTAATTACAGGGGCGGATTGGGCTACTTCGGGATGGGCTAAATCGTTAATGCGTTTTTGATTCATAAACTGCTCTTTCACAAGTAGATCGCTTTGAAACTCAGCATAGGTATATAATTTCTTCGGATCATTAAAGACCATCGTGTCAATCAAGTCGCGATAGTTTTGAATACACTGCGTAATGGTGTCGGGATTGAAATCCTCTTGCAAGAGTGTTCGCACATGCGCTAGGTAGCGCTGCCGGTATTCAGGAACCTGAAAAAGCCGATGCATTAAAGGATAGTTGACGCTGTCTTCATGATAAAAGGGATCCCAGTTAACAAATGCTGGATTCATCACCGTATTGCCATCGTATTCCTGCGGCGCCATGCGTCCTGTTTCTCTTTCCCAATAAGCGAAATAATCCATGCGCCCTTTCTGTATATAACTATCATCGTCGGAGAACAAATTTTCGCTCGCCAAAAACCAAAGGGTTCGATCCACATCCAACACCGCCGGTAAATGCAAAGGCAAGCTATCGATTGGTGTATTGTTAAGCACATCACAGGTGTGAACTAAATCATCCCAAGGATTGATCTTGCTTGTTGACTTCAAGATGTAATTGGGCTGATAACTACTCGTATCGGGACCGAGGTAATTCAGTGCACCAGTGCCATCGCCGTAGCCAGCAGGCCCACCATTTGGACGATCACAGCGCCAGAAGGTACCGTTGTTGCTCAAGTACCACTCCTTTAAAAAAGTTGTGTTAAGCTGCTCTAGCTGAGGATACAGTCCCCAATACGCTCCATTAATGAATAAGCGAGCATAACACGACATAGCCTCGGGAATGTGTTTTTTCAAGAGGTGTTGATACAGCACCTCACCTATGAAAGAAGGATCCTGAAAAGAGTTGTTCAAGTTCAAATTCTTGTATCCCATGATGTTCTGACCAGGAATTTGATAATCCAATGTAATATCGAAGGATTTCTTTTCGGAGCCTTGCACTTGCTGAAACGAGGACTGTCCCTTAAAACGCACCCCCACTTGAGGATACGTTACCCCATCCACGACCAAAGTGGCCGGGATATCGGAGCGCGTCCAACACCAATAGATACTATCCATCATGTGCCAATAATCGGGTTGATTGAAGTAGAGGTAGTAATTACGCACGATGGACTGGTCGTAAAGTCCACGATTGGGCTGATCACCGGCTATCAGTTGGTGACGCGTTGTATCGATGCGCAAGGCAGCAGGAAGGGTCTGGGCAGATAGCGAGCACGATAAAAGGAGTATGGAAAGGGAAACTGAGCAGCGAAAAAGATACGAGTGCATAGGGTACTTATTTGATTCTACAAAAATGAACAGCATTGCGGCGCAGCAGATTACATCATCCGTATAAAAGCTATCGGGATTGCATACGGGGGCAATTGAAATACCTAAAACGAGGCAAAACTTTGCATTTTTCTTAAAAAACGAAGATTTTCAACATTGTATTTTTATTTGTCCAAAAACATCCCGACATTTGCACTCCGTTTACGGAAATAAATAGGCATGAAAAGGCAAACACCGAACAAAAAGCAAGCAGCAGAAGTCAGTCAGCACGAGCATACCGAGCAAGCAACGGCTCGTTTGATTTTGCTAAATGACGAGGTTAACAGCTTTGAATTTGTTATTGATTCTTTGATTGATGTATGCGGACACGAACCGGAGCAGGCATCTCAGTGCGCCACTTTGGTTCACTACCGAGGCCAATGTGTGATCAAGACACTCCCACGCAAGGAATTGCAGAAGATGTCAAAGATGCTAGCAGAGCGCGGTCTTAAGGTAGTTATCGAGTAGATTGTTGTTATTTTAGCACCCGTAGCTTAATTGGATAGAGCATCTGACTACGGATCAGAAGGTTAGGGGTTCGACTCCCTTCGGGTGCACACAGCATAAAACCACACCAAACGGTGTGGTTTTTTTTTGCTCAATACGCTTTTGTGGAGGCAGTGAATTTGAAGTTCAAAAATAATAACAGCAAGGTCGAAACTGGATAAATATGGAATCCGATTCCTAATTATTTCAATACGCTGCTTAGCATTTCGTTTTTAAGAATGAGAAAACAACCATGGCGAGCAGGATCTCCTATTCGGATTTATTCCCTTACCATTATCATAAAGTGGAAGGATTATAAGTCGCGCTGACTTATTTTTCGCCAGTTCATCACCTCCCGGCCGCCACTGCGACGCTGGTGTTCCTTGCCTGCATAGAGCAGCACGGCCTTATCACTGCCGCTGAGCTTCGACCAATACGCGATGTTCTTAAAATAAGCAGCGGAAAAGGTTTTACCCGATTTGATCTCGATGGGTGTCAATCGCCCACCCTCGTCCACCAATATGTCGATCTCGTGACCGGTCTTATCGCGCCAGAAAAACAGATTCACAGGCAGCCCCGCGTGGGTGCGTTTTTTTACCAACTCGGTAACCACCATGCTTTCGAAGATTGCACCGCGTAAGGGATGAAACTCCAACTGCCCCGCATTGCGAATCCCCAAGAGGTAACAGACCAATGCCGTGTCGTAAAAATAGAGTTTTGGGCGTTTAACCAACACTTTATTGAAGTTCTGATGATGCGGCTTAACTAAGTACACTATATAGCTGCTTTCTAGAATACCAATCCAAGACTGCACAGTCTTGACATCCACGCCGGCCTCTACGGCGATGGCGCTGTGATTAAGCTCTTGCCCCGTGCGACCGGCTAGCAGTTTTAGAAAACGCTCAAAGACAATCAGATCGGCGATGTTCTTAATCTGGCGAACGTCTTTCTCGATATATGTACGGATGTAGTTCGGACACCAATCCAAAGGCGGTATCTCCTGGTCGTAAATCGGAGGATAGAAGCCTTTGAGCATAAGTTCGTTATCGTCTGCAGGCAGTTGACCAGCTTTAGACAGTTCGCCGAGCGAGAAAGGCAGCAAGCTCAGATAACCGACACGCCCGGCGAGCGTTTGTGAGATTGTCTGCTGCAACAAGAAATTGTTTGAACCAGATAGAATGAACAAGCCCTTCGTTTTCGAATCATCCAATATTTCCTGCAGATACGAGAACAGCTCCGGTGTGCGCTGCACTTCATCCAAGACAGCGCCACGCGGATACATAGCTATGAAACCACGCGGATCTTCCAATGCGAAAGCGCGCGTGTCCGGATTTTCCAAAGACACGTATGGCTTTCCCTTGAACACTTGCTTCAACAAGGTAGTCTTACCCGTTTGACGAGCCCCTGTTACCGCCACCGCTTTAAATTTTGAGGCAAGGTCGAGCAGTTTTTTCTTTGCAACACGCTGAATCATGAAACAAAGATATGGAATAATTTGGAATCCAATTCCATATTTATCCAGTTTTTATTATCTATATAGAACTTTGTAACAAGCAAAATAGTGAATGAAAGCATGGGCTTGACTAGCTTGAGCGCATGTACCACGGAGTCGTGTCATTCTTGCTATTTTGTGTTTTAAAAAAGGGGTTTTTTGTGATTTTATAAAATTTCAACCATATACAATTGATCCATCGCGAGCAGCGCGGCTCAATACGGAAAGTACGCTGCTGCACGTATCGCGTAAAGCGGGGTTTGGGAATCTATTCTTGGACATAGACATCCATGAACGCCAAGGCCCGTTGATCAATAAATTTTTCGAAGTCTTTGATGGAATTTAACGCCCTCCAAATGGGGAAATTAACAAAATGGTTACCTGACAATGCTTTGCGCTATATTAAAGATTTGATTGCAAAGGGGGTGCTGATGCAAGAGCCGGCAGGTGGAAGCAGCACCTATTAATTTGGGGTCGATAAATAATAAAGACACTCATCACAAATCCACACCAAAACGGTGTGGATTTTTTGCTCAATACAGGGCATAAAACGACGCGCCTACAAACGTTGTTTTTATTAGGTTTTCAAAAATCACAATTAATAGTTGTGGTTGTATGATTTTAATCACATAAAAGCATTCATTAATGCTGGAATTTTACAAAAAAAAAAAAATACCATGATGAAAACCTATCTTTTACTTGCTTGCCTGCTACTTGCAGCGTTCTTCACATCCTGTGGAGGAGATGACAAATCAACATCCGAAAGCGCAACACAGGATGCGGCGCAAAAAACTGTAGCCGATCCTGAGAAGTACGATCCTAAAAGAGGGGAAGGCAAATTTACTGCCGAGTCGATTGCACTAAGCGACAAGATAGACGATGCCAAAGCCAAAGCCGGCGAAGATGTTGCTGGGGTTAAATGTACCTCCTGCCATAAAACAACGACGGAGAAATTAGTTGGTCCGGGCTGGAAAGGTGTTACCTCTAGAAGAACTGGTGAGTGGATCATGAACTTCATTACCAATCCGGATCCGATGATTGATAAAGATCCGCAAGCACAAGCGATGTTAGAATTGTGTTTGGTGAGAATGCCGAATCAAAACTTAACAGACGACAACGCCAGAGCGATTTTAGAATTCATGAGAAAAAATGATCAATCAAAATAAATAAAAACAAGCCTATGAAAAACGCAATTAAAATTGCAGTATTAACAGGATTAATAGCTGCTTCCGGCTTACAATCGTGCAAGCAAAAAAACATTGCCAGCGCAGTTAGTGGCGATGCGGCTAGCAAGGTTTATGTTGCACCTGGTAAGTATGACGAAATTTACAATTTTGTGAGCGGTGGATTTAGCGGCCAAATGAGTGTTTATGGAATACCCTCTGGTCGTTTGCTACGGGTAATTCCTGTTTTTTCAACGGACCCTGAAAAAGGATGGGGCTTTAGCGAAGAGACGAAGCCGATGCTCAACACGTCGCACGGGATGGTGCCTTGGGATGATTTACACCATGTACAATTGTCGAAAACCAATGGCGAAGTCGATGGCCGTTGGGTATTTGGCAACGCCAACAACACACCGCGTGTTGCGCGTATTGACCTAACCACTTTTCGCACGCAAGAAATTATTGAGATCCCGAACAGCGGTGGTAACCACTCCTCTCCTTTTATTACAGAGAACACGGAGTATGTAGTTGCGGGTACTCGTTTTAGTATTCCACCAGATGATGTGAATGGCGATGTAGCTATCGACACCTATAAGAAAAACTTTAAAGGCACTTTAAGCTTTATAAGTGTTGGCAAAGAAGATGGTAAAATGGATATTGCTTTTCAAATACAATGTCCTGGTGTGAACTTCGATTTAAGTCGCGCTGGTAAAGGTGTTTCGCACGGTTGGTTTTTCTTCTCTTGCTACAACACCGAACAAGCGAACACCCTGCTAGAAGTTAATGCATCGCAAAAAGACAAAGATTTTGTGATGGCAGTAAACTGGAAAAAAGCCGAGGCGTATTTAAAGGCGGGCAAAGCCAGAAAACAAACGGTAAGATATGCGCATAATACCTACAGCGAGAAAACGCACTCAGCCACTTCAGAAATAAAAACAGAAGTGTTGGTTTTGGATTCTAAAGAGCTGAAGGATTTGTGTTATTTTATCCCTTGTCCGAAGTCGCCGCACGGTTGCGATGTTTCTCCAACGGGCGAATACATTGTAGCTAGCGGTAAATTAGCTGCTGTTATTCCTGTTTTTAGTTTCGACAAAATGATTAAAGCCATTGAAGCTAAAAGTTACGATGGTGAATTTGAAGGTATTCCAGTTATTAAATACGAATCGGCCTTATACGGCGAGGTTAAGAAACCAGGCCTAGGACCTTTACACACTGAATTTGATGCTAATGGAAATGCATACACATCGATGTTCGTATCGTCTGAGGTTGTAAAATGGAACATCAAAGACCTAAAGGTAATTGACAGACAACCGACCTTCTATTCAATTGGTCACTTGTGCGTTGTTGGTGGCGATACAAAAACACCAACTGGCAAATACCTTATTGCTTACAATAAAATCACCAAAGATCGTTACCTGCCTACAGGTCCTGAATTGTCGCAAAGCGCTCAGTTATTCGATATCAGTGGCGAGAAAATGAAGTTACTTTTAGATTTCCCTACTATTGGCGAACCCCACTATGCGCAAGCTGTTTTAGCAAGTGTTATCAAGGATCGATCAATTAAAATCTTCAAGATTGAAGATAACAAACACCCTTATGCTACGAAAGGCGAGAAAGAAACAAAGGTGGTGCGCGAGGGCAACAAAGTGCATGTTTATATGACCGCTATTCGTTCTCACTTAACACCGGATAACATTGAAGGTATTAAACTAGGAGACGAGGTGTACTTCCACGTAACCAACTTAGAACAAGACTGGGATGTTCCTCATGGATTTGCGATTAAAGGCGCCTCCAATGCTGAATTGTTAGTTATGCCAGGTGAAACACAAACATTAAAATGGGTACCAGATAGAGTTGGTATATCACCTATGTATTGCACCGATTTTTGTAGCGCATTACATCAAGAGATGTCGGGGTATGTGCGTGTGTCGCCGGCGGGAAGTTCGGTTCCGATTAAATTCGGTACCGGTGTAACGAAGCAAGAGGTTGCATCAAAATAAAACCGGAATAATAAAAAGGGAGCAGACCATTATCTGCTCCCTTTTTTATTAAAAAACAGTTAAAAACAATACTCCTTTTTAATAAGGATTTAATCATTGCGGGTGCCTCAACAGAAGCAATCATAATTTAATACGTTTTCTTATGAATACTGATTCTAAATATATAGGAACCCTTACAAAAGTCTTGCTCCTGTTTTCTGGAGCGCTATTGGTACTTTCTTTGTTTTATCCTATTTGGAGAATAGAGCTAGACGCTCCACAATATCCGGAGGGTTTGACTTTAACAATCTTTGCCAACAAAATAGGTGGTCAACTGGATATAATAAATGGCTTGAACCATTACATCGGGATGAAAACCATTCATGCTAATGAATTTATTGAGTTTGCTGTATTACCTTATGCTATAAGCGCCTACGCCTTGGCTTGCTTAGTTGTTATCGCAATTCGCAAAAGAACTATACTCTACCTTCTCTTTGGTTTTTTTGTAGCCTTTGGCACACTAGCAATGATTGATTTTTGGAGGTGGGAATACAATTACGGACACAACCTAGATCCTAGCGCAGCGATAATTGTTCCTGGAATGGCCTACCAACCACCACTCCTTGGATTTAAACAACTTTTGAATTTCGGTGCCTACTCTATTCCCGATATCGGCGGTTGGTTTCTACTTATTAGCGGCGTATTGATGGGTACTGCAGTTTTTATAGAGTTGAGAAGAAACAGAAAAAAAGCATGAAACTCAAAGCCGTCGTTACTATAACATGTATTGTATTTGCGATTTTCTCGTGCAAACAAACCGTGCCTGATCCAATCCGATACAATGCAGATCACTGCAACAATTGCGGCATGACCATCTCAAACCCTGTGTTTGCGGCCCTCTTGTTTACCAAAAAAGGACGCACGTATAAATTCGATGATATCGCGTGCTTGATGAGCTTTAAAAAAGACAATGCGGACAAGGCTGTTGGCGCAAGCATTTACCTTGCTAATTTTATAAAGAGCAATGAACTTATTCCGCTAGAAAAGACGTTTCTTATAAAAGGCGGTACTATTAAAAGTCCAATGGGTGGAAATACGTTGGCTTTCGATAACCAAGCAAGTGCGCAGCACTATGCGACAGAGATCAACGCTGAATATGTGACCTGGAATTCAATTGATAAACCATGAAACAGCTTGTTCTCTTTTTGTTAAGCTTATCCTTCTCCTTTCTGTCTTTCGCTAAAAAGCTCGAAGTAGGAAAAGGGAAAGCTTTTTCATCCATAACACGTGCCTTGGCTGCAGCTGCAGAAGGCGATACCGTGTATGTATTTGAAGGTGTGTACAAGGAAGGAAATATTAGTGTAAGCAAAGGCGTCCATCTGATTGGCGTTCATTACCCAGTTTTAGATGGTCAAAAAAAGCATGAGATTCTTTCTATTAAAGCGGCTAATACTTTTGTTTCTGGCTTTATAGTGCAGCATTCAGGGTATGCTACTTTAGATGATCCTGGCGCAATAAAGGTGTATAACACGAGAGATGTTACTCTGTGTGACAATATCTTAGACGATAATTTTTTCGGCATCTACCTACAATATTGCTCCAATTGTGTGATTAAAAACAATCGGATTACCTCCTACGGTGTTGAAGAGCAGCAGATAGGTAATGGTATTCATTGTTGGAAAAGCGATAGCATTCAAATTATCGCCAACAAAGTAACTGGACATCGTGATGGCATCTATTTTGAATTTGTTACTAACTCGATTATATGGAGAAACGTAACAACAGCGAATATTCGGTATGGACTGCATTTTATGTTTTCAAACAACGACGCCTACATTTCAAATGTGTTTTTAAACAACGGCGCGGGCGTAGCGGTTATGTTTACGAAAAATGTAAAAATGTTTAATAACACATTCCAAGAAAACTGGGGCGATGCGGCGTATGGTCTTTTCTTGAAAGAGATATCGGACAGTTACATTTTTGGCAATCGTTTTATTCGAAACACCTCGGGCATTCACATGGAAGGAACAAACAGGATAAAAGTTGAAAAAAACATTTTTGAAGCCAATGGCTGGGGCATGAAGATTCAAGCAAGCTGTATGGATAACGAAATCGTTTCAAACAACTTCATCGGCAACACCTTTGACATCAGCACGAATGGCTTCCTCGTTTTAAACACGTTTAATGGCAATTATTGGGATAAATACGAGGGCTATGATTTGGATAAAAATAAAATCGGGGATATCCCCTACCACCCGCTGAGTCTCTTCTCCGTTATCGTTGAAAACAATGCGGCGGCCATGCTCCTGTTCAGAAGCTTCATGGTTACCTTATTAGATAAATCAGAGAAAATAATTCCTAGTCTTACACCTGACAATTTTATGGATCATTCACCATTAATGCATTCCTTGAAATTATGATTGAAATAACCCATGTATCAAAAAACTTCGGGAAACTTCGGGCTCTTAACGATATCAACGTATCGTGCAAAGAAGGCGAATGCATCGCTTTAATTGGGCCCAATGCCTGTGGTAAAACAACTTTAATAAAAAGCATTTTAGGCATGGTCATTCCTACCGAAGGAACGATACTGTTTAAGAATGAATCTATTTTGAAAGGCTTTGACTATCGCAAGCACATTGGCTACATGCCACAAATTGGTCGATATCCAGACAACATGACGATCGGTCAAATTATTGAAATGATTAAAGAGATCAGGCAATCAGACATTAAATTGGATGAAGATCTACTGCATCAATTTAAGCTGAGCGCCTTGTTCAATAAAAGGATGAGCACACTATCTGGCGGTACCACACAAAAAGTAAGTGCCACCTTGGCTTTCTTGTTTAATCCAGATGTTTTGATTTTAGATGAACCCACAGCTGGGCTTGACCCCTTGGCCTCTGAAATTTTAAAAGAAAAGATCCTTGCTGAGAAGCAAAAAGGGAAACTTATTTTAGTTACCTCGCATCTCCTGAGCGAGCTCGATGATATGGTGACGCAGCTTATTTTCATGCAGGATGGCCTTGTTCATTTCCATAAAACTATTGATGACCTAAAAGCATCTACAGGTGAAGAAAAAATATCAAAAGCCATATCCAGTATTTTAAAAAGCAGAAACAATGAATAGAATAGTGAAATTTATTGTTTTAGATATTTTAAAAAACAAGATTGTACTTGCTTACACCTTGATTTTAGGCATTCTGTCTTGGAGTGCTTTTAGTCTGGAAGACAACAGCACAAAAGGTTTGTTAACGTTATTGAATGTTATTCTCTTAACCGTTCCTTTAGTTTCAGTTGTTTTTTCTACCATCTACATTTACAACAGCTCGGAGTTTATTGAGCTGCTTTTAAGTCAACCCATTAAAAGGAGTAAAATAGCGTTGAGTTTGTTTATTGGTTTAAGCGCCTCCTTACTCCTTTCCTTTTTTATTGGCGCCGGCATTCCCATCCTCGTTTATGCACCTTCGGCCGTGGGCTTGATGATGCTTGTAGTTGGCTTCTTTATTACTACTGTTTTTGTTGCTATTGCGTTTTTAAGTGCTATATTTATACGAGATAAAGCCAAAGGCATAGGTATTGCAATTTTGCTTTGGCTGATTTTTGCCTTGCTTTTTGATGGTTTAATCCTATTTATCCTTTTTCAGTTCGCTGATTATCCAATAGAAAAAATGATGGTAATACTAGCGGCATTTAACCCTATTGACTTAGCCCGCATATTAATTCTACTGCATTTGGATGTATCTGCGATGATGGGCTATACAGGCGCTATTTTCAAAGATTTCTTTGGAACAGGACTAGGTATGACGATCACCTTCCTTATCTTATCGCTTTGGATAATACTGCCGCTTTGGTTTTCCTTATTAATTTTTAAAAAGAAAGATTTATAATATGAAAAATGACATTGTAGATAAGCAGGATATTGTGCGGATAGTCAACGCTTTTTATAAAAGTGTGCGTGAAGACCTTGTCCTAAAACCGTTTTTCAAAGATGTAAGCAACTGGGAAAGTCACTTAGAAAACATGTATTCGTTTTGGGAAAATGTATTGTTTCATACGGGCACTTACGCCGGTAATCCGATGCAAAAGCATTTCGAAGTAAACAGCAAGTATCCGCTGAGTGCAAATGAATTCATGATTTGGCTTTCGCTCTTTAATACAACTGTTGATGAATTATTTGAAGGTGCAAATGCAAATCTCTTAAAACAGAGAGCGAATAGTATTGCCACTATAATGCAGCTAAAAATTGTTAAATAAGAATCTTGAAAAAAAAACAGCATTCAAAAATTCCTAAGAGCAACTTTGAAATTTGCTTTAAGAACAGCGTTGTTTATCGTGTTTGGTTCTGAGTTTGCCACCGCAGAAAGTGTCCTTGTATCGTTCCTGAAATTTTGAATGTAGTAAACACCTCGGTAATCGTGTTTTTCAAGAATCGCGATCATCTGCTGTAGCTCAGTCAGAGCCAGTAGCGATGAATGATAGGTTGTCCTCACTTCAAAGGGTATAGCACTTGCTATTAAAAGCTTCAGCGTGGCAATAAACTGGCTATAATAGTCAACCTTTGTGATGTATTTAAACTTCTCGTGTGGGGCTTTAAAATCAAGAGCCACATAATCTAGAAGCTTTTCTTTTATCAATAAAGCTAGTGTTTTTGGATTGCTACCATTTGTATCAATTTTAACCAAGAGCCCGAGCTTTTTAATTTCCTGTATAAGTTGGAATAGGTTTTTTTGCAAGGTGCATTCACCGCCACTTAAAACTACTCCATCCAACAAGTTCACACGCGATTTTAGAAACAGAATCAGGTCTTGAAAAGACAGCTTCCCTTTGCCTAAAACGATATCCGGATTATAGCAATATAAGCACCGCATGTTGCAGCCGGCAAACCAAACAATACACGCAGTTTTATCAGGATAATCTAATAATGTAAAAGGCGTAATGGAGTAAATTGGCTTAACTGCATTTGCCTTCACTAAATTGGATACGTTGCTTGTGCTCACCTTTTTTTCCGATATTAAAACTTTCAACTGGTCGATAATACCCCATTACACGAGTATAAACTAGGCATTTGGTGCGCAAGGCATTATTGCTTTTCAATAACTGGTTCTTGGATTGAGTGTTCATGATGTAGTTGATTAGGATTTATTTTTTGTACTAATATTTCGTCGCATTGAGGACAGTATTCATGTTCGCCCGATAAATAGCCATGTGTTGGACAAATGCTAAACACCGGCGTAATCGTAATATAGGGCAACCTAAAATTGGAGAGCACTTTTTTAACTAAGTTTCTGCAAGCCTCTGCCGAGCTTATTTTTTCTCGCATGTATAAGTGCAAAACTGTTCCACCGGTATATTTGCATTGCAAGTCGTCTTGCAAAATCAAGGCTTCAAATGGATCGTCTGTATGATTAACGGGCACTTGACTGCTGTTGGTGTAGTAAATATTCTCATCCATACCCGATTGAATGATATTGGGAAAGCGCTTTTTATCTTCTTTCGCAAAACGATAGGTCGTTCCTTCTGCTGGCGTAGCTTCAAGGTTATAAAGATTTCCTGTTTCTTCTTGAAACACCTTCATCTTCTCTCTAATGTGCTCCAGTATTTGCCCAGCCAATTGAATGCCTCGATCCGTTGTGACATTTTCTTTTTCGTCGGTGAAATTTAAAATCATTTCATTGATTCCATTTACACCAATGGTTGAAAAATGATTGCGGAAGTGGCTGAGATACCTTTTGGTGTAAGGGTATAATCCGCGTTCGTACATTTCTTGAATAAATACACGTTTCTTTTCCAGCGTCGACTTAGCTATGTCTAGCAGCATATCCAAACGCGCATAACAAGCTTTTTCATTGCCTTTGTATAAAAAGCCAAGACGCGCCATATTGATGGTAACAACACCAATGCTGCCTGTCATTTCTGCACTGCCAAACAATCCATTTCCACGCTTTAACAATTCGCGCAAATCAAGCTGCAAACGACAGCACATGCTTCTTACTGCATTTGGTTTATAGGCCTTTTCATTTTCTATTTTATTCCCTTCCTCATCTAAAATGTATTGACTTCCAATAAAGTTTTGAAAATAAGATGAACCAATTTTAGCTGTGTTTTCAAAGAGCAAATCGGTATTCTCGCCATACCAATCAAAATCCTCGGTAATGTTTACCGTGGGTATTGGAAATGTAAAAGGCTGCCCTTGGGCATCACCCTCCGTCATAACGGTATAGTATGCTTTATTGATTAGGTTCATCTCCTCCTGAAAATGTTCATACCGTAGATTGACTAATTCATCTACACCTCTTGATTTTGCTAGCGCTTTTAGCTTATCGTCGTTAATAAATTCAAACAGATGATGGTCTTTTTTAGTCGGAATTTGCTCCTTTAAATCAGAAGGCACCACCCAATCCAAAGTAATGTTCGTAAAAGGCGATTGCCCCCAACGAGCAGGTACATTAAGGTTGTAGATAAAGCTGCGTATGGCTTTTAAGACTTCATCAAAGGACAGCTGATCCTTAAAAACATAAGGAGCCAGATAGGTATCAAAAGAACTAAACGCTTGCGCTCCGGCCCACTCGCTTTGGAGAATGCCTAAAAAATTAGCCATCTGGCCTAATGCTTCCTTAAAATGCGAAGGCGCTTTGCTTTCAACCCTGCCCCTTACCCCATTAAAACCTTCGTTTAACAAAGCCCGCAAACTCCAACCGGCGCAATATCCCGTCAAGCAATCCAAATCGTGAATATGTATATCACCATTGCGATGCGTGGCGCCTTCTTCAGAGGAATACACTTTATCAAGCCAATAATTGGCAATAATTTTACCGGCTACATTGTTCACCATGCCCGCATTGGAAAAAGCTGTATTGGCATTGGCATTGATACGCCAATCCGTTTGTCCAATGTATTCTTCAATCGTTTGCGTACTGTTGATATAGGTCGTGTTGCTTTCGATGCTCTCCGTTTTTTGCCTTTGTAATTTACGGGTATGCCGAAATAACATAAAGGAACGCATCACATCAAAATAGTTCTTGGCGAACAGCTTTTTCTCGATGATATCCTGAATTTCTTCAACGCCCCAAGTGTCCTTTTCATGAAGGTCAAACGCAACATCTTTTAAAACTCCTTCGTCATACTTGGCATTCACAATTTCAAATCCCTTAACTATCGCATCTTTAATTTTAAAAAGATGCAGGGGCTTGTATTCGCCATTTCGCTTAATCACATACTTTTCCATATCCTGTC